>JAUNAX010000158.1 GCA_030527365.1 Eubacteriales bacterium | reverse complement strand
CCCTTCTTTCCTTGAACATCCCTTTACTCCCCTATATAAAGGTCTGCTGAAATCTTAATCCTGAATTATAACCTGTTATATTGTAACATACCTGGGATTTGAAATCAATATTTCAAAACTTTCATGTATTGTTTTCATTCAAATTTTATTTTTTATTTATTTTTCTTTTTATTTCCTTAAGATCAAAATCTCTAAAAAAAGAACCAGGCTAAACGCACCTGATTCTCTGATTTTTCTTTTATATTCATTTTTTATTGTCTATGCAGTCAGACAGGGCTGATATGCTGCACCGGTACAAAGTACAAAAATCCCCTGAATTACCTGGAAGCATACGTCAAGAATAAATTCTATATCTTCTGCCACATTTCTTGTTTTTCTTAAATACTGTTCATGGCTCTCACTGATGTATGTAAACAGATCAGAAAGACAGCCAAAAGAAATTGCTTCTTTTACATGACGCTCCGCTTCTCCGCTTTTAATGCAGGATTTCAAATCGTTCTTTAATGCCTTCTCATACTGTCCATGTTCAATCAATGTTCCTGTATATGTTCTGTTATGCGGAAAAGTAAAATAATCTGCCATATAATGAATGACTTCGCCAAACTGTCTCCAGTAGACTCTCTCATTTCTGTCTTCAGGTGCTACCGCAACAAGACGTGTGATTTTACCTTCAATTTCATCTATTGTTCCAAAAAACTCGTGCTTCTTTGTGAGAAAAGATGGACGAATATCCGGCAAAATACTGCCCAGGCAAAATGCCTTTCTGTGAGACTGAAGGCTTTCTGATACCTCCATCTGATCTGCCAGATACCTTGCTAACAATATATGAGATTTTTTACGCATTATTTCCCTCTACTTTCTTAAAATATATAGCTTTCAATTACCCCAACTGAACTTTACTATAGCAGAAAGTTTCTTATTTTGCAAACCCAGTTTTTCTCAATAATCTGTGAACTTTTTCAGACTTTTTTGTGCATTTTTTATAAAATTTTATTTATTGAGAAACGGTGTTCCTTCCAGATCATACGGCGTACTTTGATAAACATAATAATTCAGCCAGTTTGTGTAAAGGTTATTGGCATGGGCTCTCCAGGTAAGGAGAGGACGGTTGCTGGAGTCGTCATTCTGATAATAATTTTTCGGAATTTCAATAGGAAGATTTTTACTTAAATCTCTTTTATATTCCCCGTCAAGAGTTACCCTGTCATACTCCGGATGTCCCATAACAAAAATTTTTCTGCCTCCGTCTGCCATAGCAAGAAAAAGCCCCGCCTCCTCAGACTCTGCAAGAACAGTAAGTGCCTTACAGGCATGAATATCTTCTATAGGAACTTCCGTATGTCTGGAATGCGGCGCAAGAAACACATCGTCAAAACCTCTTACAAGGGGAATTTTCCGATTCATTACCTTATGCCAGAAAAGCCCGAACATCTTCTGTTCCAGCATACGCTTCTTCAATCCATAATGATAATAAAGTCCTGCCTGGGCAGCCCAGCAGAGATAAATCGTAGAAGTTACGTGGCTCTCTGACCAGTCTATGATCTCCGTCAGCTCCTGCCAGTAATCTACCTCCTCAAATTCCATCTTCTCCACAGGCGCGCCTGTAATGATCATTCCGTCAAATCGCTTTTCCCTCACTTCAGGAAAAATCTTATAAAACTGATTCAGATGACTCATGGAAGTATTTTTTGATTCATGGCTTTCCACCGCCATAAAAGTCACATCCACCTGCAGCGGTGTGTTGGAAAGAGAGCGGAGAAGCTGAAGCTCCGTCTCCTCTTTTAAGGGCATCAGATTCAGGATTAAAATCTGAATGGGGCGTATATCCTGATGGATTGCCCGATTTTCATCCATCACAAATATATTTTCTTTTTCCAGGATCTCCCTGACCGGAAGATCTTTCTGTATTTTAATCGGCATTTTTAATCCTCCTGTTCCTGTCCTGCCAGTTTTAAAAAATCTGTTTCTGATAAAATAGGAATTCCCAGCTCTTTTGCTTTTTTATTTTTTGAAGAATTGGACGCTTTGTCATTGTTGATCAGATAGTTTGTTTTTCCCGTCACTGAGCCGGTTACTTTTCCGCCCAGGGACTCAATCAGTTCTTTTACCTCACCTCTGTTCGCAAAATGCTCCACACTTCCTGTAATTACAAAGTTTAAGCCTGCAAGGATCTGCGCTCCTGCTGTTTCCTCCTGCCTGATGTGCAGACAGGACAGAAGCCTTGAAAGTTTTCTGTTATTTTCCTCATTTTTAAAATAAGAGCTTAAATTTCCTGCAATTACCGGTCCAATACTGTCGATGGCGCTGATTTCCTCCACATCTGCACAACGGATTTTTTCTATGTCGTTGTCAAAATGGCGACAGATCACTTTTGCATTTGCAAGACCGATATTGGCAATCCCAAGGCTGTAAATCACCTTCGGCAAGGTGGTATCTTTCGCTTTTTCAATGCTTTCCAGAAGATTTTGAAAAGATTTCTCTCCAAATCCTTCCATTGTCACAATCTCATCTCTGTATTTTTCAATCTCAAAAACATCTGCAAATTCATGAATAAAGCCTTTTGCAATAAACTTTTCCAGAGTTGCCTCAGAAAGTCCGTCAATATTCATGGCGTCTCTGCTTGTAAAAAGAGTAAACGCCTTTATTTTTTTTGCCGGACACTCCGGATTTGTACAATAAAGCGCTTCCACCTCATTTTCACAACGAATCTTCGCTTCCTCCCCGCAGGCAGGACAGTGATCCGGAATCACAAGCGAGCCGCTTCTTGTAAGATTTTCTTCAATCTGAGGAATGATCATATTTGCCTTATAGACACGGATGGTATCTCCAATCCCAAGCGCCAGCTCTTTTACAATACTTATATTATGAACGCTGGCACGGCTCACTGTCGTTCCTTCCAGCTCCACAGGCTCAAAAATAGCAACCGGATTAATGAGCCCCGTTCTGGACGGACTCCACTCCATTTCCACCAGCGTTGTCTCCTTTATTTCATCTGCCCATTTAAAAGCAAAGGCATTTCTCGGAAATTTTGCAGTTCTTCCAAGAGAGTCCCCATAAGCAATATCATCGTAAAGAGCGACAAGCCCATCTGAGGGAAAATCATTCGTCTCTACTGCTTTTTCAAAATATTCCATTGCTCCGTCCAGAGTTTTTCCTGTCACAGCCCGGTATTCCACTGTGTCAAATCCCTGGTTTTTCAGCCACAGAAACTGCTCCTCTCTGGAATTATGAAAATCCACATCCTGGGCACTCACAAGAGAAAAAGCAAAAAATTTCACATGGCGTCCTGCTGTAATTTCACTGTTTAACTGGCGCACAGAACCACTGCAGAGATTTCTCGGATTCTTATATCTTGCCTCCACATCTTCTATCGCCCCATTGATTTTTTCAAAATCCGAGTATGTGATAATCGCCTCCCCCCGGAGAACAAGCCTTCCCTTATAGGAAATTTTCAAAGGAATATTCTGAAATACACGGGCATTATTTGTGATTACCTCTCCCACAACACCGTTTCCTCTTGTAACTGCTTTTACAAGCTCTCCCTCTTCATAGGTGAGAACAATCGTAAGTCCGTCCAGTTTCCAGGACAACAGCGTCTTATGTTCTCCCATAAATTCCCGGAGCACTTCTCTGTCCTTTGTCTTATCAAGAGACAGCATGGGGCTTTCGTGCTCTTCTTTTGGAAGCTGTTCCAGAACCTCATACCCTACGTTTACAGTAGGACTGTTTGCCAGAACGGTTCCTGTTTCTTTTTCCAGATTTTCCAGCTGGTCGTAAAGACGGTCGTACTCCAGATTGCTCATGATTTCCCTGTCTTCCTGATAATACGCCTTTCCTGCCCTGTTTAGCAGTTCCACAAGCTCTTTCATTTGCTGCATCTTTTTTTCCATAATTTCCTCCT
>JAUNAX010000157.1 GCA_030527365.1 Eubacteriales bacterium | reverse complement strand
ATGGAGATATTCGTGCATTTAATGAAACATGTCCTTTTGAGACGCCTCACCTTGACGCTTTATGCAAAAACGGGGTAAAGTTTACAGATGCACATTCTTCTTCCGCTGTGTGCACGCCTTCCAGGTATAGTATTCTTACAGGAAGATACAACTGGCGTTCCAGATTGAAATCCTCAGTAATGGGAGGGTATTCAGAGCCTCTTATAGAGGAAGGCAGGAAAACAGTAGCAAATCTTTTTAAGGAAAATGGATACCGTACGGTAATGATCGGAAAATGGCATCTTGGAATGAGTTTTACCAAAACGCCGGATTTCCAGGAAGTGCCGGATTTTGACGCCTGTAGCGGCGTAGACTATAAGGGACGCATTGCGCGCTCACCTGTGAGCAACGGGTTTGATTATTATTATGGAATCAGCGGTTCTCTCGATATGCCGCCTTATGTTTATATAGAAAATGACCATTTTACAGAAGTGCCGGATCATGAAACACAGAGCAGAGGGAAAAAATTTTGGAGAAAAGGACCGACAGGTGCGCATTTTCATCACGAGAATGTTCTGGACGAGCTGACAGAAAAGGTAACACAGGAAATAGAAAAAAATAAGAACGGGGAAACACCTTTCTTTATTTATTTTCCAATGCCGGCGCCTCATACACCAATTCTTCCGGGAAAAGAATTTCAGGGAAAATCAGGAACAAATGAATATGGCGATTTTGTTCTTCACTGCGACGATGTAGTGGGAAGGGTAACAGAAAAGCTAAAAGAGACAGGTCTTTATGATAATACGATTGTAATTTATACTTCAGATAACGGTTGCTCCCCTTCAGCAGATTATAAGGAACTGGAAGAAAAGGGACATAATCCAAGCTATGTTTTCCGCGGAACAAAATCTGATATTTATGAAGGCGGTCACAGAATCCCGCTTATTGTTCAGTGGCCGGAGGAACTGAAAGGCGGAAAAGTCTGTGAAAAGATCGTATGTCTTTCTGATTTCATGGCGACAATGGCGGAAATACTGGGAGTTTCCCTTCCGGACAACTGTGGAGAGGACAGTGTGAGTAATTTGCCTCTCTGGAAGGAGCCGGAAGGAGATGAGGTTCGAAAGGATATTGTACATCAGAGTATTGACGGTTCCTTATCTATAAGGAGAGGAAATTTCAAACTGGAAATGTGTCAGGGATCTGGAGGCTGGTCAGAACCTGTCTCCGGAACGAAAGATGAAAGCCTTCCAAGATTTCAGCTTTATGATCTCTCCGATGATATTAGTGAGCGGAAAAATGTAATTGAGGAGCATAAAGAACTTGCAGGGGAGCTTCGCAATATTCTGAAATCCTATGTAGAAAACGGAAGAAGTACGCCGGGAGCACCTCAGTCTAATAACGGACAGAGAATATGGGAGACCGTTTCCTGGCTGGACGAAGACGAAAAAGAACCTTTAAAGCTTAATTTTTAACAAGTTCTGTCAGGGAACGGAAAGTATAACCCATTTCTTCCCATTTTGTGAGCAGTTCGTCCAGAATCTCAGCATTTGTTTTGGAAGTGCTGTGAAGAAGGACGATAGCTCCCGGATGAATACGCCTTAAGAGTTTATTAAAAGCTTCTTCCTTTGTGGGCTGTTTATCTTCATACCAGTCTACATAGGCAAGACTCCAGAAGAAGGTCTTATATCCGAGGTCTTTTGCCATAGAAAGATTTTCTCTGCTGTATATTCCGCGGGGAGGACGGTAAAATTTTGTCATGGGAGTGTGGGTTAAATCTTCATAGAGTTTTTCCACGCCGGAAAGTTCTTTCTGGAAAGATTCTACAGAAGAGATAGAAGACATATCCGGGTGGGTAAGGGTGTGATTTCCAACAATGTGCCCTTCCTGAATCATGCGTTTGATAAGCTCCGGGTTGTCTTTAATGAAATTTCCTACTACGAAAAAGGTGGCGGGAACGTGATGTTTTTTGAGCGCATCCAGGATTACGGGCATATTTCCATTTTCATAGCCGCAGTCAAAGGTAAGATAGAGAACTTTTTCTTCTGTATTTTCTGCAAAATAAGCATCGTATTGAGCAAGTTCTTCCACAGAGGCGTTTCCTACAGGGCGTTTTCCTTCTTCCTGAAAGCTCAGTCCCCAGCTTGCGGAGGAAGCAGATGTTTCCACTGTTTCAGATTCGGAGTGAAGGAAGCTGTAAAGATTTCCGGCACCGGCTCCGATTATATAGGCGGCTGCAAGGATAAGAAGGGTTCGGGAGCGGGCAAGCCGACGAAAAAGATATTTCATAAAAGCCTCGCATATTTTCTTTTAAGATATGTATATGAAAAAGGGGAAAATTTATACAGAATAAAAAATCCTGTGCATGGAGAAAAATCCGGCACAGGATTTTTTTATGGAGAAATTTAGATTCCGCAGGTTTTATGACTGCATGGTTTTCCGAAGACCTGCTCAAAAAGCTTTCTTCCTGTAGGTGTGGCGGCAAGTCCGCCTTCTGCAGTTTCGCGAAGTGTGGCAGGCATGGCATTTCCTACTTTTTTCATGGTAATAATGACTTCATCGGCAGGAATGGCGCTTGTAATTCCTGCAAGGGCAAGCTCTGCGCCTACGAAAGCGCCTGCAACACCAGAAGCGTTTCTTTTGATGCAGGGGATTTCCACAAGCCCTGCAACCGGGTCACATACAAGACCGAGAATATTTTTCAGGGTAATGGCAACAGCAGAATCGATCATATCAGTAGTGCCGCCTGCAAGTTCCACAACAGCTGCTGCAGCCATTGCCGCAGCAGAACCGCATTCTGCCTGACAGCCGCCTTCTGCTCCTGCGAGAGAAGCATTGTTTGCGATGACCATTCCTACAGCGGAGGCTGTAAAAAGAGACATGACGCATTCTTTTTCAGAAAGATGATACATTTCTTCCATTGTAAGAATAGCGGCGGGAACAATTCCGCAGCTTCCGGCTGTTGGAGCTGCTACAATTCGTCCCATAGAGGCGTTCAGTTCGGAGACGGCAAGGGCACGGTAAAGAGCTCCTCCCAGAAGAGACCCCGTAAGATTTTTTTTCTGTTCTACCGCACATTTCATTTTGTAGGCATCTCCGCCGGTAAGTCCGCTTGTACTGCGAAGATCCGGATTACATCCCGGTTCGATAGAAGCGTGCATGACAAGATAATTTTCACGCATTTTGTTATATACTTCTTCTTCAGTAAGTTCCAGTTGCTCTGCCTGCTGTGTGAGAACGAGAGAGGAGAGAGGAAGTCCTTCTTTTTTTGCGCTGTCTAAAAGTTCATGTATTGAATAATAATTTAAGTCCATAAAAACCTCCTGTTAAATGGGCAAAAGCATAGTGCTTGAGTAAATATTTGGAAGTCGGCTGATTTTGTCATTCAAAGAAGAGTCAGAGCAGCCGTCAATTTCGATGGTCATAACAGCCTGTCCGCCCTTTGTCTGCCTGGAAAGACGGAAATTGCAGATATTCACACCGCAATCTGCCATAAGCTCTGTGACAGCAGCAATGGTTCCTGGCGTGTCTTTATGAAGTACGATCAGGGTAGTATGCTGACCTGTAAGGGAAACGTCCATACCGTTTACCTTTGTCACCATAATATTTCCGCCGCCAATACTGCTTCCGCGGAGAGATACTGTAGTTCCGTCTTCGGAAGCCAGAGTAATCTCTGCTGTATTGGGGTGGGCATCATCAAGGTCTGCTGTGTGGATTTCCACAAGAAGTCCTTCTTTTTCCGCTTCCTCAAGGGAAAAGCGAATTCGCTCATCGTGCGCCTGCATTCCGAGAATCCCGGCAACGATCGCTTTGTCTGTGCCGTGACCTTTATATGTTTTTGCAAAAGAACCGTGAAGAAGAATGGAAGCCCGGACAGGCGGCTTTCCAAGGAGTGTGCGTGTGATAAGTCCAATTCGGGCTGCGCCTGCGGTATGAGAACTGGAAGGACCGATCATTACCGGTCCGAGAATATCAAAAA
>JAUNAX010000018.1 GCA_030527365.1 Eubacteriales bacterium | reverse complement strand
TGGAGAGAGCCTGCTGTGTGGACCAGTTCTGTGAGACTGTGCATGTGGAGACGGTTGTCTTGCTTTCTCACAAAAAAAGGGATTTGGGCTTGCCGATGTAAGATGCTCCTAATGCAGTAGAAGAATTTTAGGTATAGGAAAATCAATCATTGAAGAACAAGGCGGTAATGAAAAGGCTGAGTATGGGGTGGGGTTATTGAAAGAATTATCAAAGCAAATGACTCAGGATTTTGGAAAAGGATTTACCGTTGCAAACTTGAAAAATATGCGGCAGTTTTATTTAACGTTTCCAAATGGCTACGCATTGCGTAGCGAATTGAGTTGGACACATTATCGGCTTCTGATGCGAGTAGAGAATGAAAAAGCACGAGAATTTTATATGCAGGAAGCTGTAAAGTCTCAATGGAGTACAAGACAGCTTGAACGTCAGATAAATTCTTTCTTTTATGAAAGGCTATTATCAAGTAAAAATAGGGAGCAGGTTGCACAGGAAATACAGACGTTAGAGCCGACGAAGAAACCCGAAGATGTCATCCGTGATCCATATATATTAGAATTTCTTGGGCTGACTCCGAATGATGATTTTTATGAAAGTGATTTAGAACAAGCGCTAATTACACATGTACAGAAGTTTCTTTTGGAACTTGGTAGAGGATTTTCATTTGTCGCAAGACAGGAAAGAATAACATTTGATGGACGGCATTTTAGAATTGACCTTGTATTTTATAATTACATTTTAAAATGTTTTGTTTTGATAGATTTAAAAGTTGGGGACTTAACACATCAGGATTTAGGACAGATGCAGATGTATGTTCATTATTATGAACGAGAACTTATGAATGAAGGGGATAATCCACCGATTGGTATTGTTTTGTGTGCAGATAAAAGTGAATCTGTAGTTAAGTATATGTTACCTGAAAATGAAATACAGATTTTTGCGTCAAAATATAAATTGTATTTACCAAGCGAGGAAGAATTGCTGCGGGAATTAAAACAGGAATATCAAGCCCTGGAATTTATAGAAACAGTGGAAGAAAATATTGGTAGTGAGGAATAGATTTTGCATCAAGGAAGTGCAGAATGCAAGTAATACCGGACGGAGCCAAAAGAGCCGTATTTAAGCTATGTAAAATAATTTTGACAAGAAAAAAAGGCTATGTAAAAGATGTTGGATAGACATTTAAGGGGCAATATATGACAATGATACCGAAAGGAGCAATCGGAATATGGAAATAGGTAAGAAACTTAAAAATGCACGAGTACAGTCTGGAATGACACAAGAAAATGTTGCAGAAAAAATCAATGTATCAAGACAGACAATTTCAAACTGGGAAAATGAAAAATCTTACCCAGACATTATCAGTGTAATAGAGTTGAGCAATCTATATTCTATAAGTCTTGACGTATTGCTAAAGGGTGATGAAAAAATGATTGAACATTTAGAAGAAAGTACAAATGTTGTAAAAAGCAACAAAAAAATGATATGGGCAATTATTGTAAATATCATTGTCGTAGCATTGCTGATAACATTAAATATGTTTATTCCCGATAACCGTTATTTCTTAGTTGGAATATTTTGTCTTATGGTTATCACTTCATCAGCATTGCTTCACCAGATAATCAAAAGATTTTAAGGAGGATATTTTGTTATGGATTTGAACATAGTTTTAGCGGTGATTTGTGGAGCAGTTGCACTTGTAGGAGCGTTTTGTGTTGTGTTTCAGATTTATCATATGACTGTTATAGACGCAACAGCCAGAGGATTAAAGCACCCTAAATTTTGGGGAGTGTTTACAATGAGTGGGAATAATTCAGGTAGCTTACTTATGTATCTGATCGGAAGGAGAAAATACCCTATTGTAAATATGAGCGAAAGCAACTCAAAAGAATTAGAAAAGCGTAAAAAATCAGCAGGTGTTGGACTGTTATTTTTGGCTATTGGTGTAATTGGCATTATATGTGCAACCTTAATATAACTAAAATATGCAGAGCTATGATTATGGATTGCAATTTTTGCAAAACAGTTAGTCTTAGTAGTGTGTTGCCTGTCAAGAGGACAATAAAAAATAATAAATTTTGTATCGCCAGCCGGGTTATGGCTGGCGATATTTTTTGGCTGCTTTTATATACTTATATCAAATGAAAAGTTCGTTTTGTTTTTTACTTTCGCAAGCTGAATGCATTTTTTTCGATGCAACTTTTACTAAAAGAGAATTGACCTTTCGGGCGTCATTGGGACAGAGGTTGATACAGCGCATACAGGATATACACAGGCTTTTATCTGTCTTTTTTGGATTATCCAATGGAATAGCCCCAACCGGGCACAATCTGGCGCAAAGACCGCAACTTGTACATTTCCCTCCGGCTTTGGGCTTTAAGGGAACACCTTTATATTCCCGATAGGGAAAATTACCAGGTACATTCAGTTTTCCGCAGTTTGTGCCATTATTTATTTTGTCCAGTATTTTTTTCGCGAACTGTGCCAGCTCTTTCTGATCGGATTCATCTGGACGTCCTGTTGCAAACTGGTGCATAATGGAGTGCTCAGCAACAGCTGTAATCGCTGCTGCACAGCAGAAACCTTTGTTTTCAACAAATTCTGTAAGTTCTCTGACAGTATCATCATAAGCCCTGTTGCCATAAGATACAACCAGCACCGCTTTGGCATTGTTTCCCTGGAAATTTTTCATCCGTTCCAAGGTAACAGACGGAACTCTGCCGCCGTAGGAGGGAACACCAATAATGCAAACATCATCTTGGGAAAAGTTTTGGTGAAAATCCTGTTCTCTTTTGCTCAAATCAAATTCATGATAGTTCCCGAATTCATTTGCAATTACTTTCACAATTTTTTCTGTACTGCCTGTCGGACTAAAATAAATAGCGTGTACTTTCATGTTTATAGCCGCCTTTCTCGTTCTTTAATACAAAGCTTTAACATAGGTTCAACTTGTTGCCAGAACAGGATAACTGGTTTAACAGTTGAATCCTTAAAGTCAATGTAATAATAATTCTTTGTTCCTTCTCGCCGCATACAGATAATGTTTGCATCCAGTAATACTTTAAGATGATGGGATACTGCTGAACGGGAAACATGGCTTTTCTTTTGAATATCTCCAACTCGAATACCGCCCATTCCTCCAGCCTCAATGAGAGTCAATAAGATTTCCTGTCGTACCTCGTCGCCTAAAATTGTCATAATTGGTCTGGCAAGCTTATAGTTTTCGATAAATTTAGCTTTTACTAAAGCAAAATCATTTTCCATCTTGTTTCTCCTATGGTCAATCTACATGAACCATTATATCTTTCGTGAAAATTAAATTCAACATTGGTAGCGCAAATAAAGACCATTATATATTTTGATAAAAATTAAGCGAGTTTTTGTTCGTCTGCCTTGGTCTTTCCGCAGTTCTGGAAATTTGGTTCTGTGAAAAGTGCACAAAAATAAGATATAAAATATGACTAAAATGACGAAAAAAACAAAAAGTGTTGACAATATAAGTGATAGGACATATACTAATTTTAGATTCGTTAATCTAATTGACAAATAAATCTAATAAACTAATAATCGATTATTTAGTGCGTAACAGAAAACATCAATGGATAACAAGGAGACGGGTATGAGAAAAAAAATACATAAAAAAATCAGCCTTCTTATGGCTGCCTGCATGACAGCAGGAATGGTAGGAAGCGTGAATGTTCAGGCTGAATCTCTTTACACACAGGAAGATTTTGCAAATGTTTTGGATGCAACAGCAAGGTTAGATGAAACATTGTATTCTCACTATGCAACAGATAAGTACAATGTATTTTCTGATATGGGAGCATGGCACGGATATTATTTGCATGCACTTGATGATCTTGATTCATATGGTGGATTTGCAGGACCTCAGATTATTGGACAGGATACAGGTATGAATTTGTCGGACTGTCTTAGCCGTTTAAAATTAACAAAGGCAAACGGGGAAGAAATTAATCTGGCAGATGCAAGATGGCCATACGTTGCATATTATCCAGGAAAATTAATGCAGTATTATGAAGAGCGTGATGAGTACAAAGTAACATTAGAGCTGATATTTGCAAGTAACAGGACAAATTATGTCCGCACAACAATCGAGAATTATTCAGATGAACCTCTTGTTCTTGATGTTGCATGGGAAGGAAAATTATTTGCAGAAAATCAGGCATGGGGAGAATCTTATCCTACAAATGCCACACTGGAAGACTCTGAAAATGGAGTTCAGGTAGGATTTAAAGAATATTCAGATGCCTGGACAACAACTGAAGAAACAAAGTATACAATTCGCCATAACGAAGAAGTATCTACAGAACTCTCTGAAGATAAAATGAGTTATGTGTCTAAGGCAACAAAACCGATTACAATCGAAAAAGGAACGCCATATGTAACTTATACAGCAGAAAGTTACACATTTACAGAAGAAGAGGCTGCAAAAGAAGCAGAAATTGTAAAAACATTTTTTGCAGATCCGGAAAAGCCTTTTGAGGATAACCGTACAAGATGGCAGGGATATTTAGATAAAACATTTGATAAAGAAGATGGTGTTGCAAAACCGTATAAAAATGCTGCAGTAAAAGCAATGGAAACTCTCGTTACAAACTGGAGAAGTCCGGCAGGAAAATTTAAACACAGTGGTTTAATTCCATCCATGTCATATTCTGGATTTATTGGCGTGTGGGGCTGGGATACATGGAAAAATGCGGCTGGTGTTGCTGGATTTGATCCGCAGCTTGCAGCAGATGGAATCCGTTGTATGTTTGATTACCAGATTCAGGAAGATGATCCGGAACGTCCACAGGATGCAGGAACTATTATTGATTGCTTTAGCTATGGAGAAAATTCCGGAAATTACCGCAATTCAAAACCGCCTCTTGCTGCATGGGGTGTATGGAAAACATATCAGGAAGGCGGCGACAAAGCATTCCTTGAGGAAATGTATCCTAAGTTGACGGCATATCACGATTGGTGGTATACTAACCGTGATACAGACCAGAATGGTGTTGCAGAATATGGCGGCATGGTTCATAAAGCACATTATCAGAAAGATGAAGATGGAAATATCCTGAAAGATGAAGATGGTAAACCGTTATTAAACGTGGAAAACATCATTGAAGCAGCAGCATGGGAAAGCGGCATGGATAACGCAACACGTTTTGATCAGGAAGGAAACGGACCAGATGATATAGGCGTACTTGTATATGAAAATAAAAATGCAGAGGGAGAAGTAGTTGGTTACTCCCTGAATCAGGAATCTGTTGATTTGAACGCAATGCTTTATGCAGAAAAAGGTTTCCTTAAATCTATAGCTGAGGAACTTGGAAAAACAGAGGATGCTGCAAAATATGAAGAAGAAGCAGCGAAACTTGCAGAATATATCAATACAAATATGTGGGATGAAGAAACTGGCTTCTACTATGACTTACAGATTAACGAGGATGGTTCTGAGAAGAAGATTCTGACAAACAGAGGAAAAGGAACAGAAGGCTGGATGCCTCTCTGGGCTAAACTGGCTCCTGCAGACAGAGCGGAGAAGGTAAAGGACAATATGATGGACGAAGGAAAGTTTAATCTGAGAGTTCCGATGCCAACAGCCTCTTTTGACAACGATAAATTTAACCCATCTCGTTACTGGAGAGGACCAGTATGGCTGGATCAGGCATTATATGGAGTGGAAGCGCTTCAGAACTACGGATATGAAGAAGAAGCAACCGAACTTGCTTATAAGCTTTTTGATGGAGCAGAAGGTGTGCTGACAGATGGTCCAATTCACGAAAACTATAATCCGGTTACAGGAGAAGGACTTCACACGAAGAATTTCTCATGGTCTGCTGCAGCTTATTATATGTTATATGAAGATGCGTTAGCAGAGACAAATCCATCTACCCAGACAGGGCTGGAAATGAAATAAAACGATGACGACAGGGTGCTGTACAGGTGTGCAGCGCCCTGTTTGCAGGTAAGGGGGAATTTAATGGCAACAGAAAAAAGTATTAATCAGGAAAAACAGCAGAAAATTAACCGCACGCTTGTATTAAGGCTTGTGCGACAGGAAAAGCTTGCATCAAGAGCAGAAATTGCAAAGCTTTCCGGATTGCAGAGAGCAACAATTACCAACATTGTGAAAGAACTGATTGAGCTTGGTATTGTGGTGGAAGACGGACTTTTAAGTGGAAACAAGGGACGCAGATCCATCGGAATCCGCATCAACGGCGAGAAATTTGGCGTAGCGGGAGTTATGGTCACAAGAGAATATTTTGGAGTGAGTCTGATTGGGCTTTCGGGAGAAATACACGAAACAAGGTACTTTAAAATGGAAGAAACAGATTCTGTGTCGGAAAGTATAAAACGGATCAAAAACGAAATTCGTCATATGATAGAGACTCATCAGCAGGAGTTTCAGACATTGGCTGTTGGAGTTGCTGTGCCGGGACCGTATAAAATAGATGGAGACGAGGTTGTGTTTGTTACAAATCTGGTTGGCTGGGACGGAAGTCCGATCAGCTCTCTTTTACAGGAGGATTTCAGCATCCCGGTTTATATTGAAAATGATGCCAATGCAGGAGCATTTGCTCAGTTATGGAATTATGAAAAAAGTCTTTCAAGAAAGGATATGGCTTATATTGTAGCCGGGCAGGGAATTGGCTGCGGAATTATCTCAAATGGAATGCTTTTAAAGGGAGCTTTGGGGATTGCAGGAGAAATCGGTCATACGACTATTGATTATTGTGGACCACGGTGCGAATGTGGAAATTATGGGTGCTTGGAAATGTACTGCTCCATGCTCGTTTTTAAGAAAAACATACGGGCTCGTCTGGCAAAGGGAGAAGAATCCTGGGTTCGGGAATCATACAAAAAGAAAGGCTTCCTGACTCAAGATGTATTAAAAGAAGCAATAGAAAGAGGAGACAATCTTGTAAAAGAAGAATTTGATAAAATGTGTGAATATTTGGCAGTTGGCATTATAAACGTCATTAATCAGTTAAACCCGGAGCTTGTGATTATAGGAGACAGCCTTGCAGAAATCGGTGGGGAATATATGCTAATGAAAATTAAAAGCAAAATACAGGAACGTGTTCGTCCAATTATCTGGGACAATCTTCAGGTAGAATTAAACGAAATACCGGAAAATCCTATTCTTGTAGGGGCGGCAGCTATTGCAGCACAGCATGTATTTGAAAATCCGGCGGAATTTATAAAATAAAAGCAATGTTTCTGTTTATACTGGACTTTTTCCGGCGTAATTTTCAGTTGCAGTTTATAAATACATATAGTATCATAAGAACTAATGGAAATAAAAAGGAGAAATCCTTACATATCGCACGTGGAAATTCCATAAAAACAGAAAGGAAAATATGAAAATGAAAAAAACAGCACTCGTTATTATGGCAGCAGGAATGGGAACTCGCTTTGGAAAGGGGATCAAGCAGCTTGCGCCTGTAGGACCAAAAGGCGAAATTATCATGGATTATTCCATTCGTGATGCGCTGGAAGCAGGCTTTAACAAAGTTGTTTTCATTATCCGCAAGGATATTGAGGAGGAGTTCCGTAAAGTAATCGGAGAAAGAATTGAGAAAATCACAGAAGTAGCATATGCGTTCCAGGATATGGAAGATATTCCGGAGGGATTTTCTGTTCCGGACGGACGTACAAAACCGTGGGGAACCGGTCATGCAGTTCTGGCAGCAAAAAAAGTTCTTGATGAGCCGTTTGCAGTGATTAACGCAGACGATTACTATGGAAAAGAAGCATATGTAAAAGTACATGATTATCTTGTAAGTGAGCAGCCGGAAGATGGAAAGCTTCATATTTGTATGGCTGGTTTCCGTCTTGGAAATACACTGAGCGACAATGGAAGCGTAACAAGGGGAATCTGCCATATTGAGAACGGTCAGCTTACAGGCGTGGCAGAGACACACAATATATATAAGACAGAAACAGGTGCAGAGGAGCGGAAGGAAGACGGAACGTCTCAGGTTCTTGATACAAAAAGCCTTGTATCTATGAATATGTGGGGGCTGACACCTACATTTATGGAAACTCTGGAAGCTGGATTCAAAGAGTTTCTGGCTGGGATTGAGCCGGGAGATATTAAGAAAGAATATCTTCTGCCGGAGCTTGTTGACCGTCTGATTCAGTCTGGAAAAGCCCGGGTAGACGTACTGGAAACAAAGGACGAATGGTTTGGTGTGACTTATCAGGAGGATAAAGAGACCGTGATGGCAGCGTTCCGCGCGCTGACAGAAGCTGGTGTGTATCCGGACGGCTTATACGATTAAAGGAAATATTGTGCAAAAAAAAAGAATGATGTGACAAATTCTCTCAAGTGTGGTAATATGACTTTGAAATAAAACAAAATTTTTTCAAGCGAGGGAGAAATCATTATGGGAAAATATTTTGGAACGGACGGTTTCCGTGGAGAAGCAAATGTGCAGCTTACAGTTGACCATGCTTTTAAAGTAGGCCGCTATGTAGGCTGGTATTATGGAAGAGAGCATAAAGCAAAAATTGTTATTGGTAAAGATACAAGAAGAAGCAGCTATATGTTTGAGTATGCGCTGGTGGCTGGTCTTACAGCTTCCGGGGCAGATGCTTATCTTCTTCATGTAACGACAACGCCAAGCGTTTCCTATGCGGTTCGGACAGAAGATTTTGATTGCGGAATTATGATTTCGGCAAGTCACAATCCCTTTTATGACAATGGAATCAAACTTCTCAACGGAAACGGACAGAAGATTGAGAAAGAAATCGAAGAGAGAATTGAGGCATATCTTGACGGAGAAATAGAGGAGCTTCCGCTTGCTGCAAGAGAAGAGATTGGAAGAACGGTAGACTTTGCTTCCGGAAGAAATCGTTATATTGGTTATCTGATTTCTATTCCAAGCCGTGATTTCAAAAAAATGAGAGTTGGTCTTGACTGTTCCAATGGTTCATCTTCCGCTATTGCAAAAAGTGTATTTGAGGCTCTTCAGGCAAAAACTTACGTGATTCATAATGAGCCGGACGGAACAAACATTAACGAAGGCTGTGGTTCTACTCATATTGAAGAGTTGCAGCGTTTTGTGGTGGAGAAAGGTCTTGATATAGGTTTTGCCTATGACGGAGATGCAGACCGTTGTATCGCAGTAGACCACAGAGGAAATGTCATTGATGGAGATAAAATTCTTTATGTCTGCGGAAAATATTTAAAAGAGCAGGGTAAATTAAAGGGAAATACTGTTGTTACAACTGTAATGTCAAATATGGGACTTTATAAAGCTTTTGAAAGGGAAGGAATTTCCTATGAGCAGACAGCAGTAGGCGATAAATATGTAGCGGAAAACATGATGGAAAACGGATACAGCATCGGCGGAGAGCAGTCCGGTCATGTGATTTTCAGCCGCTATGCACAGACAGGCGATGGAATTTTAACTTCTCTTATGATTATGGAAGCGTGTGTGGAGAAAAAAGCAACACTTTGTGATCTTGCGAAAGAAATGAAAGTGTATCCGCAGCTTCTTAGAAATGTCCGTGTGTCAGATAAAAAGACTGCGAGAGAAAATCCGGAGGTTGTGAAAGCTGTGGAGGCAGTAGCCGAAGCGCTTGGAGAGGACGGTCGTATTCTTGTGAGAGAAAGCGGAACAGAGCCTCTTATCCGTGTTATGGTGGAGGCAAAAACAGATGAACTTTGCCAGAAACATGTAGAAAATGTAATAAAAGTAATGGAAGCCCAGGGGCTTATTATAGAATAACAGTATTTAAAGGAAAAGTATGGATACCAGAAAGAGACAGAAAACAAAAATGGCAGCTGTTCTGGCTGTATGTACAGGACTCATTCTATTTGCAGGATGCGGCGGCGAAAACGGAAAAATATATGAACAGGCAGGAAAAGATCTGGAGCAGGGAAGCTATCAATATGCTCTGGAGGGATACAATACCTGTATACAAAATGAAACGAAGCTTCCGGAGTCATACAGAGGGGCAGGTCTTGCCAGCCTTCGCATGGGAGAGTATGAGCAGGCGATTACATATTTTACAAATGCTCTCGGCTGTGAGAAGGTGGGAAAATCTCTGGAAAGGGATATACTTTCCTACAGAGCAACTGCCTATTTAAAAGCGGGAGAGTATGAGCAGGCGATGGCAGACTGTCAGACGCTTTCCGCAGAATACTCTATGGACGCAGACACGTATTTTCTTACGGGAAAAGTAGCGCTTGCGATGGATTCTTATGCAGAGGCAGACGGGAATTTTGAGCAGGCATATAGCGAGGACTCTACATATGAAACGGCAATCCGCATTTATCAGGCATATCTGGAAAAGGATATGGAGGCGGATGGCACACGTTATCTGGAAGCAGCTCTAACAACAGAGCCTAAGAGTGCACAGGATTACTGTGACCGAGGTCGCGTTTACTATTACATGGAAGATTACGAAAATGCGAAGAAGGAACTGACAGAGGCTATTAATAAGGATAGCACAGAAGCGTTGATTCTTCTGGGCATGGTATATACGGAGCAGGGAGATACAGAAAATGCGAGAGCAATGTATCAGCAGTATATCAGTGAGTCAGAAAACGGAGCGAAGGGTTACAACGGTCTTGCACTTTGCGATATAGCGGAGGGAGATTATGATTCTGCGCTTTCCAATATTTCCAGCGGCATTCCGAGTGCCACAACAGAGGAAATGCAGAGCCTGCTTTTTAACGAAATTGTAGTTTATGAGAAAAAACTGGACTTTGCGACTGCACAGCAGAAGGCGCAGGAATATGTAGATATGTTTCCGGACGATAAAGCTGCACAGAAAGAGCTTGCGTTTTTGAAAACCCGTACAGGGCAGTAAAACTGCAACAATATCCCCCTACACCTCCCTGCCGGAATGTGCTATAATCTCCATACAGGACATTTTGAAGGAGAAATAGATGGAATATTTTAAAGAAATTGAAGAGAGGGTTATTCTTGTAGGCGTTCAGATGAATGACGGGGAAGACACAGAGGAATCTCTGGAGGAGCTTTCCGAGCTGGCAAAAACGGCAGGGGCTCAAACGGTGGGAACCATTATACAGAACCGTGAGGCAGTTCACCCCGGTACTTACATTGGAAAAGGAAAGATAGAAGAAGTGCGGTCACTTGTGCTTGCAATGGACGCAAACGGTGTAATTTGTGACGACGAGCTTTCTCCGGCGCAGCTTAATAATCTGGAGAGAGAGCTGGATTGTAAAGTAATGGACAGAACCCTTCTGATCCTTGATATTTTTGCCCGCCGCGCAGTGACAAGCGAGGGAAAAATCCAGGTGGAGCTTGCACAGCTCCGGTACAGAAGCGCCCGACTTGTAGGACTTCGCGAGTCCCTTTCAAGGCTGGGAGGCGGAATTGGTACAAGAGGACCGGGAGAGAAAAAGCTGGAGACAGACAGGCGCCTGATCCGCACCAGGATTTCTGCTTTGAAAGAAGAATTAAAACAGGTGGAGAAACACAGAGAGCTGATTCGCGGCAAACGGGCAAAAGGAAATTTAAAGACAGCTGCGATCGTGGGATATACAAACGCAGGAAAATCCACGCTTTTAAATGTGCTTACAGGGGCGGAGGTTTTATCTGAGGATAAGCTGTTTGCAACCCTTGATCCGACTACAAGACTTCTGGAGCTTTCCGACGGGCAGCAGATTCTTCTTACAGATACCGTAGGATTTATCAGAAAGCTTCCTCATCATCTTGTAGAAGCATTTAAGAGTACACTTGAGGAGGCGAAATACGCCGATTATATTGTACACGTAGTGGATTCTTCCAATCCGCAGGCAGAAAAGCAGATGCACATTGTATATGAAACTCTCCGTGAGCTGGGAGCTGTGGGAAAACCTGTGATTACTCTTTTTAACAAGCAGGATAAAGCAGAAACGGAGCAGATCCGCGATTTAAAAGCGGATCACACCCTGAAAATTTCCGCAAAAACGGGAGAGGGACTGGAAGAATTTAAGGAGCTTCTTGGAGAACTGCTTTCAGAAGGAATGATTTATGTGGAGCGTGTTTTTCCATATCAGGAGGCAGGAAAAATTCAGTTGATCCGTGAGAGAGGGCAGCTTCTTTCAGAGGAATATACAGAGGCGGGAATCGCAGTAACTGCCCGTGTTCCAAAAGAAATTTACGCATATGTCATATAAACAGGAAACACCATATAGTGGGATTTTGATGAAATGAATCCACAATATATGGTGTTTTTCAGTTGACGGAGAGAATGGAGTCTGCTACAATAATCCTACAGCGTCTTTATCTGACAAAAGATATGGACAGAAATAAATATGTTTTTTATATAAGAATGGGGGCTTTCTTACTATGTTTCAGGTAGTAAAAAGAGATGGAGAAATTGCGGATTTTCAGATGGGAAAAATCACAGCCGCAATTCACAAAGCTTTTGATGCAAAAGAGAAACATTACAGTGAGGATATGATTGAACTTCTGGGGCTTCGTGTGACTTCAGATTTTCAGGGGAAAATTCAGGACGAAAAAATTTCTGTGGAGGATATTCAGGACAGTGTGGAAAACGTACTGATCCAGGCTGGATATTCAGATGTTGCGAAAGCGTATATTCTGTACCGTAAACAGCGGGAAAAAGTCCGCAATATGAAATCTACGATTCTGGATTACAAAGAAATCGTCAACAGCTATGTAAAAGTGGAAGACTGGCGTGTAAAAGAAAATTCCACAGTTACTTATTCTGTAGGAGGACTGATTTTAAGCAATTCCGGCGCAGTGACCGCCAATTACTGGCTGTCAGAGATTTATGACAATGAAATCGCAGAAGCGCACAGAAATGCGGATATTCATATTCACGACCTTTCTATGCTCACAGGCTACTGTGCAGGCTGGTCATTAAAACAGTTAATAAAAGAAGGGCTCGGCGGCATTGAAGGAAAGATCACTTCCTCCCCTGCAAAGCATTTGAGCGTTCTCTGCAACCAGATGGTAAATTTCCTTGGAATCATGCAGAACGAGTGGGCAGGAGCCCAGGCTTTTTCCTCTTTTGACACGTATCTCGCTCCGTTTGTCAAGGCAGATAACCTTTCCTATCCGGAAGTGAAAAAATGTATCGAATCTTTTATTTACGGGGTAAACACACCGAGTCGATGGGGAACCCAGGCGCCATTTTCCAATATTACTCTTGACTGGACGGTTCCGGACGATTTGGCGGAGCTTCCGGCAATCGTAGGCGGAAAAGAGATGGATTTTAAATATAAAGACTGCAAAAAAGAGATGGATATGGTAAATAAAGCCTTTATAGAGACGATGATAGAGGGCGATGCAAACGGACGAGGCTTCCAGTACCCGATTCCCACTTATTCCATTACAAAAGAATTTGACTGGTCAGACACAGAAAATAACCGTCTTTTATTTGAAATGACAGCAAAATACGGAACACCGTATTTTTCAAACTATATTAACAGCGATATGAAGCCAAGCGACATCAGAAGTATGTGCTGCCGTCTCCGTCTTGACCTTCGTGAGCTCCGCAAAAAAAGCGGTGGATTCTTTGGCTCAGGGGAAAGCACAGGTTCTGTGGGAGTAGTTACCATTAATATGCCGAGAATCGCATATCTTTCCAAAACACCGGAGGAATTTTATCACCGTCTCGACCATATGATGGATATAGCGGCCCGTTCCCTCCATATAAAGAGAGAAGTCATTGGACGTCTCCTTGAGGAAGGGCTATATCCTTACACAAAAAGGTATCTGGGAAGCTTTGACAATCATTTTTCCACAATCGGTCTTGTGGGAATGAATGAGGCAGGACTGAATGCCTGCTGGCTGGGCTGTGATATGACAGATCCGAGAACGCAGCAATTTACAAAAGATGTGTTAAATCATATGAGAGAGCGTCTTTCTGATTATCAGGAAGAGTATCCGGGAGAGCTTTTTAACCTTGAAGCGACACCGGCAGAATCCACTGCTTACCGCCTTGCAAAGCATGACAGAAAGCGCTGGCCTGATATTCGCACAGCAGGAAGTAAGGGAGACACTCCTTATTATACAAACAGCTCCCATCTTCCGGTGGAATTTTCAAGTGATATTTTTGATGCGCTTGATATTCAGGATGAGCTTCAGACATTGTACACATCAGGAACTGTATTTCACGGATTTTTAGGTGAAAAGCTTCCGGACTGGAAGGCGGCAGCCTCTCTTGTACGGAAGATAGCAGAAAATTACAGACTTCCTTATTACACAATTTCTCCTACTTATTCTGTGTGCCAGGAGCATGGATATATAAGCGGAGAACATTTTACCTGTCCGAAATGCGGCAAAAAAGCAGAGGTTTACAGCAGAATCACAGGATATTATCGTCCGGTTCAGAATTGGAACGATGGAAAAGCCCAGGAATATAAAAACAGAACTCTTTATGATGTGGCGCACTCACAGCTTAAAAAAGTGCATACAAGCGTTGTGACCATGACGGAAGACGATGTAAAAATCCAGCCTGTGGAAACACATAAATATCTTTTTACAACAAGTACCTGTCCAAACTGTCGTATGGCGAAAAAGATTCTTGAGGGCGAAAATCTGGAAATTATTGATGCGGAAGAGAATCCGGATATGGCAAGGGAATTTGGAATTATGCAGGCGCCCACTCTTGTTATTACAGACGGGGAGCATACGAAGAAGTATGTAAACGCCTCCAATATTCAAAAATATGTAGATGAGGAAGAGGAGAGCTGAAGAAAAAATTTGGCATGGAACCCCGGACTTTTGATGAAAAATTCTGTCCGGGGTTCTTTTTGCTTTTTTATTTGTCATTTACCTCTTTAAGGTTATTTTGTATTTTCTTTTCCGGGCGGCTTTGCTGTGAAATCAAAAATGTCACGGTAGGCGTCCCATTCGTCTCTGTCTGTGGCAGCCTGATACATAAGTCCTGTGCATTCTGTGCAGGCATTTGTATCCAGATAATTTTCATAAGAAATATGGTAAGGATTGTCTGGTTTTTCTTTTTCCCGGCTCATTCTGACACCTCCTCTTCTATCTGAGTCAAAGAATAGTATATGAAGAGAAGAGAGAATATATACGGAACAGATTTTGTTACTATTCTGACAAAAAGGATATTGAAATTTCTACAAATTGTGCTATAATCAGCTTAAATAAATAATAGCGAAGTAGGATTTTATGCGTTAAGTGTTCATTGGCTGGGGAGTCGCCGTGAAACGAAAAGCAGTACAGATGCTTACGATATGATTTCCGCACCCGTTGCTACATGTGAGAACATCTCATAATGTGGAGGGATTATTATTTATGTAACTACTCTATTTTTAAAAACATTATGGAGGTGTTTTTATTATGCAAAAAAACAGCAGTAAACAGCATTGGAACGTGGCAACTCTTGTCTATATGGCACTTCTTGTTGCCCTTCACCTTGTTCTTACAAGGGTATTTGTCATTGAACTTGGCGCTTACCGTATTTCAATCGGAAGTGTGGCGACAATCATGGCAGGTCTCTGGCTGGGACCGGTAGCCGGCGGTGTCTGCGGATTTACAGCAGATATTATTGGCTGCTTTATGAAAGGATATGCAGTGAATCCGTTTATCACAGTAGCGGCAATTCTGTGGGGCGTGATTCCTGGTCTTGCCAAACCGTTTTTTGCAAACCGCACAAAGAAGATGAAAGCAGTCGGTATCTGTATTTCTATCGCAATTACAGATGTTATAAGTTCTCTGATTCTTACAACTGCAGGTCTTGTTATTTTCCTGGGATATAACTTCTATGCAATTATGCCTGGAAGACTTGTACAGTTTGCATGTATGCTTCCACTTTATTGTGTATTAAGCTGCATTTTATATTTAAGTCCTCTTACTTCTATGGTAGTGAGCGGCATTTCCAGAACAGGCCGTCCCGGTGGAGAGAGCCTGGAAGGAAGATAGTATTTAGAAAGAACAAAAGATTCCCCATACAGAAAGCCGGCGGTTCCTCAGAGAACTGCCGGCTTTTAAAGTGCGCCTTGCGGAGCCGCAAGCGAGATTCTTTGTTCATGCAGGAGATTTTTACGTACTGTGGATTTATTAATTTGATTGTGGAGAATCCGGCTGGACCCGAAACCAGTATGTGTAAAAAGTTTCAAATCCAAGAGAGCGGTAGAGATTCTGAGCGGAAATATTACCGCTGACTGCCTGAAGATACGCCTTTTGGGCGCCCCGTTCCTGTCCTTTCTGCAAAAGTCCTGTACAAATCTGGCGGGCATATCCCATTTTTCGAAAATCCTCCCGCACATGAATGGCATAAATTCCAATATAATTCCGGTCAAGGATTCCAAGACCTGTTCCTATGATTTCCCCGTTTTTTACAATGAAAGCGCAGATGGTTTCTTTTAAAATGGCGCGGTACATAGATGGAACCACCATGCGGTGAATGGGGTTCGATGTATTTTTTAAATCGAAAAGCGCCTGAATCCACTGAGCAGGAATTTCCCTTGTAAATGTAACGTCAGGGCAGCAGTTATGAGGAAAACATGGATTTTTGGAAAAATCCATAGTCATAACGTCTGTTGTGTGCTGAATTTTGTAGCCTCTGTTTTCCAGTATGTAATCAAAATCAGGAGAAATCAGAGGGCTGATCTTAAAAATCGCAGGCGTTCCCAGACGCTTATATACAGCTTCGCAGTAAGGGATTTTTTCTTTCCACGGAAGTGTAGAAATCCCAAACTGTTCTACGCTGTTTGTGCGGTGTGTATAAAAATACGAAAAGCGGAGAATCCAGCCGTCATACAGCTCCATTTTATGGGAAGGCCAGGCATTCAGAGACATATCTTCAATTTGTTTGATTTCTGTGTTCATGTTCCACACTTCTTTCATTAAATTTTATATTCATATTATACACATTCCAATAAAATATGCAATAAAAATTTATAATTATGCGCAATGATTAAAAAGGCAGAGAAGGCGATTCATAATGAGCCCTGGCAGAGAATGTGGGCACAATATTGTCGGAATTTGTCGATGAAATGTTCTGGACAAAGCGTCCAGATTGTTCTATAATAAGACTCACCAGAAGACATCTGGTATCTAAACCGTCAGTTCAGACGGGAAATCCCAAATTTTTTTACAAAAGAAAAAGAATCAGTACAAGCGGTACAACGAATGTAAACAGATTCGTTATACGAAAACATCTGCTTATGTGCGGATTAAAAAAATTGAATAAGTATGCTTCACAAAAGAAAAGCGAGGTGATGTCATGTTTTTTAATATCTGCTTTCCTGTTACAGCTGCCGCAGTGGCAGTGATTATGGATCTTCGTACAGGAAAGGTAGATAACGGGTGGATTTTATTTTGTACAGCTATGGAAATTCTTGTATGTTTTTTACGGGAAGGACCGGGAGGAATGGGAAAACAGATAACGGGAATGTTGTTGCCGGTAATAATTTTTGCACCACTGTCTCTGTTTCATATGATAGGAGCAGGAGACATTAAACTTTTTTCTGTTCTCGGAGGGATCATGGGAACAAAGAAAATCTTTATGTGCATAACATATGCAGTTATCTGCGGTGCAGGAATCTCTCTTGCCATTTTAATTTTAAATGGAGATGCTTTCTCAAGATTCTGGTATTTTCGGGAATACATACGGGAGTATTTTAAGACTGGGGAAATCAAGCCGTATTATAAGGGAAATGTGGCATCTCCGGAAAATTTCCATTTTACAATACCTGTTTTTATGAGCGTCGTGCTGTACGCGGGAGGTGTCTATTGAAGAAGAATATTTTTGCAGTCTGCGACCTGGAAGTGGATTATGCCTTTAATTTTATGGATTACCTGAATCAGAAAAAGAACGTACCATTTGAAATACAGGCATTTACTACAGTTCAGAGTCTGATTGCTTATGGGAAAAAAACACATATTGAGCTGCTGTTAATTTCCGGAAAGGCAATGTGTCGTGAAATCCGGGAACTGGATATTGGGAAAATCGTGATTCTTTCAGAGGGTGTGCATTCTCCTGAGCTTGACGAGTATCCCAGTGTGTATAAGTACCAGTCTTCGTCTGACGTGATCCGTGAGGTAATGGCGTGTTACGGAGAGGAACGGGCAGTTGCCCCGGCAGTGTTTCCGGTATTGAAGAAGACGACTGAGATATTGGGGATTTATTCTCCGCTCAAACGCTGCCTGAAAACCTCTTTTGCACTTGCGATGGGACAGATATTGGCAAAGGAGAGGGCGGTTCTTTATCTGAACCTTGAAGAATATTCCGGATTTGAGGAGCTTCTTGGAAAAAGCTTTGACCACAATTTAAGCGACCTTCTGTATTATGTAAGACAGGATAACCAGAATCTGATCCATAAGATGAACAGTATGGTACAGACAGTGGGAAATCTTGATTTTATACCGCCTGTGTGCACTCCCTGGGACGTGCGCAGCACAGCGTGGGAGGATTGGGAGAAGCTTCTTGAGGAAATTGCGCGCAGCAGTTCCTATGAGGTTCTTGTTCTGGATATTGGATGTGAGGTGGACGAGATTTTTCAGCTGTTGGATAAATGCAAAAGGATTTATATGCCGATATTGCCGGATACCATTTCCGTATGTAAGATTTCCCAGTTTGAAAATCTCCTGCGTATCTGGGATTTTGCGCAGATTTTACCGAAAATTACAAAGGTAAAACCGCCCTTTCATATGGATAACAGCTCCGGAGAGGCATATGTGGAAAGCCTTATGTGGAGCGAACTTGGAGATTATGTGAAAGAGATTTTAAGGAGTGAGCGGGAATGAGCAGAGAAATATTTCGCCGGCTCCGTCAGATGCTTATGGAGCGGCTTGATATGTCAAGAGAGCTTTCGGATAAAGAGATACTGGAAATGATTGACGATCTGATTTTAAACCACATGAAGGATACCTGCTGTTCGCTGAAGGAGAAGGTGGCACTTCGACAGGAGTTGTTTTACTCTGTGAGAAAGCTGGACGTACTGCAGGAGTTGATTGAAGATGAAACAGTCACAGAGATTATGGTAAACGGCCCGGACGCTATTTTCGTGGAGAGAGGAGGGGGACTCTTTAAATGGGAAAAAACTTTTACTTCCAGAGAAAAACTGGAAGATGTAATCCAGCAAATTGTGGGAAAGTGTAACCGCGTTGTAAACGAATCCATGCCTATTGTGGACGCAAGGCTGGAAAACGGCGCCAGGGTAAATGCAGTTGTGTATCCTGTGGCACTAAACGGCCCCATTCTCACAATCCGGCGTTTTCCGGATACGCCAGTTACAATGGAGCGTCTCATTTCACTTGGAAGTCTTCCAAAAACCTGCGCCGATTTTCTTGCATCTCTTGTAAAGGCGCGGTATTCCATGATTATAGGAGGCGGTACAGGAAGCGGAAAAACTACGTTTCTTGGTGCATTGTCTCAGTATATTCCAAAAGATGAACGTCTGATTACCATAGAGGATAATGCAGAGCTTAAAATACAGGGAATTGCAAACCTTGTCCGACTGGAAGCAAAGGCGGCAAATATAGAAGGAGGTTCAGAAGTAACCATTCGTGACCTGATCCGTTCTGCTCTTCGAATGCGGCCGGACCGGATTATTGTGGGAGAGGTCAGGGGCGGCGAGGCTGTAGATATGCTGCAGGCATTAAATACAGGGCATGAGGGGAGTTTAAGCACCGCCCATGCAAACAGCAGCCGGGATATGTTAAGCCGCCTTGAAACGATGACGCTTATGGGAGTGGAGCTTCCTCTGGAAGCCATACGGAGGCAGATTGCGTCAGGGGTGGATATTCTTATTCATTTAGGCAGAATGCGGGATAAATCGAGAAAGGTATTGGAAATTACAGAGGTATGTGGATTTGAAGAAGGAGAAATAAAGACAAATGTGCTTTATCAGTGGAAAGAGGGCGAAGGGCTTAAAAAGCTTTCTGCTCTTCTTAACAGGGAAAAACTGGAAAGGGCGGGAATTGTGTTATGAAAGCAGAAAAAGAAAAGGAAAACAGGGATTACGGCGTGTATCAGTTTACAGGAAAAGAGATTTTAAAATACCTGGGAGAATGCGGGCTTTTCTGTATGGGAGTGGCGTATCTTTTTTACGAAAGCGCGTGGGCATTTCTCTTTATGATTCCGGTTCCGTTTGTATTTATGGGCTGGAAGAAAAAGCAGTGTATCAGAGAGAGAAAGAAACGTCTGAATTATCAGTTTCGGGACGCTTTAAATGCCATGAGTGTAGCTGTACAGGCAGGATATTCTGTGGAAAACGCAGTATCTGCCTGTACAAGAGATATGGAGCGGCTTTATGAAGCGGATTCTGATATTGTGAAGGAGTTCCGGTACATAGAAAGTCGACAGAGGGTAAGTGTTCCAGTTGAGGAGCTGTTTTTCGACTTTGGAGAGAGAAGCGGCGTGGAGGATATTGAAAATTTTGCCTCTGTTTTTAAGACGGCGAAACGGACAGGAGGAGATATGAACCGGGTACTTGAGAAGGTGGCGAGAATGCTTGGAGATAAAATTGATGTAAAAAAAGAAATAGAAGCAACTCTTTCTGCCAAAAAGTCGGAACAGATGATCATGAGCCTTATGCCTGCCGGGATTATCGCCTATTTAAAGCTGACTTCTCCGGGATTTTTAAGTACCCTTTACGGAAATCCTTTTGGAATCTGTGCCATGACAGTCTGCCTTTTTATTTATCTTGCAGCATACTGGATGGGAACAAGGATTGTGGATATTGAAGTGTAACAGGAGATGAGGATATGTGGCTTCATATTATAGTATTCGCTGCGCTGGCTGTCGCCGGAGTGCGGTGGAACATACAGCGCAAAGAAGAAGGAGAGAAAAACAAAGAGGGAAAAAAGCTGTTTCTGATGGTTGCTTTCTGTGGAAATCTTCTGGGAGCTGTCCTTACCTTCCAAAATGGAAAAGACCAGATATATTCTGACGGACACCGCCTGAAAAAAGAGGAAACAGGCGCTTATGAGGAGCGTTTTCTTGTATCGGTTGACGGGGAGAAGGCAGGAGATCTGTATGTACAGATTCCGGAAAAAGAGGTGGAACAGACAGAAGAGCCGGAGGAAGAAAAGATTTCCCCTGAGGAGGAAAGATTACAGGAAATACAGGAGGCAGTAGCCCGCTACAACCAGGAAAAAGAAGATGCAGATTATTACTATCTTCCAGAAGAATGGGAGGGAAAGCATTTTACCTGGGAGCAGCAGGGAGACAAAAGTGGAACATTAATGGCAGCCTTATTTCTGGTTGCGGGAGTTGCTCTTATGATTTTAAAAAGCAGGGAGGAGCTTACGCTTGTTCAGAAAAAAAGGGAACAGATGCTTCTTGATTATCCTGGGTTGATTATGAAATTTACTCTGCTTGTGCAGGCAGGCATGACTGCGAGAAAAGCGTTTCAGAAAATAGCCGATGATTACAGAAAGAGAAAAAGCAGGAAAGAGCGGTATGCTTATGAGGAAATTCTGGTTGTCTGTTATGAGATGGACAGCGGCGTTTCGGAGGCAGAGGCGTACAGAAGATTTGGGGAGCGGTGTGGGCAGGTAAAATACAAAACCTTTGCCACGCTTCTGATACAAAATCTCCAGAAAGGCAGCAGACATCTGGAAGATATGCTGGAGAGGGAATCAGTGGAAGCCTGGGAGGAACGGAAGAGAAAAGCGAGGGTGCTGGGAGAAGCGGCAGCCACAAAACTTCTGGGACCTATGGTGCTGATGCTTCTTGTGGTAATGGCAGTCATTATGATTCCAGCGTGTCTGACCTTTTACGGAGGAGCATAGAGAGGAGGTGAAAACATGAGAAAACTGCGCAGATTTGTGAGAAATTTTATGAGAGAGGAGGAAGCCGTAGGCGTTGTGGAGATCATATTGATCCTGGTGGTTCTAATTGGTCTTGTTATTATCTTTAAAGACCAGCTCACAAAGCTTGTAAAGAGCATTCTTGCGAAAATCGCGAAACAGAGTAATTCTATCTGATGACTTTTGGAAAAATATTTCTCAACAACAGAGGGAGGTGTACACCTATGGAAAAAAGAGGAAGTATTACCGTTTTTCTTGCATTAATTTTAAGCCTTGCAACAGCGCTTGTATGTACGGGGATTGAATCTGTGAGAATGGCGGCTGCAAGAACCCAGATTTTAAACGGAGCAGATATAGGGCTTTATTCTCTTTTTGGACAATTTGACAGAGAGATGCTGAAAGATTACGATCTGTTTCTTCTGGACGGTTCCTGTGGGGACGGAAGTCTTGATCTGGCTTCTGTTTACGATAATTTTTCTTCCTATATGAAACCTGTCTTAAAGCAGAACAGTCAGAAACTTTCTGTTGTACAGGGAGGGTTTTCTGCATATCGTCTGCTTACAGATGAGGGAGGAGAATCTTTTTATAATCAGGTTGTTCAGTATATGAAGGAAACTCTTGGAAGCCAGGGTGTAAGCCTTCTTCTTGATAAAATGAAGGATAGGAAGGAAAAGACAGATCAGGCGGAACAGGCAGGACAGCAGGCAGAAAACGGAGATATTATTGAAGATTATGATGCAGAGATGGAAGAGAACAACAGAAAAAATGAAGAGGCGCTTGCTGAGGCAGAAAAAAATCCGGAGGGAGGAGAACTGGAAGACAAAGATAATGTAACGGCGCCTCCACAAAAAGTAGTAAATCCTATTTCTATCATACGGAGAATTCGGAAAATGGGTATTCTGGAGCTTGTGATTCCGGGAAATAAAGGAGTGCATGACGGGCAGGTACAGTCAGGAAGTCTTCTTTCCAGAAGAGAAAAGCAAAGGGGAATGCCCATGTATGAACCGGAGAAAACGGATACTTCTTATACGTCTCAGATTCTTTTTCAACAGTATCTTATGGAGAAGCTTGGAAATTACATAGCCCCAGGGCAGGGTAGACTGAAATATCAGACAGAATATATTCTGGGAGGAAAAACAGGAGATATTGAGAACTTAAAATCTGTGGCAAGACGTCTTCTTCTTATAAGAGAAGGGGTAAATATGGTTCATCTGGTATCGGACGGAACAAAAAGAGCGCAGGCGGCAAGTCTTGCAGCGGCGATTGCTTCTGCCTTTCTTATTCCTCCGGCAACAGGAGTAATAGAAGCGGCGCTTCTTCTTTGCTGGGCGTTTGGAGAGAGCATTCTCGATGTGAGGGAATTGTTTGACGGAGGAAAAGTTCCTCTTGTAAAAAGTGCGGCAGACTGGCAGCTTTCTCTTGAAAATCTTGCGGAGCTTTTAAATGGTCTGGATTCTGTCAGAAGAGGAAGCGAGGATGGTATGAGTTATGAGGATTATCTGCAGGTGCTTCTGCTTGGCGTTTCCAGAGAAGAGAAAATTACAAGGGCAATGGATATGATAGAGTTATGCGTACAGGAGAAAGGGAGAAAAAATTTCCGCATGGATTCCTGTATTGTGGCAGCAGAAGTTTCCGTAGATGTAAAGGCAAATAAAAGAAAAGTTTTTAATGTGACAAGGGCGTATGGTTATTACTGACAGACAGAAAAGAGGTGTAGAAAGATGCTTTTTCAGAAAGAAAAAAACAGACAGAAGAATGGTTCTCATAAAGCTGAAACAAGATTGAAAAATAAAAAAGAAAGGACGCGCTCTCTAAGGAGAAAAATGTCTCTGTTTTCCCCGACAGACAGAGATAGACTTTCTGGAAAAGTGTCTTTCTGCACCTTTTTAAGGAAAATGAAGTCAGCCAGTATGGCGGTGGAAACGGCGCTAGTCCTTCCTTTATTTTTCCTGGGAGTTGTTACCATGATTTCTTTTATGGATATTTATAAGATTCAGACGGAACATCTTACAAAACTCTGCCAGAGTGCAAAAGAAGCGGGAATGTATGCATATCTCCCGGAGGGAGGAGGACCGGAGGAAATCATATTGCCAGATCTGTATGCTTACGAGCCGGTAGGAGGACTTGTTCCTCTTCCTAAGGTGTGGATCAATAATCGAGTTCGCGTACATACCTGGACGGGCAAGGAAGTCTCAGGTGTGTCGGGAGACGGCGGAGCGCAGAAGGCTCCTGAGAAAATGGTTTATGTAACGGAAACCGGAAATGTGTACCACAGAAGTTTAAGCTGCAGCTATATCAATCTGTCTGTCCAACAGGTTTCCGGTTCATCTGTACAGAGCAGGAGGAATCAGTACGGAGAAAAGTATGAGCCATGTGAAATCTGCAGCAGAAATCAAAAGCCTGCAGGAACAGTGTTTATCACAGGAAAAAGCAACCGGTATCATAATCTTGGTTCCTGCAGCGGACTGAAACGAACAGTAAGAATTGTAAAAGAATCAGAAGTAAAGGGAATGGGAGCGTGTGGAAGATGTGGTTAGAAAACAGCAGTATGATTATAAAAGAAATGGGAATCCTTGGGATTTTAGGGTGGAATGCCTGGATTGATATAAAAAAACAGCAGATTTCTCTTACTGCGTCAGGGATTCTTGCAATAGCAGGTTTTATCTGGGCATGGCAGGGAAACCGACTTGGATTTTCTTATTTTCTTGGGATTTTTACAGGATTTTGCGTGGTAGGTTTTGGTATTCTTACAAAAGGAGAAATTGGGATTGGAGACGGCATTCTTGTTCTGGCGCTTGGCATGGCGCTGGAATGGGAAAGACTTGTAGTTTCTCTTATGCTTGGACTTCTGGCATGTGCCATTGTATCCGGTATTCTCATGTTTGTGCTTCATAAAGGAAGAAAGACAAGGATTCCTTTTGCTCCGTTTCTGTTTCTGGGATATATAGGAGGAATGCTGTTATGATAAAACGTGGAAGTTTTACAATAGAGACGGCGTGCGTTATGCCGCTTGTTCTTTTTACCCTTATGGGACTTTTATATCTTTTCTTTTTTGTGCATAACCGTGCGTGGCTGACTGCAGCGGCATACGAATCGGCAGTCAGCGGCAGTATGGAAGGAATAAAAAAAGACGGACCGGTCTATGAGGCTTCCAGAATAAAAAGTCAGAGTCTTGGCTCCTCCGGATTTTTTGGAGCAGAGAATCTTTCCACACAGACAGATGCGGGGAAGAAAGTTGTCGTTACATATGATCTTGATACCATAGGAGAATATACAGGACTTTCCTGGCATCTTCGTGTAAAGGGAGAGGCGAAGGTAATCCGTCCTGTGGGGTGGGTAAGAAAAGTGAAGGCAGCTTCTGAGCTTCTGGGAGGAGATTGATATGAGAGCAGAATATAAAAGAGATATGAATCACAATTACCTTATCCTTCATGGGGAGGAAGTTCCTGATACAGACTCTTATCAGGTAAGAATGCTTGTGGGAAACGGAATGTCGTCTCTTTTAAAGTGCAGGCTTCAGGGAATCGATGGAAATTTTCTGATTTATTATGATATTACATCAAAACAATCAGTAGCTTCCATGTATGAAACGAAAAAAATGGGACTGGAGGATTTGCGGCTGATTTTCGGAGGCTTTGTTCAGGCAATGGAGGAGATGGCGGAATATCTTATGAATCCGGGACAGCTTCTTGTGCAGCCGGAATATATGTATCTTGATGTGGAAAAGAAAAAGATGTATTTTTGCTGTATGCCGGGAAAGGCAGGAGATGTAAGAGAAGATTTCCGTGTTCTCACAGAATATATTTTGCCCAAAATCGACCATGAGGACGGAGAGGCGGTGATTCTGGGATACGGTGTATACAGAAGAGCGCTTGAGGATACTTTTCATCTGGAATATGTAAAAGAGGAGATTTATAAAGGGAGAGACAGCAGGGAAAATGAAAAGCTATTTTCCGAGCACGGAGACGATTTCCGGAGAAGCCGGAGCCAAGAGAAATGTATTCAGGAAATCTGTAAAGAAAAAGAGCAGTATAAAAAGCAATCCGGAGATTCTCCCTGGGAAATGGAGACAGTCAGTCCTTTTGAAAACCGCG
>JAUNAX010000156.1 GCA_030527365.1 Eubacteriales bacterium | reverse complement strand
ATTCACAGAAGGTATCGGCGAAGAAGCTTGTAAAACGAGTACTTGGTAAGAATACGGATGATGCAGATCGTATCATTCTGACAGAAAAAGATTTTAATATTTAAAAAAGGCAGAAGGGCGCGAGTTCTTCTGCTTTTTTGTGTAGTGTTGTCCAGCGATACATATTGTAAACTTTGTAAACTTTAAGCCTACAAATGTTGACAGAAATATACGGGGGGGGGTAAAATGAATACAGAAAAACCTAAAATATTCTATAAAACAGAGTTTAATCAGGATGAACTTCTTGAAAAACTAAAAAGTTTGTTGTAATATGAAAAATAAAGGTTTGAAAATCAGATAAAATGAAGGGGAATAAAAATATGAATAGTTCTAAAAATAAGATAGAACACTGGCAAGTAATATCAATAGGGTTAGCAGTGTACGACGCTATTGCTATCATACTTGCTTATTTTTTTGCATTATGGTTTCGGTTTGACTGCCGTTATACGATGATACCAAGAGAGTATTTGCATCTTTATTTTCAATTTATAGGGATTTACGCCTTGATTTCGATCTTTGTATTCTGGAGGATGCGTCTCTATAATAGTGTTTGGAGATTTGCAAGCTATAGTGAGTTGTTAAGAACGATTGTAGCAACTGGAATTACGTTTGTGATTCATTGTGTGGGAATGAACGTATTTTTCGGGGAAATGCCACTATCTTATTATGTATTTGGAATTATGATCCAGTTTGTGTTGACTTTGGGAGTGCGCTTCTCTTATCGGTTTGTGCTGCTTGAGAGAAGTCGCCAGAGAAAGGCAGAAGAGATTGCAAAGGCGAAGCGGGTTCTTCTGATCGGTGCGGGTAAGGCCGGTCAGATGATTCTGCGTGATATTAAGACAGCCAAAGAACTGAAGGACATTGTCTGCTGTATTATTGATGATAACCCGAATAAATGGGGAAGATACATCGAAGGAGTTCCTGTAATTGGAGGAAGAGATGATATCCTCTCTGGTGTGGAGCGGTTTAAGATTGAGAAGATTGTTGTGGCAATTCCGAGTGCAACGACCCAGGAAAAACGGGATATTCTCAATATCTGTAAAGAGACCGGCTGTGAGATGAAGAATCTGCCGGGAATCTACCAGTTTCTGACAGGCGAGGTGCGCGTCAGCGCACTGAAGGATGTAGCAGTCGAAGATCTCCTGGGGCGCGATCCGATTAAGGTAAATATGCAGGAAATTAATGCGTTCATCCAGGACAAGAAGGTCATGGTCACAGGTGGAGGCGGAAGTATTGGATCCGGACTTTGCCGCCTGATTGCTACGTATCATCCAAAACAGCTGATCATTTTTGATATTTATGAGAACAATGCGTATGACATACAGCAAGAGTTGAAGAAAAAGTATCCGGAGTTGGATCTGGTTGTGTTGATTGGTTCTATCCGTGATTCCAGAAGAATCCAGTCAGTATTCGAGACCTATCGTCCGGATATTGTTTACCATGCAGCAGCGCACAAGCATGTTCCGTTGATGGAGGACAGTCCGTGTGAGTCAATCAAGAATAATGCGATCGGAACTTACAAGACGGCTTATGCAGCGATGACAACCGGCTGTCAGAGATTCGTCTTGATCAGTACAGACAAAGCGGTGAATCCGACGAATATTATGGGAGCAAGTAAACGGCTCTGTGAGATGATTATACAATCTTTTGATTATATGATTAAGGAGAAGACACCAGAAAAACTACCGGTTCTCTATGCACATGCAGAGGATGAGGATGGCACTATGGTGAAACGTCACATCTGTCCGGAAGAAGTTAGGACAGAATTTGTGGCAGTGCGATTTGGAAACGTGCTTGGAAGCAATGGATCTGTGATTCCGTTATTTAAAAAGCAGATTGCAGAGGGGGGGCCGGTTACGGTGACTCACCCGGATATTATTCGTTATTTTATGACGATTCCAGAAGCGGTCAGTTTGGTATTGCAGGCCGGTACTTATGCAAAGGGCGGTGAGATCTTTGTTCTAGACATGGGAAGTCCGGTGAAGATTGATATACTGGCAAGAAATCTGATTAAGCTCTCCGGGCTGAAACCGGATGTTGACATCAAGGTAGAATATACTGGATTGAGACCGGGAGAGAAACTCTATGAAGAGAAGCTGATGGCAGAAGAGGGGCTGAAGAAGACTCCAAACGACTTGATCCATATCGGATGTCCGATTCCTTTCGAGGTGGAAGACTTCCTGGAACAGCTTCAGTCGTTGATGAAAATAGCCTATGCAAACGATATACAACATATCAGAGAGAAAGTCTCAGAGATTGTGACAACGTATCATCCGGCAGGAGAGCACGGAAGTGAGAAAAAAGGCGAAGTGTATGAGAAGTTGTTGAATGGAGAGACGGGAGAGAAGTAGAAAATATCGAAAATCTATATCAGTAAGTATGGATCATAGGGATAACAGAGATCCCGGGCAATAGAATCAAGACTTACGCGGCTTATGCCGAAAGTTTGTTTTGTAAATTTTCTATATTTGAGGTGTGAGCGGCTTGATAATTGTGACGGTGACTTTCTTTGAAGCTCAATTTAACCCTAGAATAGAGTGAATTTATAAGTAGAAAATTTTCGACAGAGCCTGTACCAGAGGGTAATATCTGGTCAGGCTTTTTGTCGTATTTGAATATACATAAGTAACAGTTAATAAAGAAATGAGAGATATAGGAGAGACATAGATGTTTAATCCAGAGAAAATTAAATTCGGAAAATTAGAAGATAAGGTTTGGCTTTCAACTCCAACAATGCATGGAGATGAACTTAAATATGTTACAGAAGCATATGAGACAAACTGGATGTCTACAGTAGGTAAAAATATAAATGCGGTTGAAAAAGAACTTGCAGAAAAAATAGGGTGTAAATATGCAGTGGGTCTTTCTTCAGGAACAGCTTCATTACACCTTGCAATGAAGCTTGCAGGTGAAACACTTTATGGGATGCCAAAGCTTGGAAAAGGATGTCTTTGTGGTAAAAAAGTGTTCTGTAGTGATCTTACATTCTGTGCAACAATTAATCCTATCATCTATGAAGGTGGAGAACCTGTATTTATAGATTCAGAAAGAGATACTTGGAATATGGATCCGAAAGCGCTCGAAAAAGCTTTCGAGATTTATCCAGAAGCACGTCTTGTGGTATTTGCTAATCTTTATGGCACACCATCTAAGATGGATGAACTTAGAGAAGTTGCTAAGAGACATAATGCACTTATTATAGAAGATGCTGCAGAAAGTCTTGGAGCTACATATAAAGGAATTCAGACAGGAAACTTTGGTGAATATAATTGTATCAGTTTTAATGGTAATAAAATAATAACTGGATCTTCAGGTGGAATGTTTTTAACAGATCGTTTAGACGATGCAAATAAAGTAAGAAAATGGTCAACACAGGCAAGAGAGAATGCACCTTGGTATCAGCATGAAGAAATAGGATACAACTACCGTATGAGTAATGTTATTGCGGGTGTTGTGAGAGGTCAGATACCATATCTTGAAGAGCATGTAGATCAGAAGAAAGCTATTTATGAAAGATATAAAGAGGCATTCAAGGATCTTCCAGTAACTATGAATCCTTACGATGCAGAAAACAGTGAACCTAACTTTTGGTTATCTTGTATTTTGATTAATGAGGATGCAATGTGCGAACAAGCAAGAGGCGAACATCGTGCTTTATATGTGCCTGAACATGGGAAAAGTTGTCCAACTGAAATCTTAGAAACACTTGCTAAATATAATGTAGAAGGAAGACCAATTTGGAAACCACTAAGTTTACAGCCTATCTTTAGAAGTTGTGATGCTATTAGTAAAGAGGGAACTCTTAGAGGATGTACAGATGCATATATTGATGGATCAAGAGATGGTGTAGGATATGACTTGTTTAGTAGAGGGTTATGCTTGCCATCTGATAATAAAATGACTGTTGAAGAGCAGGATAGAGTAATAGAAATAGTTAGAGCTTGTTTTGAGTAG
>JAUNAX010000155.1 GCA_030527365.1 Eubacteriales bacterium | reverse complement strand
GAATCCGGTGTTGACAAACACTCCCGAAAACTATAATCTAAGGTTGGTACTATACTTATGGAGGAACTATAATTTATGAACGGAATATTTTTAGAGAAAAACAGAGAGCGCATTCTTGCTCAGTATGAAGAATTGAAGAAAGCGCTTCCGGAGCGTATGGCAGAGGTGGATAAGAAAATTTCCGAATGGGAAGAAAATACAGCCCTTGCATGTAAATATATGTATATTACAATGCCGTACAGCGACATTGCAAACTATGAGCCGGAAATTTTTAAGGATTACGGAGAAAATGCAGTATGGCTTTGGGAAAACAGAGAAGACGTAAAAGAGCTTCCTGAGGAAATCTTCTTAAATTACGTGCTTTACTGCCGTGTAAATGAAGAAGAAGTAGCGCCGTGCCGTACCTTTTTCCGTGAGCAGATGGGTGAGCGCGTTCTTTCCCTTCACGGAAAGGCAGCAGCTCTTGAGGTAAACTACTGGTGTGCAGAGGAAGCAACATATCATTGCACAGATGAGAGAACCCTTTCTGCGATTACCGTATACAGAAGAGGAAACGGAAGATGCGGCGAGGAGTCTGTATTTACTGTAAATGCAATGCGAAGCGTGGGAATCCCGGCAAGACAGGTATACGCACCCAGATGGTCTCACTGTGACGATAATCACGCATGGGTGGAAGTATGGTGCGAAGGAGACTGGTATTTCCTGGGAGCCTGCGAGCCTCTTCCTATCCTGAATAAAGGCTGGTTTACAAACGCTTCCTCACGTGCCATGATGGTACATTCCAGATGCTTTGATACAACAGGGTTTGATGAGGAAAACATTGACCGCGAGGGAATGGTAGCTGTCTTTAATGAACTGAAGCGATATGCGGCTGTAAAGAAAATTCAGGTTCAGGTTGTGGATGGAGAGAAAAAGCCGGTTTCCGGAGTGAAGGTATACTTTGAAGTGCTTAACTATTCCGAGTTTTCTCCTGTGGCAGAAGCCAAAACAGATGAAAACGGATTTGTTTCTCTTACAACAGGTCTTGGAAGTCTTCATATTATGGCTGTATGCGGCGATAAGTGTGCAGAAACATATATGGATACAAGAAACAGTGATACCTGCGTAGTTTCTCTTGATGAGACAGAAGCGCGTGAAACATGGCAGGAAATGGATATGATCGCGCCGGTAGATACACCTGTAAATACAGACACACCAACTGAGGAGCAGACAAGAATCGGAAATATCCGTCTTGACGAGGCAGCAGCAAAACGTCTGAAAAAGACAGAAAACTGGGAAAATCCGGAGAAAGCTGTATTCCTTGGAAAAGAAGATCATAAAGAACTCAGAAAAGAAATGCTCGCTGCACTTACAGAAAAAGATCAGACAGATTTCGTGAGCAGCGTTCTGGAAGACCACCTTGCACTTGCGCTTCCGTACGAAAATACAACGGATCACGAGACATTTGTAAAATATATTCTGAATCCGAGAGTACGAAATGAGATTCTCAAGCCGTACAGAAAAGAAATCCAGGAGGCGTTTACAGAAGAAGAGAAAGCTCTCTTTGTAAAAGAGCCGAAAAAACTGTGGGAAGCAGTAGACAGCCGATTCTCTTCCTGTGCAGATAAGGAGAGAAGCAGCATTATCACAACTCCGGCAGGCTGCCTCCGCACAGGAATTGCAAGCCCGCTTTCCAAAAAAATCTTCTTTGTGGCAGCAGCAAGAACTCTCGGTATTCCGGCAAGACTGAATCCAAGAGATGATGCAATGGAGTATATGGAGAACGGAAGCTTTGTGGCTGTTCTTCCTGAGAGCGAGAAAAACTGCCGTCTTGTATTAAAAGGCGGAGATGGAATCGTATGGAAATACTTCCTGAACTGGTCTATTGCAAGATTTGTTGACGGACGGTTTGTATCTCTTCAGCTTGAGGATGCAAAATGGGAGGATGGAAAACTTGTTCTTGGTCTTGATGCAGGTCAGTACCGTATTCTTACATCAAACCGCCTTCCAAACGGAAATATTTTTGCAAATCGTTATTATTTGGATATTGCGGTTGGAGAAGAAAAAGAGGCAGAACTCCTGCTTCGTCATGCAGACCTTGAGGATATGCTGGAAAGTATTGACCTTCCTGACTTTGAGCTTTGCAAAAACGAGCCTTCCGAAGATGCGGAAAAGGTAAAAGCATCGGTTCTCACAGAAAAAGGAAAACATATTTTCATGTTCCTGGAAGAAAGCCGCGAGCCAACAGAGCATATTTTAAATGAGATGATCGAGCAGAAGGAAGCATTTGAGAAGCTTGGCGATACTGTAATCTTTGTCGTTCGTACAGAGGCAGCGTTAAAAGACCCGAACATCGCAAGAGCTCTTCGCACTTTCCCGGAGATTCAGGTGTACTACGACAGTTTCAAGACCTTGATTGAGACACTTGGAAGACGCATGTATGTAGACCATGAAAAACTTCCGTTGATTATTGTAACAGACGGAAAGTTGAACGGTATTTACGCTACAAGCGGTTATAATGTAGGAACAGGAGATATGCTTCTGCGTCTTATGTAAAATCTTATATAAAAGTAAAAGAAATAGGACATGGAATTGAGCCGGCCTCCAAAAGTCAGACCAAAAATCTGACGATTTGGAGGTCGATTTTTTATGGGGACCGAAGTGGAAAAAATGGGGATTTACGACAAATGTCCGTTGTATGCGGACATTTGTGAAAGGCTCTGATATGTATACTTTTGAAAAATAATGAGAAATTATAAAATAACAAAGAATTGTCAGAATAATAAGGAAGGAGTAAAATTGCATAATTAAAAGAGAAAAATGGATTGCATTTTATGTGGAAAAATGATAATATGTATTCATAAGAATTGAAGAAGGTGCAAAATAAACACAGGACATATGTCCGCAACACAAGGAAATTTACTTTTGCACAAACAAATTTTAGGAGGATGTATATGAAGAAAAGACTAGCACGCATAGTGTCAGTTGCAGTTGCAGCGACAATGGTAGTTAGCTCAGCAGCTCCCGTCTATGCAAAAAAGAAAAAAGACAAGGAAGTAAAGCTTACAGAGGCAGGAACTTATCCAATCGTTCCAGAAGGGGAAGAACTTACCTTGACTTGTTTCACTATGACAATGCCTAACGTTGAGAACTTTGAGACAAATGATTTCACAAAATATCTGGAAGACTTAACAGGCGTTCATATTGAATGGGTAACTGCAGGCCGTGATGACTGGCAGGAAAAACTGAACATGATGTTATCTTCCGGCGACTATCCGGATATGCTTCTCGGTGTTTCTCCAGACCTTGCTAAATTTGGTGTAAAAGAGCAGATCATTGTTCCGCTGGACGAATATATCAATGAAGAGCTTATGCCAAACTATATGAATATGTATGGTGATAAACTTGATTTAAGCCGTGAGACAGACGGACAGATTTATTCTCTTATCAGTGAGAACGACTGTTACCACTGCTCTTATGGACGTAAAATGTGGATCAACACAAAACATCTGGAAGAGATGGGTGTAGAAATGCCTACTACTACAGATGAGTTCCTGGAAGTATGTAAGAAATTTAAAGAGTACAAACCGGATGGTGTTGCTGTTGCAGGTACTGCTCCTGGAAAAGGCTGGTACTCTGAATTTGAAAACTTCCTGATGGGCTCCTTTATTCTTCCTCCAAGCAGCTCCTATACATTAAGTGTACGTGATAAAACTGCTGTAACATGGGATGGAAAAGTTGTATGTGTTGCTGAAGACGATCGTTACAGAGAATTCCTGAAATATGCAAATACTCTGTACAATGAAGGCGCTCTTTACGATGGTAACTTCACTCAGACAGTAGAGCAGATGAAATCTCTTGTCAACCAGGAAGGCGCTCCTGTACTCGCTTTTACAGAAGGAACTATTTCTGATGTAATTGACGTTACATCTAATCCGGAACTTTACGCACAGTACGAGGCAATGTCTCCACTGAAAGGACCAGATGGAACACAGCTTACAACATACTTCAAATACTTATC
>JAUNAX010000154.1 GCA_030527365.1 Eubacteriales bacterium | reverse complement strand
TTTATTCTAAATGACTTTCGGTCAATCATATATGGTTATATTATACCAATATGTACATATCACGTCAATTATTTTTGGTTGTTTTAACGACAAAACAGGGGCAGTTCCTGTTTTTTTACTCAGTTCCTGTCCCTGTCTTATCTATGCAGCATATGCTGCTATGTAGTATCGTATTTCTGTATGAAATTTTTTCAGACTTCCTCTCCGGAGCTTCCATCAGACATTTCATCTTCTGAACCGTCCCCGCCTGCACTTTCGTCTGTACCGTCCTCAGAACCGTCCGATACAGCTCCATCGGCTCCGTCTTCTCCAGTTCCCTCGGAACCGTCTGATACTGCATCGTCAGAACCGCCTGTAAGAGAATCGTTACCTCCCTTATATCCCGGTACTGAACCATTATCAAAGCTGCTCTGCCAGAAATCAATATATCTCGCATTCTGAAGCTCTACACCTTTTGCCTCTGCCATTTCACTTACTGTCACAAGCTTATATCCCTTTGCAACCAGATCAGGAATCAGCTTTAAAGCAGCCTGTACAGAAGGCTCGTGAATATCGTGCATCAGAATAATGGAACCGTCTGTCAGATCTCCATTCATAACTGCATCATAATCTGCCTGCGCGTCCAGAAGCTTCCAGTCCAGCGTATCAAGCGACCACATAAAGAATGGCTTCTGCACTATATCATAAACGTGCTGGTCAGCGCTTCCATAAGGTGCTCTTGCCACAGAAGCAGGCTGTCCACAGGCTTTTATAAGTGCTTCATCGGTTTTCGAAAATTCCTCTGCTATTCCGTTTTCATCAAGCGTCATCAAATCAAGATGATCCCAGGAATGGCTTCCAATATCGCAGCCCATTTCCTGCATTCTCTTTACAGCATCCGGATATAGCTCCACATTTTGTCCCAGCATAAAGAAGGTTGCTTTTGCATTATTCTTTTCCAGACAGTCGAGAAGCTCATCTGTATACTCGCTCGGACCATCGTCAAAGGTAAGTGCAAGCATTGGACGTTTCTTTTCTTTATTATAAGTTCCATCTTCATTAAAGAAATAGTCGTTCACGCCTTTCGTTACCCAGCCGGTCTGCATATAGCCATTCTCGTCAAAAGAATACTCTGCTCCGTCTATTTCCTGAAAACCATTTGCATAATACGTTCCGTCAGCATTCTGATACCAACGTCCTTCCTCACTTTCATGCCAGCCTGGAGTCATCACAGATACCTTGCTGGCATCGCCTTTTCCTTTGAGTGGCTGTCGGATCGCTGCGTTTGGATCTGCCTCCGCTGTCTGAGCCTGTACTTCTATGGTTTCTCCCTGAGATTTCTTGTTTTTTTCTCCATCTCCGCGGTTCATAATTGGGAAAATCACGCCCTTTACTACGAATATAACAACCAGCACTGCCGCTATGGCATAAGTGGCAAGCCGGGTATATTTTCGTATCACCATCTGGCGTTTTTTCTGCCGCATTCTCTCCTGTATAATTCTCTTATCCATTATATCTCTTTCCCCACTTCGTCTATATCATTCGATATTGTACACTTTTTGTACGGTTTTATTTTCCAAATTCATAATAGCTCATTTTGCGGATAATTACAATGGCTTTCATCTAAAGATTTTATTAAATCTTACAGCACTTGTTTCAGTTCCAGATTGTCTGTTACAAGAAGAATGTCTGCGTCTTTTCCAGGTGTGATAGAACCTGTTTCTTCATAAATTCCAATACTCTTTGCCGGGTTTCTTGTAGCTGCAAAAATTGCCTCTGCAAGAGGAATTCCAAATTCTACCGCCTTACACATACAGCCGTAAAGATCAGTTGCAGAACCGGCAATCGTACCATTTTTCAGTGTTGCCTTTCTGTCCTTTACTGTAACCTCCTGACCGCCAAGCTCATATGTTCCGTTTGCCATTCCTGTCGCTCTCATGGAATCACTGACAAGAACAACTCTCTCCGGTCCAAACATTCCAAACGTTGCACGCACAACAGACGGATGAATATGAATGCCGTCACAGATAAGCTCAACCATACAGTTTTTATCATCTCTTGCAGCGCCAATAAGACCCGGATCTCTGTGTGCGAACGGTTTCATTGCATTAAAAAGATGAGTGACATGATTAGCCCCTCTTTTAAGCGCCTCTGCTGAAGTCTCATAATCTGCCGCTGTATGTCCAAGAGAAATACATACCTCATCATGAACTTCATCAATAAATTCCATTGCGCCCTCTGCATCAGGAGCCAGGGTTACAAGTTTTACCATGTTTCCGGAATCCTCATTCAGTTCTCTGAAAAATTCTGCCATTGGTTTTTTAATATATCCTTCTACATGAGCACCTTTTTTACTGGAAGCAAGGAACGGTCCTTCCATATTAATACCGCGTATATGCGCTCCCTCTTTAAACTCTCCCACTTCTTTGATCGTTGCAAAAATCTCTTTCAGCTGTTCCAGAGGAAGCGTCATAGAAGTTGGACAATAAGAGGTTACACCGCTCTTTTTCTCGTATTCCAGAATTTTTTTCAGTCCTTCCACATCTGCGTCACAGAAATCGAATCCTGCTGCTCCGTGGCTGTGTACATCAACAAGACCAGGAATTACCTTCAGACCGGAAGCGTCCACTACAGTTTTATCTGTCACCTGGGACTCACTCTCCACAATCTTATTATTTTCAATGTACACATCTTTCACACAAAAAGTTCCATCTTCCTGAAATACCTCTCCGTTTCTGATAATCATAATACTTGCCTCCCGTTTTTCTTTTTATTATTTTAATTTGTATTGTCTACTGCTCTACTGTCGGAGTCTCTTCCGAATCTGTTTCTTCTGAATCAGCTTCCCCCGTATCTTCTGTTTCCTCCACAGCTTCTTCTCCCTCTGCAGAAACGCTTCCATTTCCGCTCACTCCTACTGTTCCATTCTCTGAAATCTTTTCTTCTACATTTGCGTTCTCTACAATGAAACGTTCCACACGGATAAGACCGATGGTTATATCCACAGACACCTGTCCATATGTGTCTACAAGAGATGCAAGATCCTTTGCTCCGTAAGACTGAATCAGCTCGTCCTGAATTGCAAGACTTTCTTTATCTTCCAGAGTCATTCCCTCGGCGTCCATAATTCCCTGAAGGATCAGATTTTGTTTTACTCTCGCCTCCGCATACTTTTGACACTGTTCCTCAAATGCTTCCTGAGAAACCTTCTGGCTTTCCAGGTAATCTTCCAGTTCCATTCCTCCCTGCTTTGCATAGGACTTTATCTGTGTCTCAAACTCCGCATATGCTTCTTTTACATCTTTCTCCGGATATTCTTTTACTTCTGAAGCTTCATAAATCTGATTCCATGCTGTCTGATAAAGAATGCTGTCTGCCATCTTCTCTGCATTTTCCTGAAGAAGCTTCTTCTTTCCTTCTCTGTATTCCTCAACTGTTTTGTATTCTGTGTTTTTTGCTACCCAGTCGTCATTCAGTTCCGGCGCTCTCTTAAAGGACTGCAGTGTAATTTTAAATACTACATCTTTTCCGGCCAGAGACGGTTCAATATAGTCTTCCGGGAAAGTAAGAGGAACGTCTTTTGTTTCTCCTTTTTTCATTCCCAGAATGCCGTCCTCAAATCCTGGAATGTAGCCGCCGGAACCGATGGTAATTTCCTGATTTTCCGCGGAACCGCCGTTAAATTCCTTTCCGTTCTCTGTTCCTACATAATTAACAGTTACGGTATCTCCATCTTCTACCACACCGTCTTTTACTTCTTCCTTGGTCATTTCAAGATCCTGAGAGATGCTTCCTTCTACCTCTGTATCTGTAATAGTTTCCACTACCTTCTCAAGAGAAAGACCTTTGTACTGTCCAATCGTAATATATTTATCTATATCTTTCACGGAAACAAGGCGTGTTGCTTCCCCGGATTTCTCCGCATCTTTCTTATCCTCTGTCTTTTCCTCAGAAGTTTTTGTTTCCTCCGCTGCCTTTTCCTTTGTGCCGCAGGCTGTTCCTGCAAATGCAATACATAATGTTAAAATCA
>JAUNAX010000153.1 GCA_030527365.1 Eubacteriales bacterium | reverse complement strand
CAGTAGTTCTTACTTACATAAGTCTTGGAATTTCCATTTTGGGAATTACAAGAGCACTTCAGGGAGATTTCAGGATGGCAATTTTTTGTCTGGCGCTTTCCGGACTTTGTGATATGTTTGATGGAAAAATTGCAAGAACAAAGAAAAACAGAACAGAGGATGAGAAAAAATTTGGAATTCAGATTGATTCTCTCTGTGATGTAGTGTGTTTTGGCGTGTTTCCGATCATGATCTGCTACAGTCTTGGAATGAAGGGCTGGGCAAGCATTCTTGTGTTGATTTTTTATGGAATTGCCTCGGTTATCCGGCTTGGATATTTTAATGTAATGGAAGAAAAAAGGCAGCAGGAGACAGCGGAGGTAAGGAAGTATTATCAGGGACTTCCTATTACGTCTATGGCGATTATTCTGCCGTTTATTTATCTGATCCGCCGTTCCTGGGGAAGCCATTTCCTGTTTTTTACTCATGTGGCAGTGGTTGTCGTGGGGATTTTGTTTATCAGTGATATTAAAGTTAAAAAACCGCAGAATCCGGGAGTTATGATTCTTGTAGGGCTGGTTGCGCTTGCCATTGCAAGAATGTTTCATCTGTTCTGAGAGAAGAAAGGGGAAGAGCATGAAATACATTGACAGAAAAGGAAATATTACAGTAGAAGAAAACAGCCAGGACAGGCTTTTACGCCATTTGTATCACGACAGGGGCGGGAAGCTGTGCTTAAAGCTTCTTGTTCGTCCTTTTGTGTCCAGGGCTGCGGGCGTATTTTTAAATACGCCCTTTTCCCGTTTTATGATACCGGGTTTTGTAAAAAGAAACGGGATTGATTTAAGAGATTATACAAAACAGAATTTTAATTCCTACAATGAATTTTTTACAAGAAAAATAAAAAAAGGTCTTCGACCTGTTGCAGATGGGGAGAATCTTCTTGTAAGCCCTTGCGATGCAAAGGCGACTGTGTGCAGGATTGGAAAAGGAGAACGGTTTTACATTAAAGATACAGAGTATACATTGGAACAGCTTTTAAAAAGCAAAAAGCTCGGAGAACGGTATCTTGGGGGATATGCAGTGATCTTGCGCCTTACTGTAGACGATTATCACCATTACTGTTATCCGGCAGGAGGAATGCAGTCGCCTGTCAGGCGGATTCCCGGCGTATTTCATACAGTCAATCCCACTGCCAACGATGCCTGCCCCATTTACCGGGAAAATGCAAGAGAGTACGTTCTTTTAAAAACAGAAAAATTCGGGACAGTACTTATGATGGAAGTAGGCGCTATGATGGTAGGAAAGATTACAAACCTTCACACAGGAGAAACGTATGTGAAAAAGGGGCAGGAGAAGGGATATTTTGAATTTGGCGGCTCCACTGTTATTCTTCTTTTGCAACCTGGAAAGGTTCACCTGGACAGTGATCTTCTGGAAAATTCAGAAGAAGGATATGAAACAATTTTAAGAATGGGAGAACGGATTGGTGAATGTAAATTATCAAAAAGAACTGGAAAAATTAATTGAGAAGGAGCAAAAAGAAGGGCGTGTTCCACGTCTGTTTCTTCATAGCTGCTGTGCGCCGTGCAGCAGTTATGTAATGGAGTATCTTTCCCGGTACTTTTCTATTACGGTTTTTTATTATAATCCGAATATTTCTCCGAGGGAGGAATATGAAAAAAGAGTGGAGGAAATCCGCCGACTGATCGGAGAAATGGAATTTGTACATCCTGTAACCTTTGTAGAAGGGAAATATGAGCCGGAGCGGTTCTATGAGATGGCAAAGGGGTTGGAAAAGGAACCGGAAGGAGGAGAGAGATGTTTTGGCTGTTACCGCCTTCGTATGGAGGAGGCTGCCCGTCTTGCCTCTGAGGGAGGGTATGATTATTTTACAACCACTCTTTCCATAAGCCCATTAAAAAATGCGGGGAAAATCAATGAAATTGGAGAGGAGCTTGCCGGTATTTATAAGGTGGAGCATCTTCCTTCTGATTTTAAGAAGAAAAATGGATATAAACGTTCCATAGAGCTTTCCGGGGAACATAACCTGTACAGACAGAATTACTGCGGCTGTGTATTTTCCAGACCATAACTTTTGATTTTATACTTTGCATTTTGATAAAAATGTGATACACTAACACATGAAATTGTTAAAAGAATAAGAATCACAAGGAGGCAGTTATGGCACAGTTATGGGGAGGACGTTTCACAAAGGAAACGGATAAGCTGGTATACAATTTTAATGCGTCCATCTCTTTTGACCAAAAGTTTTACAGACAGGATATTCGCGGCAGCAAAGCACATGTGCAGATGTTGGCAAAACAGGGGATTCTGACAGAGGAAGAGAGAGATTCCATTATAGAAGGACTTGATGGTATTTTAAAGGATGTGGAAGAGGGAAAGCTTCTTATTACATCAGAATATGAAGATATTCACAGTTTCGTGGAGGCAAACCTGATCGAGCGGATCGGAGATGCAGGAAAGAAACTCCATACAGGAAGAAGCCGCAACGACCAGGTTGCTCTCGATATGAAACTGTATGTAAGAGATGAGATTGATGAGCTGGACAAAGAGTTAAAGAAGCTTTTAGAGGCTCTTTTAAAAATCATGGAAGAAAATGTACATACTTATATGCCGGGCTTTACCCATCTTCAAAAGGCACAGCCGGTAACCCTTGCCCATCATGTGGGAGCATATTTTGAAATGTTTAAAAGGGACAGAGGGCGACTTTTTGATATTCGAAAAAGAATGAATACCTGCCCGCTTGGTGCTGGAGCTCTGGCAGGAACCACCTATCCTCTTGACAGGGAATATACAGCAGAGCTTTTAGGTTTTGACGGACCTACGAAAAACAGTATGGATTCCGTATCTGACAGAGATTATGTGATTGAGCTTTTGAGCGCTCTTTCTGCAATTATGATGCATTTAAGCCGTTTTTCAGAGGAGATTATTCTCTGGAATTCCAACGAATACCGTTTTGTGGAAATTGACGATGCGTACAGCACAGGAAGCAGCATTATGCCCCAGAAAAAAAATCCGGATATTGCAGAGCTTGTAAGAGGAAAAACGGGTCGTGTTTACGGAGCGCTTATGTCCATTCTTACCACAATGAAAGGTATTCCACTTGCATATAATAAAGATATGCAGGAGGATAAAGAGCTGACTTTTGATGCCATTGACACAACGAAAGGATGTATCGCTCTGTTTACAGGCATGATTTCCACAATGGAATTTTGCAAGGACAATATGGAAGCAAGTGCCAAAAACGGCTTTACAAATGCAACAGATGCGGCAGACTATCTTGTAAATCACGGCGTTCCTTTCCGGGACGCACATGGTATTGTAGGACAGCTTGTGCTTACCTGCATCGAAAAAGGAATTTCTCTTGATGAGCTTCCTCTTTCTGAATATCAGGCAATAAGTCCGGTGTTTGAGGAAGATATTTACGATGCCATCAGTATGAGCACCTGCGTGGAAAAGAGAATGACTCTTGGCGCACCGGGACCTAATGTGATGGAAACTGTGATTCAGGAGAATAAAACATATTTAGAGGAAGAATAAAAGGAAAAGGAGACAGTACAATGAATGAAAAACTGAAAGTTGGTATTTTGGGAGCAACAGGAATGGTAGGACAGAGATTTATTTCTCTTTTGGAAAATCACCCGTGGTTTGAGGTTGTGACAGTTGCCGCAAGTGCGAGAAGCGCAGGGAAGACGTATGAGGAGGCAGTGGGAGCAAGATGGAAAATGGATACTCCAATGCCTGAAGGAGTGAAAAATCTCATTGTCATGAACGTAAGTGAAGTGGAAAAAGTAGCTGCTACGGTTGATTTTGTATTTTCTGCAGTAGATATGACAAAAGAGGAGATTCAGGCGATTGAAGAAGAATATGCAAAAACAGAGACTCCTGTTGTATCTAATAACAGCGCGCACCGCTGGACACCGGATGTTCCGATGGTAGTGCCGGAAATCAATCCAGAGCATTTTGATGTGATTGAATTTCAGAAAAAACGTCTCGGAACAACAAGAGGCTTTATTGCAG
>JAUNAX010000152.1 GCA_030527365.1 Eubacteriales bacterium | reverse complement strand
GTACCTTCTGCTCTCTGTCTGTCAGCGTTCCCAGAACCTCCACAAGCTGCTCTTTTAAAAGTGTGAAAGCTGCAGCATCCGCTGGAACAGGAACATTGTCGTCCTGGATAAAGTCACCGAGATGGCTGTCTTCCTCTTCACCGATCGGCGTTTCCAGAGATACCGGTTCCTGGGAAATTTTAAGAATTTCTCTTACACGGTCAACAGACATATCCATCTCCTCCGCAATCTCTTCCGGAGACGGCTCTCTTCCCAGTTCCTGAAGAAGCTGTCTTGATACACGGATCAGCTTATTGATTGTCTCCACCATATGAACCGGAATACGAATGGTCCTTGCCTGGTCTGCAATGGCTCTTGTGATTGCCTGACGGATCCACCAGGTTGCATACGTGCTGAATTTATATCCTTTTCTGTAATCAAATTTTTCCACAGCCTTAATAAGACCCAGATTTCCCTCCTGAATCAGGTCAAGGAACAGCATACCTCTTCCCACATATCTCTTTGCAATACTTACCACAAGACGTAAATTCGCCTCTGCAAGACGCTTCTTGGCAGCCTCGTCTCCCTGCTCCATTCTCTTTGCCAGCTCTGTTTCCTCATCTGCTGTCAGAAGATTTACCTTTCCGATTTCCTTCAGATACATACGCACCGGATCCTCAATACTTACACCTTCCGGAACAGACAGGTCAATTTTGTCAAGCTCTACCTCTTCCTCGTCTTCCAGTCCGTCAATTTCCAGATCATCATCAAGAATAATATCGTCCCCGATATTTTCTGTGATACGCAGAACATCTACGCCGCTTGCTTCCAGAAAATCAAATACCTTTTCCATCTGCTCCACATCAAGAGGCTGATCTTTAAAAAAATCGCTGATTTCCTGATACTCCAGTACATTTTTCTTCTTTTTTGCAAGCTCCAGAAGTTCTACCAGTTTCTCACTGAATTTACCCATATTCATTTCCATATGTGTTCTATACCTCCATATAGTGTTTATATTTTATCCTTATTCGAAAGAAATATGCAGCCTGTGCCCGTTTCTTCCAAGGTCTTCCAACTCTTTTTTTGCCTGGATCAGCTCCTGCAGAGCCTGCATATCCGTTGGATCCCAGTTTTTATTCTTTTCCGCAAGGCTCTCTTCCTTTATTCGAAGGAGCGCATCCAAAAATGCCCTGCTCTGCTCCTCCGGAGTTTCCAGGTGAATGGTAGCGTTAAAAAGAGACGCCACTTCTCTCTGTTCCTCACTGTCTGTAAAAGCATTTAAAAGACGGGCAGGGTTGACTTCCCCTTCTTTTCTCTGAGCAAAAAGCATTTCAGCTACCTGCCTGTAAAGAGGAACTACGAAATCGGAAGGGGAAAGATATTTTTCTGCTTCCGAAAAAATTCCCGGATATGTAACCAGCCAGGTAAGCATAAGCTTCTGCGCCTTGTCTCCTGCAGATTCCCGCTTTTTCGTTTCATGGCCTGTGCTTTTTGGCTGTACTCTCTGCTCTGCTCTCGTTCCCTTCATAGCCAGAGTATTCACTCTCTTTCTCAAATCCTCGCCACTGATACCATATCTCCGGTAATCCTTTACAATCGCTTCTATATAAAGATTCCGCTCCAGCTCGTCGGAAAGTTCCAGAAGCATACGGGCGCATTCTTCAAAAAAGCGGTTCTGACCCTGCGGCGTTTCCATGTCTGCTTCTGCTTCCCCTGTATGTACCCGGAACAGAAAACTGTCAGAAGCATTTAAAAGGCGCTCCTCAAACGCCTCCGCTCCCATATTTTTGATAAATTCATCAGGGTCTTTATACGGCTTTAAGCTTACCACCTTCGCATTCACTCCCGCCTCCCTGAGAATTGGAATCGCCCGAAGAGCTGCCCGGATTCCCGCCTCATCGCTGTCGTAAAGAAGAAGCACCTCTTCTGTGTAGCGTTTTAAAAGGCTTGCATGACCGGAGGTGAGGGCAGTTCCAAGAGAAGCCACTGCATTTGTAAAACCTGCCTGGTGCATGGAAATCACGTCCATATATCCTTCACAGAGAATCAGGTAATTCTTTCTCGTGGTTCTTGCCATATTCAGCCCGTAGAGATTCCGGCTTTTATCAAAAATCTTCGTCTCCGGAGAATTCAGATATTTCGGCTTTCCATCTCCCATCACGCGTCCGCCAAAACCAATCACCCGATTATTCACATCCATAATCGGAAAAATCACACGATTCCAGAATTTATCATACATTCCCCGCCTCTCGTCTGCATTAAAAAGTCCGGATTCCCTCAAAAGTTCATCAGAGTATCCCTTCGCCTTCATATATTTATAAAGGTCATCGCTGTACTTGTCAGAATATCCAAGCCCGAATTTTTTAATCGTCTCCTCACTTAGCCCTCTGCCTGTGAGATACTGATAAGCAGCTTTTCCTCCTTCTCTTCTTAGCTGATAATAAAAATACTGAGCTGCCTTCTTATTAATCTCCAGAAGCAGAGCTTTTCGCTCCGCCTTTTCCTTCGCCTCTCTGGAATATTCTATTTTGGGAAGCTCCACTCCTGCCCTCTGTGCAAGATGGGAAAGCGCTTCCCCGAATGTATAATTTTCATATTCCATAATAAAATTAAATACGTTTCCTCCTGCACCGCACCCAAAACAGTAATACATCTGTTTTGCAGGCGTCACAGAAAAAGAAGGCGTTTTTTCATTATGAAACGGACAGAGACCAAAGTAGGAGCTTCCTTTTCTTGTAAGCTTTACATATTGAGACACTACATCCACAATATCGTTTTTTGTCCGTACTTCTTCAATCACATCGTCCGAATACCGCATCTGCTGCCTTCCTCCTTTGCCAAAACTTCCCTTCCTGTTTAATAAACAGACCAGCCGGAAGGGATATAAATTTCCCGGAATTTTTCCATAGAATACTGATCTGTCATTCCGGAGAGATAATCACAGACAACCTGGGATTTTTTCTCCCCCTTTTCTGTGATCAGCTCCCTGTATTCCCTGGACATGGCTTCCGGATGCTCGATATAATACTCGTAAAGCTCCGTCAGCATTTTGATGGCTTTTTGTTCCTCCTTCTTTGCCAGCGGATTTTCATATACGTCCTGAAACATAATGCTCCGAAGATCCATAAGTCCCTCTTCAATCTCAGGCGCCATCTGGATTGTTTCTTTGTTTATACTGTTTTCAATAACACTATGTACAAATGTATTAAGCCTCTCCTTTGTGGTATATCCCAGAAGCGTACGAAGGGTAATGGGTATATCGTCCTCCGTGATAATACCTGCCCTCTGTGCATCGTCCATATCATGATGGATATATGCAATTTTATCAGAGAACCTCACTACCTGTCCTTCCAATGTGGACGGACTCCCGCTTGTTCTGTGATTTCGGATTCCGTCTCGAACCTCCCATGTAAGGTTTAAACCCATTCCGCCTTTTTCCAGAACCTCTACCACCCGCACACTCTGTTTATAGTGGGCAAACCCTTCCGGGTGGATTTCATTGAGAGCCCGTTCTCCGGAATGACCAAAAGGCGTGTGTCCAAGATCATGCCCAAGGGCGATTGCTTCCACCAGGTCCTCATTCAGTCGAAGCGCCTTTGCTATGGTTCTTGCTATCTGCGAAACCTCCAGCGTGTGAGTCAGGCGATTTCTGTAATGATCTCCCTGGGGAGCCAGAAAAACCTGGGTCTTATCCTTCAGCCGCCGAAACGCCTTGCTGTGAAGGATCCTGTCCCTGTCTCTCTGAAAAGCTGTCCGCATATCGCATTCTTCCTCCGGATGCTCCCTCCCAGCAGAATCTGCACTACATACAGCATAAGGGCTTAACATCTGTTTCTCTCTGAATTCCATCGTTTCTCTTATATTATTGCTCATAGCACCTTCCTCCACAGACTGACAAAACTGTTCTTCATAAACCCTCTCATATTAAGTATATTCTACACAAAATTTCAAATTCCTCTTTTTTTCAAAAAAAACTCGAAAATTTTTTAATTTTTTTTCAAAAAGGTGTTGACTTTCTCTTCGCCTTTTGATATACTCTCATTTGTCGCGAGGGAACAGCAAAAAACATCCCGAAGAAATGCGATATGCGGAAGTGTCGGAACTGGCAGACGAGCAAGACTAAGGATCTTGT
>JAUNAX010000151.1 GCA_030527365.1 Eubacteriales bacterium | reverse complement strand
TATTCTGCCGGAATACAGTTTACTGACCGGTTAAAAAATTTATAAAAGAGATGTCCGTAAATACTTCCGCATATATTATGGAAAATACGGAAGAAAACAGCTGCCGGAAGCCCGAGAAGTCCTGTGGCAACTGCTATTGCTCCCAGTGAATTAAATACGGACTGCCAGCCGTAGCTCGCAGAAAGTCCCACACCGATTCCGCCTATAATTCCTGCATAAGAGAGGAAGGACGGAGGCAGTATGACATAAAGAACAACAAATAAAAGGCCTCCAAAAAGGTTTCCGGGAATCCTTCCCTTTGTTCTCTCCTTTAAATCCTGTTCAAAAGGAACCATGACTGACATGACAGCAATTCCAATCCACATAGAACGCGGGAAATGGAGAAGCTCTGCAAAACACATGGCGGAAGAAACTCCGAGAGTCATGGCAATCTGCCATCTTGTTCGTGAGGAATGAATATCAAATTCTTCAAAAATACTTTTTAAATCTCTCTTGTACTCATAATTGCGATGTCCTCTGTAAAATACTATCCCTGTGAGCACGGCTCCCAGTACAAGCCCTGCAATTCGAAGTCCATATTCTTTTCCTGTTACATCATATCCGTAAAGAAGAAGATACCCTAAAATCACAGTGGAATGGTTTGACATAATAATATTATGGCAACTAATGAAGGCAAGAAGAAAAATGAATGCAATATTCAGTATCATTCCCAAAATCGGTCCTGCCATATTCGCAAGTCTGGGACCTATAATTAAAATCCCAAAAACAGCAGCCATCACTTTAAGCGAATGGCTCATACAAATTCCGAAATCTGCATTCTTAAATACCATGAGAAACAACAGGACTACAACGCCTACTGTGCTGTTTCCATCTCCGAAAATACGACCAAATGCCATAACAAATGCCGTACAGAAAAGCAGGGTAATCCCAATTTTAAACATATAAATACACGTATGATGAAGTTTCTCTCGTGGGCTTGCGGCATTTTTTACCATTGCCTTTGAGCCAGCCTGATTTAACTGCAGTTCCTGATAAAATGTCATAAAATCAATCCTTTCTTTTCTGTTTTCAGATAGCAAGGAAGCATTATAACATTGCTTGCTGTGTTTGTCAATTTTTATTGAAATCTGCGGTTTTATAAACTACTTCATTTTCTTTGACTGTCATAAGCACCTGGATTGATGTCAGATTTTCCGGCTCTGTTTCCAGTGGATTTTCACTTAATATTACAAAGTCTGCTTTCTTTCCTTTTTCGATGGTTCCCTTTTCCTCTTCTTCAAAATACTGATACGCCGCGTATATGGTAATGGCTTTTAAGGCTTCCATCACAGAAACCCTCTGATTTTTCCCAATACTTTGCCCTGATTTTGAAATACGGTTTACTGCGCTCCATACGGTACGGAGCATATCCGGAGGAACAACAGGCGTATCCTGATGAAAAGTATATTTCATGTGGTTTTTCACAGCTGATTTTACAGGTGAAATCTGACTTCCCCTCTCCTTACCGAAATTTTTAATATGAATATCACCCCAGTAATAGGTATGCACCACAAAAAAGCTGGGCATCATCTGTATTTCTGCCATTCTTTTTAACTGGTCTTCCCTTACAAGCTGGGCATGCACCATCACTGCGCGGTTGCTGTCTTTTTCTCTCAGTTTTCCCATGGCTGTTTCAAACTGTGTAATATACTGCTCTGCCGCTGCATCGCCATTACAGTGGGCAAGAAGCTGTTTCTTTTTCTGAAGCGCCAGTTCAATATATTCTTCCAGCTTTTCATCTGTATAAATGGGATAACCGCAGTAATCCTCGTCTCCCTTGTACGGCTTTGTAGTCCAGGCAGTTTTTCCCTGTGGCGAACCGTCCAGGAAAATTTTAAAACCGCCCATCTTGAAATGCCCGCAGTAACGTTCTGCATAATCCGGCTCTTTCTCAAAAATATCAGACATGGTGGTAATATCTGCGAAACCAACTATATCCAGTTTGAAAAGCCCCTGCTCTGACGCGCATTTGAGCAGCTGAAACAAAGGTTTTCCTACCATGCCGTCCTGCACGGTGGTAATGCCGTAAGAAGCATACATAGTCTGTGCTTTCACGATTAGTTCCATCAGCTTTTCCACAGAGGTCATGGGAAGCTTTGACTGGAAATTCAAAAACGCCTTTTCTTCCATATATCCGTCTGGTATCCGGCTATTCTCTGTTCTTCCATATTTTCCTCCCGGACAGTCCTCTGTATTTTCATCGATTCCCTGAATTTTCAGAGCTTTGCTGTTGGCAACCCCCATATGGGAAGACGCGTGTACAATTAATACCGGATTTTTTCTGCTGATTTCGTCCAGAACAGATTTATCCGGGTGTCGCTTTTCTTTCAGAAAATTCTGGTCATAATTTCTTCCAATGATCCACTCTTCTTCTGTAAGCTCTCTTTCTTCTGCAAATTTTTTCATTTCTTTTATTATATCTGAGAAGCTTTCACAGAAAGATAAATCACACTGAAGCATGGAATTGGCAGCGCCTGCAAAATGAGAATGTGCGTCAATGAAACCAGGCATCATGGTTCTTCCGTGTAAATCTACCACCTCATCTCCTGCTTCTCTGTCTGCCATTACCTCTTTTTCTGTTCCAACAGAAAGAATCTTCCTGTTTTTTACGCATACAGCTTCTGCGTAAAGGCTGTCTTCATTCATTGTGAGAATAGTTCCATTTGTGTAATATGTTTTTGCCATTTCTGCCCTCCCATTATTCTTTTATTTATGATACGGCTCTCCATTTATAATGCGGAAGCTTCTGTATATCTGTTCCAGAAGAATCACCCGCATAAGCTGATGGGGAAAGGTCATTTTGGAAAAGCTCAGACCGAAATCCGAGCGTTTCAAAATTTCCTCCCCAAGCCCTATGGAACCGCCGATCACAAAAGTAAGATGACTCTCACCCTTTGTTCCAAGATTTTCTATTTTCTCTGCAAGTCCCGGAGAATCCAGCATTTTTCCGTTGATCTCCAGAGTGATTACATAAGAGTCTTCTTTAATATACTTTAAAATACGTTCCGCCTCTTTTTGGCGAATCTGATTTTCCACGTTCTCGCTTGCATTGTCCGGTGTTTTCTCATCTGCCACCTCCACAATATCAAGCTTGCAGTAACGGCTCAGACGTTTACTGTACTCACTGATGGCATCGCGCAGATACTTTTCTTTTATTTTTCCTACAGTTATCACTGTTATTTTCATTTATGATTCCTCCAGATAACTCTGAAATTCTTCCATAGACATCAGGACTTTTCTTGGTTTTGTACCCTCTTCCGGACCCACAACTCCTGCGTCTGAAAGCTGGTCCATAATTCTCGCTGCCCGGTTAAATCCGATTTTAAACATTCTCTGCAGCATTCCTATGGAAGCTTTTTCTTTTTCGATTATAAATTTTCCTGCTTCCTCAAAATAAATATCTCTGTCATCGCCGCCCCCAGGAACACCCATCGCGGAAATGCCGGCTGTGTTTACCTGCTTTTCTATCTGCGGATCGTATTCCGGCTTTGGATTTTTATCTGTAAGGAAACCGACTACGCTGCTTACTTCCTCATCGGAAACAAACGCCCCCTGAAGACGGGCAGGCTTCTGATACCCCTGAGGATAGAAAAGCATATCACCTTTTCCAAGAAGCTTTTCTGCACCGTTCATGTCAAGAATCGTTCTGGAATCCACTCCTGATGAAACAGAAAAAGCAATGCGCGACGGCATATTTGCCTTAATAAGCCCTGTAATAACATTGACAGAAGGACGCTGCGTGGCAATGATCAGATGAATGCCGGCTGCTCTGGCAAGCTGGGCAAGACGGCAGATTGCGTCTTCCACCTCACCGGGTGCTACCATCATAAGATCTGCAAGCTCGTCTACAATAATCACAATCTGCGGCATTTTTTCCGGCTTTTCTTCCCCTTCCGGAATGGTCATCTTTTCAATTTTGCGATTATATTCTCCAAGATTTCTTACGCCATACTCCGCAAAGGTATTATAACGGCTGCTCATTTCCGATACTGCCCAGTTTAAAGCTCCTGCCGCTTTTTTAGGATCTGTCACAACAGGAATGAAAAGATGGGGGATTCCATTATATACACTGAGTTCCACCACTTTCGGATCGATCATGATCAGTTTTACTT
>JAUNAX010000150.1 GCA_030527365.1 Eubacteriales bacterium | reverse complement strand
CCCTTCGCCCTGTGGAGGTCCACGCTGTACGCGTCACAGATTTAAGCCCCTCTGCTGCCTTTATAAAATCCATATATTTATTTAAGTTTTTCATACGCAATCCTCGGGCTTCCTTCTTCTGTGAAAATAATCCCGCATTTTGTAAATCCATTTTTTTCAATGGCAGCCTGCATAATCTTATTATCCTCATGAGTATCAATCCGCAAATGAGGGATTCTCTCCTCGCAATAGGAAACTGCTTTTTTCAGAATTCCTTTTCCTTTCCCGTTTCCCGCAATACGGTGAATGGTTCCATATTCCTCGTCTGAAAGCCATTTTCCATCATAAATTTTAGAGTACGTGGAATCCTTTCCTATATCAAAGAAAAACACACCCACAATTTCCTCTTCCTCGATCAGATATAAATTCTGATTTTCTATATCGCGGATCACCGTCTCTTCTGGCGGATAATTTTTTCCCCACTGTGACGGATTTCCGTTTTCCGCCATAAAGATTCTTGCATACTCGTATATTTCTAAAGCCAGAGACAAATCCTCTGATTTCGCCTGTCTGATCATTTATCTCCCTCCCTAAAACCTCTTTTACTTTCCTTTTAACTATAACAAAAAAATTTATTTCTAACAATGTGTTCTTAAAAGAAAAAAAGCCATTTCTATGGCAAACTCCTGAATTAAAATATGAGTTTCCATAAAAATGGCTTTCTCTTTCTTTTTATTTTCCGCCTTCAATCTGTTTCAGGCACTTCCTGAACTGGAAGAAGAACAGAATTGCAGTAAATGTCACTGCGAGGAAATCGGCAATCGGCTCTGCCATATAAACGGCAACTGCCCTGTTTTCACGTAAAATCATTGGCATAATGTAAATTAACGGAATCAGCAATATAAATTTACGCATAACAGCTACAATAATAGAAGAACCTGCTTTTCCAAGAGAAGTAAACGTCATCTGACACGCCATCTGAATTCCGAACAGGAACAGACAGGCTGTATAAATACGAAGGGCTGTCTTTGTAAAAACTAAAAGTTCCGGATCAGAAGTAAACATTCCTGCAAATCCCTGCGGGAAGATCATAATAAATGCCCACAGAAGGACTGCGTAGCTTAAGCTAACTTTCAAAAGCAGCCAAAATGCTTTCTTCACACGCCCTACATTTTTTGCGCCGTAGTTATAGCTGATAATCGGCTGCGCCCCTTGTCCAAGTCCCTGGAGCGGCAGCATAGCAAACTGCATAACACTTGTAAGAATTGTCATTGCACCTACTGCAATATCTCCGCCGTATTTTAACAGAGAAGAGTTAAAGCATACGGAAATGACGCTTTCGCTTGCCTGCATAATAAATGTAGCAAGTCCAAGAGCAATACTCGGAAGAATAATCTTACTCTGAAGTCCCAGGTTTTTCACACGGATTTTCAGAACTGTCCTTTTTCCGAACAGGAAAATCAGAACCCATGCACAGGAAGCTGCCTGGGAAATAATAGTTGCAAGAGCTGCGCCTCTCACGCCAAGATCAAATCCGAAAATAAAGATCGGGTCAAGAATAATGTTTGCAACTGCTCCGATTAAAACAGAAAGCATCCCTGTTTTCGCAAATCCCTGCGCCGTAATAAAGGCGTTCATTCCCAGTGTAAGCTGAACAAAGATTGTTCCAATGGCATAAATGTTCATATAAGATACTGCATACTCAATGGTATTTTCGCTTGCGCCAAATGCCATAAGCAGATCTCTGTTCCAGATAAGAAGAACCGCTGTCAGAACAACGGAAATGATAATCTGTAAGGTAAAACAGTTTCCAAGCGTTTTCTCTGCAGAATCATTTTCCCCTTTTCCCATAAAAATAGATGCTCTCGGTGCACCGCCGTTTCCCACAAGAGCGGCAAATGCAGTTACGATCATAATAATCGGCATACAGACCCCAACGCCTGTAAGCGCCATAGCTCCCACACCTTCAATATGCCCGATATAAATTCTGTCTACAATGTTGTAAAGCATATTGATAATCTGGGCTGCTACTGTAGGAAGAGCCAGTTTAAGCAAAAGCTTTCCTATTGGCTCTTTTGCCAGAAAATCCTTATCTTCTTTCATTTCTTCTCTCTCCTTTTTAATGCTTTTTCTGTGTTCTCCATAATTCTTCTGCTCAAATCCTCCAAAGTTTTTTTGTCATCTTCTGAAAATCCGCTGAACAACTCTTCCTGAAATGTACGTTTCTCCAGTTCTATTTCTTCCGTGATTGGAAACGCTTTTTCGGAAAGGGAGAGGTGTACCTTTCTTCTGTCTTCCTTATCCGGAATCCGGAGAAGCAGTCCTTTTCCTGAAAGCAGCTCCACTCCCTGCGAAACATTTCCCTTTGACAGCATACGAAGTTCTACAATATCACCTGCCGTATCTTTTTCAGGATTATTATGAAGAAAGCTGATAATATTGGCTTCGATCAGTGTCAAATCGTACTTTACGCATATCTGCTTCAGCATACCCTCGTGAAGCTTCATAATGCGGCGGATATTCATCAGATAATCCGTTGTTACCATTGCATCTCCTCTTTCCCAAGAACTGTTTCTTTCAAAACTGTTCTATATAGAACTTTTTTTATCAAATGTAATTATACTCACTCCAAAATATTTGTCAAGTTTTACACATCTCTTACTAAAATTTTATTTTTACAGGATAGAACCTGAAAAGTCTTCCTCCTATACTATGATTCATGTACAAAAATACAGTAAATTTCAACGACAGGAGATAACATTATGGAAGAAACATTTTCATATAAAGAAATTAGAAAATCACATGAAGTTAACACATTAATCGAGCACGGAAACGAGGTGCTGAAAACACTTGGCTTTACAGAACACTCCAGAAAACACGCTGCAAAAGTTGCCGAAACTGCCGGCATCATTCTCTTGAAGTTAGGCTATTCAAAGCATAAGGCAGAGCTTGCCAGAACCGCCGGGTATATGCATGACATTGGAAACAGTATCAACCGCCATGACCACGCCCAAAGTGGCGCGCTTCTTTCCTACCAGATTTTAAATCGGTTAAATATGCCTCTTTCTGATATTCTTACTGTAATTACCGCGATTGGAAACCATGATGAAAAAACAGGCTGTGCAGTTGACCCTGTATCTGCTGCTCTAATTCTCGCTGATAAAACTGACGTACGGAGAAACCGGGTACAAAATCCCACTCCTGCAAACTTTGATATTCATGACAGAGTAAACTATGCGGCTCTTTCTTCTTCTCTTGAACTCATAAAAGACAAAAAAGTAATTCAGATGAATCTGGAACTGGACGACAGCATCTGTAGCGTTATGGACTATTTCGAAATTTTTCTACAGCGAATGCTAATGTGTAAACGCGCATCAGAAGTTCTTGGCTGTAAGTTTAAATTGGTTGCAAACGGACATAAACTTTGCTAGATGCTTTTCACTCAATGAAGAGAAAAAATCTTTTAAATTCCAACAAAGCCATTTTTATTTCTGAATTGTAATACAAATTCCTCCTTATTTTTTTTGTACGCACCAATAAATTTGTAAGAAAACTCAAAAAAACTTGAGCTTTTTCAAATTTTCCATATAATAAGTAATAGTAACGAAGGAGGAAAATAATATGCCTAAAAGAACTGACATACATAAAGTATTGATTATTGGCTCCGGTCCTATTATTATCGGACAGGCATGCGAATTTGACTATTCCGGAACACAGGCGTGTAAAGCGCTTCGTAAGCTGGGATATGAGATCGTACTGGTAAATTCCAATCCGGCAACTATCATGACTGACCCGGAAACAGCAGACGTCACATACATCGAGCCGCTTAACGTAGAACGTCTGGAACAGATTATTGCAAAAGAGCGCCCGGACGCGCTGCTTCCAAACCTTGGAGGACAGTCCGGTCTTAACCTGTGTTCAGAATTAAACAAAGCAGGTATTCTCGAGAAATACAATGTAGAAGTTATCGGTGTGCAGGTTGATGCCATTGAGCGCGGAGAAGACCGCGTGGAATTTAAAAAAGCAATGGACGAACTTGGCATTGAAATGGCAAGAAGTGAAGTTGCCTACTCTGTAGAAGAAGCTTTAAAAATCGCAGATGAACTGGGATACCCGGTTGTTCTCCGTCCGGCATACACAATGGGCGGTGCAGGCGGCGGTCTTGTATACAACAGAGAAGAGCTGAAAACCGTATGTGCAAGAGGTCTTCAGGCAAGTCTTGTAGGACAGGTTCTTGTAGAAGAAT
>JAUNAX010000017.1 GCA_030527365.1 Eubacteriales bacterium | reverse complement strand
TTCATGGAAAAGCATTACAGAATCTTAAAATATCAGCGTAACATTTCATAGAATTTCACACTCACTCTATGCTATAGTATAAATGGATTTGAATGAATCTCATTAAACTCCTTCGTATGAATAAATGACTGCCAGGTGTCACAGCCTGGCAGTCAAATCAGACTCATACGGTATCGCCTAGGGACAAAAGACCGTACCTTCCAAAATATTTTCCAATAATATCCTGTAGAAATACGGGGTGTTTTGGCGTATAATAGAGAAAAATGTTAATGGAGGGATTTATGATGAGTAAAAATGCAGCGGTTTTATTGGCGAAGTTATACGAAGAATACAAGAAAGGAAATAACATCGAAAAAGTAACATCTTCATCTGTTGAATTAAGTAAACATGAATTTGCAAAAGCAGGAGATGAATTAAAAGAAATGGGCTATTTACCTAATTTTACTCATGTGGAAACAGAAAAGAGTGGACCGATATGCTTTATTGGAGTATTAAGCGATACAGCTATAGAGTTTTGCGACAATTGTTTAAAGGAGTAAAAATTAAGGCACCCTTCGGGGTGCTTTTTCTGCGAACCTTTAGCTCTGCTGGTCAGAGCAACCGGCTCATAACCGGTCGGTCCTGGGTTCGAGTCCCAGAAGGTCCATTTGTTTAGAAGTGACAGCAGTTACTGTCTCTTTTTTGTATAAAAGTAAGAAAAAACTTGATATATGGTGCACCATATGATATTATATACTTGTAGGGAGGTGAGATGCAGATGAGCAACAGAAACCGGAAATATCCGGAAAAGAAAAAGTCCGAAAGCAACTTCAAGACTTGGATGGTCGGAGCGCTTACGGACTTAACAATCGGAATCATCTTACTGATTCTCGACAGGCTATTAAATTAGCCGGGAGGGGCGAAAGCCCTTCCTTTAAAATAACTATAACACAATCGCTCATCTGTGTAAAGATATGCTGTGGAAATTAGGGATATTCTTTATTACGATTGGATTAGTAAAATTGGCATATTGTTTTATCTGGAAATGGAGGAATGGCAATGCCAGTAGGTAATCCATCAAAACAAACAATAGCGACAAAGAAATACGAAAAGAAAGCTGGTTGGGTTTCGAAGTCTTATAAACTCAAGAAAGAAGTAGTAGATGATTTTGCCGAAGCATGTGAGAAAGCTGGCGTAAGTGCGGCTGGACAGCTTACTCAAATGATGAAAGAATTTGTAGAACAGCAGAAAGGGCACTTGGAATAATCCGGGTGCTCTTTTCACATATCCAAAAACGAAACGAAAAGGAAGGTGAGGTGATTGCCACGGAAACCGGATAAAAGAATAAGAGAAGCGAAAGAAATGTTCCTGAAAGGCGCGAGGTTAGTGGATATTTCCGCAAAATTAAATGTGCCGGAGGGGACAGTTCGAAGGTGGAAGAGTACCCATAAATGGGATAGCGAGCGTTCGGATAGAAAAAGCGAACGCTCGGATAAAAAAAGAGGCGGGCAGCCAGGAAATAAAAATGCGGAAGGACATGGAGGGACAGGACCGCCGGGAAATAAGAATGCTGTAAAAACAGGAGAGTTTGAAACTCTCTTTTTTGATACCCTGAGCGAAGAAGAAAAGGAATTGATAACTGTGATACAGCCAGATAAAGAAAAGCTGCTTTTGCGGGAAATACAGCTTCTGGCGGTCAGGGAAAGAAGGATGCTGAAACGGATCGAGATGTTAAGAAATCTGGAAGAAGCAGAACGGAACAATGGATATAGCGATGATGTGCCGTCAGGTATGTCTGTTGTAAAGTACACTTCAGGAATTGAAAAAGGGAAGCACACAGAGCTAAAGGAATGCGAGGGAGTTCTTGGACAGATACAGGCGGTTGAGGATGCGCTTACCAGAGTGCAGGCGAGACAGCAGAAAGCTATAGAACTGCTACACAAATTTGGATATGACGATGCGCGCGTTGAACTGGAAAGCATGAAATTTGAAATTGAGCTCAGAAAACAGGAAGGCAGTCATGAGGAACAGGAAGACGATGGATTCCTGGAAGCAATGAACGCTGTGGCAGAAGATGTCTGGAGTGAGGAAGATGAATAGAAAAATTGAAGAGCTTCGAAAGAGAGTCTGGACATTGAAACAGAATCATAAAAAAAGCGGAGGGCAGCAGTCATTTCATTTTTCTCCATTTTCCCAGAAACAGAAAAAAGTTCTGACGTGGTGGTGTCAAAATTCTCCGGTAAATGAAAAAGATGGAATCATAGCAGACGGGGCAATTCGTTCCGGGAAAACGGTCAGTATGTCACTGTCTTTTGTTATGTGGGCAATGAGTACGTTTGACGGACAAAACTTTGCTATGTGTGGAAAGACAATCGGTTCTTTCCGAAGAAACGTTCTTTTCTGGTTAAAATTGATGTTACATTCCAGAGGATACAGTATAGCGGATCATAGAGCAGACAACCTTCTAGTGGTTCGAAAAAACGGAAAAGAAAACTATTTTTATATATTTGGTGGAAAAGATGAACGTTCCCAGGATTTGATTCAGGGAATCACTCTGGCAGGTGTGTTTTTTGATGAAGTGGCACTGATGCCGGAATCTTTTGTAAACCAGGCAACAGGACGATGTTCTGTGAAGGGTTCAAAATTTTGGTTTAACTGTAATCCGGACGGTCCGTATCACTGGTTTAAAGTAAACTGGATAGATAAATGTAAAGAAAAAAATATCCTGTATCTGCATTTCACAATGGACGATAATCTTTCTCTTGCGGAAGATATTAAAAAAAGATACCGCAGTATGTATACAGGGGTATTCTTCAAACGCTACATACTGGGATTGTGGGCAGTAGCGGAGGGGATTATTTATGATATGTTTTCAAAAGAAAAGCATACAAAAGACATAAAAGAGTTCTTCCGCATATTACTCAACGGAAATCGTTATGTAAGCTGTGATTACGGAACCCAGAATGCAACTGTTTTTCTTCTGTGGAATAAGGGCAGAGACGGAAAATGGTACTGTATCCGGGAATATTATTACTCCGGAAGAGATAAAGCGAAGCAGAAAACGGATTCCGAATATGCAGATGATTTGAAAGAATGGCTGGAGGGGATACAGATAAAAGCAATCATAGTAGACCCATCTGCCGCTTCTTTTATAGCCGAATTACGAAAGAGGGGGTATAAAGTTTTGAAGGCGAAAAACGATGTTCTGGACGGGATAAGGCTGGTGGGAACCCTGCTGAATCTGGAACAACTGGTATTTGCTTCTTCCTGTAAAGAAACAATCAAAGAATTTGCTTCCTACGTGTGGGATGAGAAAGCTCTTGAACGGGGAGAAGACAAACCGACAAAACAGCATGACCATTGTTTAGATGCCTGCCGTTACTTTGTAAGCACGATACTTGGAAACAGCCTGGCGAAGCTAAAAACGTTAAAGGGGTAAAAAGATGTATACATTTACAATATCAAGAGACAGGTTCGATGAGAATAACCCGGATAAACAGACAATCCGGCATTTGATTTTGAAGCACATCAGCCTGAAAGAAAGATTGTGTAAAAATATGCAATATTATAAGGGAGAACATAAAATCCTGAAAGAAACAAGAGAAAACAAGCTGATATGCAATCATGCAAAGGATATTTCTGATACAGCAAGCAGCTATTTTGTTGGTAATCCTATCTCTTATAATGCAAAAGAAGACATAAGCGTGATCACAGACGCCCTGGAAGCAGCCGGGGCAGACGAAGCAGATGGGGACAATGCCCTTGAACTGAGTATTTATGGACTGGCGTATGAATATATTTATGCAAAAGAAGGAAAGACGGAATTAACTATCAAAAACATATCCGCAGAAAGCACCTTTATGGTAAGGGATGACAGTATAGAGGAAAATGAACTCTTTGCTGTTTATTATTATGTGAGAAAGGACGATTCTTCGCAGGAACAGAGGCACTTTATGGCGACTGTTCTTACCAGAAACTATAAATATGAGCTTGATATTTTGGATTCTGATATTGCACAGCAGACTCAAGAGGAAGCCGTTCCGCATTACCTGGAAGAAATTCCCGTAGTGGAGTACCAGAACAACAAACTGGCAGCAGGGGATTTTGAAATGCAGATTCCTCTTATTGATGCGTATAACGCTCTCATGAGCGACCGCGTGACAGATAAAGAACAATTTATAGATGCCATACTTGCTATTTATGGTACGCTACTGGCAGATGATGAGGCGGAGGGGGAGAACGGAGAAAAAGAAGACGGGCTGCAGGCGGCAATGAAACAGCTGAAGAAACGTAAGGTTTTAGAAATGCCAGATGGAACAAAGGCAGAATATCTTACCCGGACATTTGACGAGGCGGGGGTAGAAATACTGAAAAAGGCGATTGAGCAGGACATACATAAATTCAGCCACATTCCGTGCATGACCGATGAGAGCTTTGGAGGAAACGTATCCGGAGTTGCAATGGAATTTAAGCTTCTTGGACTGGAGAATATCACAAAGATAAAAACAAGGTACTATAAAAAAGGATTGCGGAAGCGCCTGCAGATATTTGCCAATTTCCTCGAAAAGAAAGGACAGAGAATAGATATTACAGGAATAAAGCCTACATTTTCCAGAGCACTGCCTAAAAATCTACTGGAAATCTCCCAAATCACAGCGAACCTGTGGGGAAAAGTAAGCAGGAAGACCCTTCTTTCCCAGATACCTTTTGTAGAAGATGTGGATAATGAACTTGAGACTTTGGATAAAGAGGCGGAAGAAAACTTGAAGCGACAGCAGGAGGCATTCAGTAATTTCCCTCCTGATATACAAAGACCACAGGAAGAACCGCCGGAGAAGGAAGAGGTAAGTGAAGAATAAAAAGTATTGGCAGGAACGCGCTGTATGGAATATGTATAACAGCATGGAAGAAGCGGAGGGGATAGCGGACGAGGTTGCAAAGGTATATATGCAGTCTTCGAAATATCTTCAGCTTCACATGGAAAACATTTTCGAAAAATATAAAAAAGAACACAGGCTTTCCGATGCGGAAGCGAGGCTGCTCCTGGAAAATGCAGACAGCATGAAGGTACAGGAGCTGATACGCAAACTGGAAAATGGAGAAGAAAGCAGGAGTAAAAAAGAACTGCTGGCAGAATTGGAAGCGCCTGCATACCAGGCGAGGATTGAAAGACTGGACCGTTTGCAGAGTCAGATTGATGATATTATGCAGCGGGTGTATGGACAGGAGCAGAAAATAAGCACAGCTTTTTATGAGAGTTTTGCAAAACAGGCGTATTACCATTCTATCTTCGAAGTACAGAAGAACACAGGAGTAAACTTTCAATTTGAACATGTGTCAGAAAAGCAGATTTCCAGAGTGCTTTCCATGAACTGGTCCGGGAAACATTATTCCGAAAGGATCTGGAAAAATACGGAGGGGCTGGCGAAAGAGTTAAAAACAGAATTGCTGGTAAGCCTGATCACTGGAAGGACAGACAGAGAAACAGCAGAAGTGATTGAGCAAAAGTTTGCGTGTGGTGCGAAAAATGCGCGAAGGCTGATACGTACAGAGAGCAGTTTTTTACATGGGGAACTGGCGGCAGCCTCCTATCAGGAATGCGGGATTGAAAAATATCAGTTCCTTGCCACACTGGATTTGAGGACCAGTAAAATATGCCGCAGTATGGATATGAAGATTTTTGCATTGAAAGAGAGGAAGACAGGAGTAAATTATCCTCCCATGCACCCCTGGTGTCGTTCCACTACGGTTGCTGTAATTGAGGGCGAAGATCTGGAAAGACTGAAAAGAAGCGCCTACAATCCATCTTCCGGACGTATTGAAAAAGTGCCTGCCACTATGACTTATAAGCAATGGTATGAAAAATATGTAAAAGGGAATCAAGAGGCACTGAACGAAGAAAAGGCGATTAAGAATCAGGCTTCGGACAGGGAACAGTATGAAAGATACAGAAGGGTTCTGGGAAAAGATGTGCCGGAAAGGTTTGATAGTTTCCAGAAAATGAAGTATAATGAACCTGAGAGTTTTGATTTATTGAAAGAGTATAAAAAATCTGTTGACAATGGAATACTGTCTCCTTTATCCGGATTTAAAAATTATAAAAAAATACATGCAAAAATAGAAAAAGATCTTGTTGGTATGGAGACTTCCAATGGGATAAAAATATCAGGACAAAGTAAACATTTTATAGAACGTGTCATAGGGACAAAAGAAGATCCCAAAACGAAGAGACCAAGAAGCGGAGTTGAAATTGAGGATATAAAGCAGGCACTTTTACACGGAAAAATCAGGACGAGAGAAAGAGATCCTGATAGCATTAAGTTTGTTACAGATAAGTGTATTGTATCAGTAAATCCGAATACGGGGGTATTAATTCAGTGCAATCCGCAATAGGGAGGCGAGGATATGCTTATAAAATTAAGTAATGAGATGTCGAAACTTCTTCTGGAAGAAGTGGAGGATGCGCAATCTTTGGTTTTGAACCAGAGAAAAGTAGATTCAGATACTAAAGAGTTGGAAGTATCAGATGTAGAAGAACTGCAGCTTCTAATTAATGATGAAATTGTATATCGGGGCTTAGATCATCAGGAGACTATTAATAATTTAGGTAAAAAACTATATGAGCTGTACGATGAAATTTTTCATCAAAGACATTCGGGCGATTAATACCACTTATTCTTTGGAGTGAGTGGTATTTTTATATCTAAAATTGCGCGGGCGCAAAGAAAGGAGGGCAGAGATGGTCAAGGTAAAAGTAGTCAAAAGGTACAGCGATGTGAAAACCGGAAAAATAGAGGAGGTTGGAAGCATACTGGAAGTGACAGAAGAGCGTGCCAGACATCTGGTATCAGAAGGCGTTGCGAAAGAACTGAAAGAGAGCAGAGGCACAAAAAAAGAAACAGAGTAAAAACACGGGGAGAAATCTTCGTGTTATTTTTATGCCTTTTTTTCGGCAGGCGTAAAAGAACCGGAAATCTATAAACACAAAATCAAAAACGGTCTGGGCAGGAAATGAATGGACCGGGAGAGGTGGAAAAATGAAAAGAAAAACTTTATGTAACTTCAAAATTCCTATGAATCTTCAGCTTTTTGCTGAGGGCGGAGACGGTGCCGGAGATGGAGACGGCGGTGGAACCGGAGGGGAAGGAAACACAGGAGGAACAGCCGGAAAAGAAGGACATGTATCCTTTGATGATTTTCTGAAAGGGGAAGGCAATCAGGCTGAATTTGACCGAAGAGTGCAGAAGGCAATTAATACTGCCGTTACAAATGCACAGGAGAAATGGAAGGCAATGACAGACGATAAGCTTTCGGAGGCAGAAAAGCTTTCCCGGATGAATAAAGAAGAGAAAGAACAGTATCTGCGTCAGAAAAAGGAAAAGGAGTTGTCAGACAGGGAAGCAGAAATTACCAGAAAGGAGCTGCAGGCAGAAGCGAAAAACACACTTTCGGAAGAAGGTCTTCCAATAGAACTGTTTGAGGTGCTGAATTACACGGATGCAGATGCGTGTAAAAACTCTATGGAAACGGTAAAAAAAGCATTTCAGAAAGCAGTAGAGGCAGCAGTAGAAGAAAAACTGAAAGGTGGAAAGCCTCCTAAAAAAGCTGATGGTTCTACAGATGAACTTGAACAGCAGGTAGAAGCGATTATGAGAGGATTTTAAGAAAGGAAAGGTAAAAGCAAATGGCAATTAATACTTTAGCAACTGCAACATTATTCCAGAACAAGCTGGATAAAGTGGCAGTCCAGGAAGCAGTAACCGGTTGGATGGACGCAAATGCCGGACAGGTTATTTATAACGGAGGGGCAGAAGTCAAAATTCCAAAGATGTCTGTTCAGGGTCTCGGAGATTATGATAGAGACAGCGGGTATCAGCAGGGTGGAGTAACCCTGGAATATGAAACAAGAAAAATGACACAGGACAGAGGAAGAAAATTCCAGTTAGATCCTCTGGACGTAAACGAGAATAATTTTGTTACCACTGCGGCAGCAGTTATGGGAGAGTTTCAGCGAATGCACGTAGTTCCGGAAATTGATGCGTATCGTCTTTCTAAGATTGCGACAGAGGCAATCACGGCAAAAAAAGCGGGTATGGTAACGTATGGATATACACCGGGAGCAGATCAGACTTCCGCACTTCGGAAATTAAAAGAGGGAATCAAGGCAGTACGCAACATGGGATACAATACGCCGCTTGTCGTACATGCAACTCCGGATTTTATTATGGAGCTGGAGCTGGAACTGGCAGGAAAGATTACAGCCGTAACATTTTCGCAGGGAGGGATTAATACACAGGTTCCTTCTGTGGACGGCATTCCGCTGATTTCTACTCCTTCAAACAGAATGTACACTGCAATTAAGATCAATGATGGAAAAACGGGAGGACAGGAACAGGGAGGATATGCAAAAGGAGAGACTGCGAAGGACATTAATTTTATGATTCTTCCGCGTACAACACCGATTGCGATCACGAAACAGGATATTATGCGTATCTTTGACCCGACAGTAAACCAGAAGCTGAACGCATGGCAGATGGATTACAGAAGATTCCATGATTTATGGGTACTGGACAACAAGATAGATTCTGTTTATTTAAGTATCAAAGACACAGAGTAAGGAGGCAAACATGCTGTTAAAAAGAAACAATGTGGAGCGGGTGGTAGAGGATGCTGGAAAAGCAGAAAACATGATAAAAGAAGGATATACGGTAGTAGAAACAAACAGCCTTCCGGAAAAAGACCATCCAGAAGAGAAGAAATCGATTAGCGCCATGAATGTGACCGAATTAAAAGCCCTGGCAAAGAAAAAAGGATTAGAAGGGTGTTCTGCTCTCTCTAAAGACGAATTGGCAGAAGTATTAAAAGAGGTAGAGTGACGCATGGAGAAGAGAGCATTAAGAGAGAATATCCAGAAACTTACAGTCCTTTCCGGGGAAGAAGATGAAGAACTCCTGGAGCTGCTCCTTCTGGATGCCGAAGAATATGTATTAAGCTATACAAACCGAAGAAGGTTGCTGCCTACATTGGAGAAAACAGTGCGTGATCTGGCGGTTATTGCTTTGAACCGGAGGGGAACGGAAGGGGAATCCGGACGCAGTGATGGCGGGGAATCTTATTCCTTTGACAATGCACCTTTGCAGATTTACAGCATCTTAAACAGATACCGGCTTGCAAAGGCAGGAGGAAAGACCTATGAGGATAAAGCAGGACAGACTTAAAGTATATTTTCTCAAAAAAAGAAAGATCATAAAGGATTCAGAAGGCGGCACCAGTGAGGAATACGGCGCCGCCATTCCTTTTAAAGGGGTATGCTGGCCGGCTTCCGGGAAAGTACAGGCTACACAGTACGGGCAGAGGCTTGCATATATCCGGAATATAAAAATAGAAGGCAAATACGAAGTCAGAGCAGATGAGAAAGGAAGGCTTCATTATATTCTGAAAAATGGAATGGATCTTGAAGAGCTGGACGGAATATGCCTTTATACAGGAGAGATGCAGAACCCGGATTATAAGATAATCGCTGTCAAACCATACCGTTTTCTGACTCTGGAGGTGGAAAAAATATGAGTCTGGAAGGAGATAAGGGGCTGGACCGGCAACTTCGGGATTTGGAAGAAATTGACGATGAGATGAGAGACATCGTTGATACCGAAATACAGAAGGTACGTAGCGCGGCACAAAGAATTGTACATGTGGATACAGAGGCACTGAGGGAAGGTATCCTCGTAGAAGTACAAAGTGACGAGGAAACTATAACAGGCATTTGCTGGATAGAAAAAGCATATGCGGCTCGTGTGGAATTTGGGACAGGTCCCAAAGGACAGAGAGACCATAATGGAATTTCTCCGGAATATACACCTGCTTATAAACAATATCCCTGGTGGATACATGAAAAAGATATTGACAGGCGCGTTGCGGAAAAGTACCACTGGTTTTACATAGATACACCGGAGGGGCGGTTTTATCAATGCGCCGGACAACCGGCAAGCCCGTTTATGTATCCGGCGCTTGCAGATAACGTTGACAGTATCACAGAAGAAATAAAAGACGGCTTTCAAAGGGCAATAGAGAGGAGAATCAAATGAAGAATGTAAAAGACGAGGTTTATTCTGCGCTTCGGAAAGTGACAGAAAACGTGTCAGATGTGTACCCGAGGGAGTGGACAGAAGATTCCACAATCCAGTTTACAGAGGAAGATAACAGTGTTTATGAGCATAGCAGTAATGCCGGAGGGCTTCAGGAGGATAAATCCAGAGTCAGGTATCGTATTGACATCTGGAATAGGAAGAGCACTTCCCAGACGGCGGTTAAAGTGGACGAAGTGCTGTCGGGGATTGGATTAAAAAGGACAGGCTGTACCGATGTACCGGATCCCTCCGGAATGAAACACAAACAGATGCGATACGAAGGGATTATTGATATGCACTCCGACAGGGTATATTGGGAATTTTAAAAGAGGAGGATAAAAAATGTTAGCAAATGGAGCAACTCTTGAATATAAGAAAAAAGACGCAGAATCAGGAAGTTACACAGAGCTTGAAGGGTTAAAGGAAATCCCGGATATTGGAACAGAGGCGGAGAAAGTGGAAAACACCTGCCTGAAAGACCCCCATAAAAAATATGAAATGGGAATCGGGGATTTGCCGGACATGGTTTATAAGTTTAAATTCGACAACTCTTCGGCGCAGTCTTCTTACCGTGTTTTACGTACCGCGCAGGAAAAGAAAGAAGTACTGAGCTTCCAGGAAAAAGACGCGGATGGAACAACGATTGAATTTGATGCTCAGGTATCGGTAAAACGAACCGGAGGCGGTGTCAACGGCGTAATAGATACAGAAGTGACGATGCTTGTACAGAGCGATATTAAATTTACAGACCCGGCATAAGGAGGAAGAGTATGTACGAATTAGGTGGATTAGAAGAAAAAAAGGAAGAAGCAAAAAATGAGACATCTGTAGAAAAAACAGAAGAGAAACGTAAACCCTTCCATTATTGGACTGTTGGGGGAAGGGACTACAGACTGAAGCTGAAAGCATCTACTATTGGAAAGCTGGAGAATAAATATAAACAGAATATCATGAACATGATTGATGATATGCCCCCTCTTTCTGTGATGCTTACCATCATACAGGCTGCAATGGAGCCGTGGGAGCATGGAATGGATTACAGCGATGTTCAGAAGCTTTATGACAGATGGACAGAAGAAGGCGGAAATCAGATGGAACTGTTTTCCGGGGTAATTATTCCTACGATGGCGGTATCTGGTTTTTTTACAGAGAAGCAGGCACAGGCAATCATGGAGGAGCTGAAAACGGTTTAAAAAGCCCATCGGATTTCGTAAGTGAACTGTATCCGCGGGCACTTGACATGGGGATTCTCCCGGAAACCTTCTGGGACTCTTCCCTGTGTGAAATCGTGGATATGATGGAAAGCCATATTCGCCGGGAAGAACATAAAAGAAAACAAAAGATACTGGATGATTTTGTCATGGCAGAAGTATATGGTTTTTATGCTTCCCTTCCCTTTGCGGAGGGGGAGGTAAAAACTCCAAAGCCGTGGGATTATTATCCGGATTTCTTTGGGAAAGAGAAAGAAATTTTCGAAAAAGCAGAACAGGAAAAAGCATTGGAAGAATACAGGGAAAAAAGAAAAGAATATATTCTTGAATTTAATAGACGGCGCAACCGGTAAACAGGAAGGAGGTGAAATATGGATTTAAAGAAACTTACCGTAACTTTGGAGGTAAATACCGGGGCGTATAAAAATGCGCTGCGAGCAGCCAGGCAGGAAACCGAAAAAAGTGCAAAGGTTGCAAGAAGTGCCAGTAATTCCATTAAAAAATCTATGTCTTCTGTATCTACAAAAGGCTTCATGAGTGGGATAAAGGGAAGAATAAAGAATTATCAGTTAAAAGCCGGGATAAAGGTTCCTACAAAAGAATATGAAAAAACCACAGCAGATCTTAAAAATGCAGAAGCGGCATTAAACCGATATTATGAAAAGAAAGACAAGCTGGAGCACATGGGGACTGATAAAGAGAGTAAAATCTGGAAAGGGTTACAATACGATATTCGTAACGCAGAAGAAGCGGTAAAAAGATATGAATCTGCGAAAAGAAGAATGGAGGCAGCAGGAACAGACGTACAGCGTCCGGTATCTCTTCCAAAGCAGGCACTGAATTTCGGGAAGTCTGTACTGAAAGGAATCGGCAGCATTCCAGCCAAAGGATGGGGTGGAATGACAAAACTTTTGGGAGGGATGCACGCAACACTGTCAAAAGTAACGGTAGCCATTAAACGGACTTCCGGAGCGTTTGGCGCTCTTATCCAGAAATTTGCTACAGGTATTCCTTTTTTAAAACGGGCAAAATCCTCTTTTAATGGTTTTGGAACATCAGGACAGGGACTTGTAGGAATCTTAAAAACGATTGGCATGACAGCCAAGTTTATGTTTGCCAGCTTTTTGATACGCGGTGTCATAACTGGCATGAAACAGGGAATGCAGAATCTCGCGAAATACAGCGAGAAGACAAATGCAAGCCTGTCTTTGCTGAAATCATCTCTTACACAGTTAAAAAATTCCATGGCAACTGCATTTGCACCAGTTCTGGATGTGATCGCGCCGATTTTAGACAGCTTTATCCAGATGCTGATAAGAGCGCTGAACGCAGTTGGACAATTCTTCGGGGCACTTACAGGGAAATCGGTTATTGTAAGAGCGAAAAAAGTAAATCAGGATTATGCAGCAAGTTTAGCTGGCACTTCTGACAATCTGAAAGAGAATGCTTCCAATGCGGATAAAGCTTCCGATGCAGCGGAAAAATATAAAAGAACTTTACTGGGATTTGACCAGATCAATAAGTTGGATGATACATCGTCCAGCGGCTCGACCGGAGGGGGAAGCAAAGGAGCATCTCTTGGTGGAATCAACGATATGTTTGAGACTACCAGCATAAACAGCCAATTTAAAGACCTGGCGAAGTTGATTAAAGAATCCTGGGCAAATGCTGATTTTACAGAACTTGGTGCAATTATAGGAAGAAAGCTGAACGCAGCGCTGGAACGTATCCCATGGGAACAGATTCAGGGTACGTGTAACCGGATTGCCAAAAGTGCAGCTACACTACTGAATGGATTCCTTGAAACTACAAACTGGGGATTGGTAGGCAACACCATTGCACAGGGCGTAAACACTGCATTTGGTGTGGCTAATACCTTTGCCGAGAGTTTTCATTGGGGAAGTCTGGGAACGTCTGTAGGAAATGGAATTAACGGCGCCATAAATAGGCTGGATTGGGAAACCATACAGGGAACCGTCCACAATGTAGTATCTGGGTTGATAGAATCTCTCAACAGTTTCCTACATACAGCGGACTGGAATAAAATCGGACAGACGATCAGCCAGTATTTTAATACAAAGCTGGAAGCTTTCCATACAGCCGTATCGGAATTTGAATGGGATACACTGGGTATTTCCATTTCTGATGGAATCAATGGCGCTGTCTCTGCTTTTGATTTTACGAAGGCGGGAGAAGCGACATCCAACGTGATAAAAGGAGTATTAGATGCCTTTATTAAAGCAGTTGAAAATACCGACTGGAAGAGCGTTGGAGAAAAAATAAAGGATTTTCTGGTAAATATAGACTGGTCAGGCATTGTAGGAAAGCTTACGGAAGCAATAGGAGCAGCCTTCGGAGGCTTTGCCTCTATGATATGGGGGATTATCGAAGAAGCCTGGGACGATGTGGTTCAGTGGTGGAAAGATACTGCCTATGAAGATGGAAAATTTACCATTCAGGGACTTCTGGACGGCATTGTAGATAAGCTGAAAGACATCGGGAGCTGGATTGATGAACATATTTTCCAGCCGTTCGTAAATGGATTTAAAGACGCTTTTGGGATTCATTCTCCGTCAAAAGTCATGGAGGAAATGGGAACGTATCTCATGGAGGGACTTCTCGGAGGTCTCAACAGTTTGAAGGAAGATGTGAAGGGAGTTTTTGATTCCATTGGAGGAAAAATTAACGAAACCTGGGATAATGTGAAAACATGGACAGGAGAAAAATGGGAAAGCATTAAAACTACCGCCGGGGAAGCATGGGACTGGCTGACAGGCAAATCTGAAGAAGATTTTCCAGCCATAGAGAAATCAGCGACAGATGCTTTCGGGAAAACACAGGAAGTTACAGATAAAACATGGAAGGATTCCGGGAATTCTGTAACAGAATCCCTTAATACGATGAAGGGCGAGACATCTGAAAAGATGCGTCAGATATTTAAAAATGTGGAAAGCTACACAAAATCTATCTGGAACATTACAGCGAATAACTGGGATGCGATCGGGCAGAAAGTGTCCGATGTTTTAAATGAAATGCAGCAGGATGTCCGAAGGACAACTGCATCCATTGCGGGTAGTTTTTCTTCTTTAAGCGGACAGATAGAAAACAGCATGGGAGGAATGTATCAGGCAGGGCGCAGTGCCGCTCAGTCCTTTGCAGATGGTTTTCAGTCAGTACATATCCCCACGCCTCATTTATATACTTCTTCCTGGAATACGCACTATTTGAATGCAGAAAAGTCTTCCTGGTATCAGACGCCAAACTTTGCTGTGCAGTGGTATGCCAACGGCGGATTCCCGGACACGGGAGAGATGTTTGTTGCCCGGGAAAACGGTCCGGAGCTTGTGGGCAGAATGGGAAGAAAAAATGCAGTTGCAAATAACGGGCAGATTGTAGAAGGAATCCGCATCGGAGTATATCAGGCGGTATCAGCAGCTTTGTCCAAACTGGAAGATGGACAGGAAAACGGAAAAGAGATCACGGTTGTGCTGGAAGGAGATGCGAAAGGGCTTTTCCGCGTGGTAAGAACGGAGGGGCAGAATTATCAGAAATCTACAGGAAAACCGGTTTTCGAGTAACAGGAGGTGTTGTAGTGGCTGACGAACTGATAATCGGAGGCGTTACAATGCCGGATCTGAAGAAAGAAGGACTGACCATATCAAAAGAAAAGATATGGTCAAAGAATACAGGGCGCGCAGCCAACGGCGATATGCTGGGGGATATTGTGGCAGTCAAGTATACTTTAGACTGCGCGTGGCCGCCTTTGAGCAGAGAGGAAACGGCTGCGATAGACAAGGCTGTTTCTCCTGCTTTTTTTGATGTCACTTTTACAGATCCGGGAAGCAACAGTACAGTAACAAAAAAATTTTATGCAGGTACGCCCGCGTATCCTGTGTACAGCTATGTACAGGGAGTGAAAACATATGCAGGCGTTAAAGTGACTTTGATTCAAAAATAGGAGGAAAAGAAAAATGAAACTGACAAATAAACAGATGGTCAATATGCACATAACTTTGATTGAAATCGGAAACAGAGGGGATATTGACCCGGTGCTGGGTGTAAACATTGCCCGCAACAACTACGAGCTGTCTAAAATGACAGAACCTGTCCTGAATGAAAAAGAAAAGCTCCTGGAAAAATACGGGAAGAAGGATGAGAACGGGAAGCTGGCAGCAGATGCAAACGGTGTGGTGGAACTCACAGACCGGAAGAAATATTATGAGGAGTACAACCGTCTTATGGACGCGGAGGGGGAGATTTCCCTTATCTTATTTACAATGGGGGATATAAAGAAAATGGCGCCAAGCCCCAACCAGATCTTAAATCTCCTTCCTATCCTGTCAGACAAAAAGAAATAAAGGGAGGTAATGCCTGATGTATCAGTCATCAGAAGCCTTTGGGAACTGGATACAGCAGGATTCCCGGACCTTCCAGGCACGGATCACCCTGGAAGGAAAAACCATGACCGAAGGCATATTGAGTATAAGATTAAACGGCGGTTCCAACTCGGAAGATGATTTTTCCCTTGGTTCCGCCGTTTCCAGATATGTAGAACTGGAAATCGAAAAGACAGGGACACGTTTTGAAGGGCATGAATTTCTTCTTGAGCTGGGATTAAACGGGGAATATATCCAGATGGGATATTTTACTGCGGAAAAGCCCAAAGGAGATGAGGAACGCCTTTCCATTACCGCTTACGACCGCATGGTAAAAACAGAACGCGCCTGTTTCCTGGAACTCCCGGACAGCACAAATACAGTGGCAGTGTTAAAAGGCGTTGGGACAATTGCAGGCATAGAGGTTGTAACAGAAGGACTCACAGCCATACCTATGAAGAAACCGGTGGGGTATACCTGCAGGGAAGTGCTCTCTTATGTGGCGCAGCTTTACGGAGGGTTTGCCATCTGTAACCGTGCCGGAAAAATCGAAATCAAATCATACGAGGACAATGATTATACCGTTACGGCAGGACGTTACTGGGACAGTTTTACCCATAATGACCTGCCGTTTGTATTGGGGAAAATTACCTGTTACACCGGGAAAAGCAAGGAAGGGGAAGACATTTCCATCCACGTAGGAGATGGCGTGAGGGGGATTTATTTTTCTAATCCATTTATGGATCAGACCGCGCTGGATAACGTATGGGGAAAGCTCAGGAATTACACATATATGCCGGGAAGCTTCCGGTTTCTGGGCGATCCGCGCATTGACCCGTGGGACGTTCTTACGGTAAAGGACAGAAACGGGAACACATATAAAGTCCCTGCCATGAAGCTTACCCAGGAGTATGACGGAGGGCTCTCTACAGAAGTGGAGGCAGTGGGAAAAACGGAAGCCGAGCAGAGTACCGGCTTTACCGGACCCAACACCCAGAATCTGGACCGGCTTTATGCACAGCTCGTGCTGATCGACCACGCTATGATCAATAAGCTGGATGTGGATACGGCAAAGATTACTTATGCTACCATAGACAACTTAAATGCCTTAAAAGCGGAGATTGAGCAGTTGGATGTAACGGAGTTGACGGCAAGGGTGGCAAAAATCGAAAAAGCGTATATTACAGACGCAGAAGTAAAGACGCTTCTTGCCGGATATGCCACCATAGGGAACTTAAATGCCACCAACGCGCAGATCACCAGTCTTTCTGGAAAGTTTGCGGCTTTTGAGAAGACCACCACTGAGGAGCTGGTAGCGGCAAAAGGCTGGCTTTTGGAAGGAAGCATCGGAGATGCACAGATTTCCAGGGTATCTGCCAATAAGCTTACCGCCGGAACCATTGACACTGCAATCATCACTGTAGCAGGCTCGGACGGGCATCTGAGGATCTCAGACAACACCATACAGATCAAAGATCTCCAGAGAGTCCGGGTGCAGATTGGGAAGGACGCTTCCGGGGAATACAGCCTGTCGGTGTGGGATAAGACAGGAAAACTCATATGGGACGCCCTGGGAGCCACAGAAAGCACCATACAGCGGAAGATCATCCGAGATAAGATGGTTGCGGACGATGCGGCGATCAATGCGTTAAAACTGGATTTAAAAAGCTTTAACACTGCCCTTACAGAACAGGGGGTATCCATCTCCGGGACGGTGGTGCAGGTAGGGAACAAGACCCTCAATGTGGAGCTTACCGAGCAGAGACAGCTTACTACAGAACACGGGGAAACCCTTACCGACCATGCCGCCCGTATTACCGCCAACGAGAACGCGGTCAAGTTAAAGGTATCTACACAGGAATATGAATCCTATAAGACAAGGGTAAATGGGGAGATCGCCACAGCAAAGAGCCGCCTGAATGCAGCGGAATCCTCCATCAGCGTCATGAAAGGACAGATAGCCCTGAAAGTGGAACAGACGGACATTGAAGAGGCTGTGAATAACATTCAGGTGGGAGGGAGAAATTTACTCCATAATAGCAAAGGAGATTTCGTTCTTAAACCTCGTAATGACGGTACTGCGAGTGACAATTATAATAATTACGGTTTTCACGTGGATAGTCTACGAGTTGGTGAAACTTATACAATTAGTGCAGATGTTGAAATAACACATGGGTCATTTAGGTATGTGACGGTACTACCTGGAGATACGGTTAGTGACACATATGAAACTGCCTATACCGCTATTATTCCAACAAATAAACGTATCATTTGTACATTTAAAAAAATAAAGCAAACAACTACTGTGGTTTTACTCTATGCTGGCGTTGCCGGGGAAACGCGTGGAAATGGTATAATTTTCCGAAAAGTTAAAATCGAAAAAGGCAACAAAGCAACTGACTGGACACCTGCACCGGAAGACATAGAAGAAGACATCGCAGAAGTGGACGGGAAATTTGTAAATTACTCTACCACTGTGCAGATGAATGCCGCCATTACTGCCGCAAAAGACAGTATTACCAGTACCGTGTCAAGAACTTACGCAACCAAAACAGAAATATCTTCTGTATCCGGAAAAGTGACTTCTCTGGAATCCTGGAAGCAGGAGGCGAGTCAGAAGATCACAAAGGACGGTATCCTTTCCACAGTAGGGGATTATTACGCTACGTCAAAATATGTGGAAACCATGAAAACCGGAAGCAGGAATTTCATCCGGAATGGAAATTTTGCAGAAACCACTACCAGCCCAGGCAACACAAATAAGCATCATAATCTGTATCCATTGGGATGGGGCGGATATAATGGCGGCATCAGCAATCCAACAACCTCCTGGCACGCGCATATTGATAACACAACATTTGGGTTTAATGTTGTGGAATTCAACGAATCTGACGGCAATCGGAACTGGAAAGGAATCGCTGTCAGCCCGGATTTTATTTTTATCGAAAAAGTAGACCAGGAATACCGCCTATCCGTAGATGTGTATGCAACGGGACCGGGAACAAGATTGACAGGTGGGTTTTACTATTGCAAAAAAGGGGAATCTACCCAGGACTTCCACGCCGGACGGTTTGAAATACATCCGAAAGAAACGAATAAATGGGTGAGAATGTCTGTCGCAGTGCCGCTAAATGATGACATTGACTTAAAGAGTAAAAAAACAAACCTTTATATATATGGTTATAGTTTTACTTCGAACGCGATTTTATACATCAAAGATGTGGCATTGACAACAGGGAACAAAACAGCGGACTGGAGCCCGGCAGTGGAAGAGACGGAGATGCGCATCGCCAGTGCGGAAACCATTGCAAATCAGACAAGCAATAAATTTCTCTGGCTTGTCAAATCCGGAACTTCAGCTACAAATTTTGAGCTGACAGACCGGACAGCAACCCTGATTGCAAATGCCATTAATTTAAAGGGTCTTGTAACGTTTTCGGGGCTGAACAGTGATACACAGAGTAAAATCAACACCGCCCAGAGCACAGCAAACACTGCCAAAAATAATGCGGCAACTGCCCAGTCTGCAGCAAATGCAGCTCAGAGTACCGCGAATACTGCGAAAAATAACGCAGCAACCGCCCAGAGTACGGCAAACACAGCAAAATCCACAGCAGATGCAGTTACGTCCACAGTAAATGCCAATAAGGCAAACTGGGACAAAGGATACAACTGGACAAATTCAAACGGCGGAAACATGATAAATCTCCTCACAATGGTAAAAGCCTGGACAGGAGGGGCAGTATCAGCTACCACTACCATAAACGGCGGATTTATCCGTACAAACACCATAACGGCTGCACAGATTGCTTTAGGGGATTTTACAAACCTTGTAGATGTCAATGAATCCCTACCGCAGTCTGCGATACCAGATAATACACATCCCTTTGGTTCTCATGCAAAACCTATGTGTAAAAATGGATATTGGTATAAAGAAAGTGCTGCTTCTGAATATTTAGCCTTATCATCTTATAAACCTAATTCTTTTGCAGATGGTGATGAGCTTTATTATGAATTTACTGCTCATAGTGAATTAGCAGGAAATTATTTTATTGCTTTATGGTTCTATAATGGCACATCAAAAGAATTTCAAACAATGAAACGTGGTAATATTGAATCAGTTACCACTTCAGATAAAACTTTTTCCGGTATTATAAAACTTGAAGATGCTAAAAAATATGACTTTTTTGCAATTGGTATTGGTGATAACAATAATACCAAAATACAGATATATGTAAAAAATATATCTGTACACAAGCGTAACAAAGGCAACCTGATTGTAGATGGTGCTATCACAACTGATAAGCTGGCGGCGCAGGCAGTTACCGCAGCAAAGATAAACGTAAAAGACCTGTTTGCCCAGGACATTACAGCCACGGGCACAATTCGGGGTGTTACCCTACGAGGCTCGAAAGGGGAAATAGGGGGATTTAAAATCAACTCCACCCGACTGTACAGTGTGGATTCCAGCGGCACTTATGCGGCGTATTTTGGCTCTTATGATTTTAATAAGACAAATGCCTTCGTAGCTCAGACAAAGGTAAATGGAAGCTGGGTAAATACTTTGGAAATGAGATATGACGGAAGCATTATATCCAGAGACAAGAAAAATACAAACTACAGGACAACCATACAGGAAGGAACGGTAACGTGTACAGGAAATGATGGTTGGTCTACATCGACTACGGTGGAACTCCGAAACGGAGAAATCTGGTTTTACAGAAATAAAGACAGCATAGAGGCAAGTATTGGATTTGATGAACATGGACAGAACAGCAATTCTGCTACTGCGAGAGTAACACGGATTAATGCCAGTAATAGTGGTTTGCTGCTGTCGTGCCAGAATACTCCTGGTTTATATATTTATAAAAACAGTCTGAGAGCGTGGGTAAACTTAGACATGAACCATAAGTCCATCATCAACTCCTCAGATGAGCGTTTAAAAACGAATATTTTACCTTTTACCAGTTCTGTCCTTCCGGAGCTAGGTCGTTTGGGAATCGTATCTTACGCATGGAAAGAAACAGGGGAACAGGTAAAAGCAGGGTTTACAGCACAAAATATGCAGAGCGTCTTTCCAGAACTGGTGGAAGCCAACGATGCAGGAATTTTGGGGATCAAAACTTTGGAACTTATGCCTTATGTAGTAAAAGGTATGCAGGAATTAACCAACAAAACAGAAGAACTGCAGGAACAGATAAAAAAAGTCAGATGTCAGCAGGAAGGAGATACCATATCTTTGAGAGCGCAGGTATCGTCCTTGCAGTATCAATTACAGCAGGCGTTTAACCAGCTTGCGATACAGGCAGAACAGATTAAAAAGCTTCAGGCGGAGGGGTGACTTCCGCCTGCAAAAAGGAGGAAATATATGTTAAAAGTAAAGAAAAATATCAAACTTACCGGGGAATCCCTGATTGAAGCAACGGCAGTAGAAGGGTACTCCGCAGAGATTGACAGTGAGAACCCGGAAAATATCAGTATCAGCAACTGGCAGATTGACAAAGACCTTTACAAGAAGAATCGCACCCAGTGCTTGCAGGATTACGCTGCATTTATGGATAAAGCGTATGCGTTGCAGGATGAGATGTTAAAAGAAAAAGGGATCGGGATAAAGGCATAAGGAAGGCCATCCACAAGGAGTGAGAAGAATGGAAAAACACAACACGGCACACGCCATCTTTACTTCCGGTGAAAAGGTGGCGGAAATAAAAGATGATGTCTGGCAGTATGATTTTGGACAGATACTGCAGATAGAAGGTCTGTCTCTTCCACCCACGGTAGAGGTCCATTATGCAAATAAAGGTAGAGACACCGCTATCCCACAAGTAGGTGTGACAGAAGATGGGATCACGACAGCGCCCATACCCAATGAGATCTTGAGCGAGAAAGGAGCTTTTACCGCCTATATCTTTGCAACGGACGGCGAAAGCGGCGAAACGTGCTATACGATTAATGGTTACGTCAATAAGCGTCCCCCTGTAGAAGGGTTTAATACCCCAGAGGACCAGGAAAACCTCCATGCAGCCGTAGGAGCAGTTAACGCAGCAGCGGAACGGGCAGAAAGTGCAGAAACAAAGGCAACAGAAGCGGCAAATCAAACTGCCGAAGATGCCAAACAGACCGCCGCAGACCGGGCGGAAGTAGAACGCCTGGTGGAATCAGTCTCCGGAATCGGGGAGCAGGTCACGAAAGTGGAAAACCTTACCAAACAGGCACAGACGTCCGCCGCCAATGCAGCCTTATCTGAGCAGGCAGCCAAGACCGCAGAGACTAACGCACAGAATGCTCAGGCAGGAGCGGAAACAGCAGAAGGTAATGCGGAACTGGCAGAGCAGAGAACGAAGGCGTCCGAACAGGCGGTCGAGAAAGCAAAACAGCTTGTTACTCAGATGGGGCAGGAAGTGCTGGACAATAAAAACCACGTTGACCAGACTGCACAGGCGTTTGACCAGACAGCCCAGCAGGCTGTTGCGGACGTAAACAATGCCGGACAGACCCAAACAGAGCGAGTGCAGAGTGCCGGAAATACGGCTGTAGAATCAGTTAAGACTGCCCAGACTGCGGCAACACAAGCAGTAGAGACGACTAAGACGGAAGCCGTCAATGCGTTACAGACGGAAGGCACTACTCAGACTGGGAACGTGACCGCAGAGGGTGCAAAGCAGGTACAGGCGGTACAGGCAGCAGCGCAGGAGATTATGGCAGACCGGGAGCAGATCGCGCAGAATAAAGCAGATGTAACTGCACTAAAGGAAGATTTAAACGAATTAGCTCACGATATAAGCGCGCTAAAAGCTCAAAAGACTGGAAGGCTTTACGGAGTAAAAAAATGGAAAAGTTCAGTCAATCCAACATCTGCGTGTGAAAAGACAAGGGACAATGCGGGACTTGTTTGTGAGCCATCCACAGACAAAGAGCAAGGAAGAGATGATTATGCAGATATTCCGTTGTTCCAATGGCGCAGATGCAATTATAGGCGATATGATGATGGATTCGCGTACCCCATCGCGTTCGAAGGAGATTCGGACTACAACGACAAGGACAATGCGGATGTAGGAAATATCTATCAGACGTTTTATTATAACGAAATTGACATGGGAGATTATACGGAGCTTATTATCTCGGATTTCCCAAACTACCAGTTAGGGCTCAGACCTTGGGAAGAGGCTGTCAGAGCGGATGGAACAATTATGCCTTACTTCATTTACTCGGCATATTCCGCAAGTATTGGGAGCGACGGAAACCCTTACTCGCTTCCGAATAAAAGGGAAGAAGGATTTTTCTCTTACAATACCATGATTGATAAATTTCAAAAGAAAGGGAAAGGTTACTGGGGCGCATCTGTAAGGCGAAATACATTTGGCATGATTTTTTCGCAGATTAAATACGCAACAAAAGACATTCAATCTGTGATGAGTGGCTGTACAAATTACAACTTCCAGTACAAAGCATCTGTACAATCCGAAACAAAGAACACGTATTTCCCTATTACAAAAGCGCAAGCTAATAATATCGTAGTTGGAGCCTATGTATCCATTGGATACGGACAGGCAAAACCGGACAAATCCGTAAACTTAGACCGTGGCGTTAAAACAATTGGCGTATACGGCGATATGGTTAAGGTTTTACGTATTGAGGATTTAGATGAAACAAACAGCGCTGTATATGTAGAGTGCGAACCATTTAACACGATGCCAGTGCAGGACAAAACAGAGACGGATGTTATGTGTGAAATCGTAATGTCCTCTATGCCTTGGTGGACTGGATCGACAGATAAAGTATTAGGTCATCACGATGGTGCTGCTGTTATTAGGAACGGCAAATATCCATATAGAATACAGGGAATTGAATATCAGACTGGACGCTATCAAATCGCATCTGATGTGGTTATGATGTGTCGACCAGATTATTCAAAAGATGTATATCTGGCTGAACGCGGCATTGCTCATTCAAAGTCTGATAGCGTAATAAAAGAAACTTATACAAAAATTGGAAACATTCCGGCAAGTGCCAATGGAAAAGGCAGCGATTACTGGAACGGCGATGTAATGATTAAAAAAGGTGCGTGGTTTCCGAGTACAGAATTAGACCAAGCCCTTGGATATGCGGATAGATTGTATAGCGGCGGAACTGCGACAAGTGGCTCGCGAGAATATCTGCAAGGCGGTTATCTCGGGCATGGCTCGAGCGCTGGTCTTGCTTGCTTGGATTGCGGGGGCGGGCTTGGCTGGGCGGGCTGGGTTTGCGCTGCCGCCGATTAATTTCCTGCTTTGGATAGGGGGTTCAAGGGGGATACTCCCCCTTTTTGAATCGCATAGATACAGGACTCACGGTTTGGCGGTAATCTCAGGAATGGCTCGAACGCTGGTCTTGCTTACTTGAATTGCAGGAACAGGCTTGACAGGGCGAACTGGAATTACGCTGCCGGCGATGCAACACAGAGAACTCCAAATGTTAGACCGTGTTTCGCTGGCTTAAAGTCAGCCGCTTTTAAGTGCTGTCGTTGATGCGGATCTTCTGCGTGACGAAAAATTGTGTGAAACAAAGCACAGGTTAGTAAATTCTGAAAGCCTGTATGCACAAAATCGGAGGAAATGGCTTTGAAAAGAAGATGCAAGAACATAGATATAACGGATTACGACTTTATATTGCAATCCGTAGAAGATTGTTTGAGAAATAAAAGGAAAAGTAGGAATGACATATTAAGAATCAGAGAAGAGATTGGCACAAATGAAGAAATTGCAAAGGTTTTACAAAATGAAATAATCGATGGAAAATTGAAGTTAAAACCTATCCGATACCGAAACAAGTATGACGATAATTCGCAAAAATGGAGAAGAATTGGAATACAAGATATTAAACAGCAAATGTATGATTATGTCGCAGTAAATGGACTTTGGGAGTTAGAAAAAAGTATTGGACATTATCAATGTGCATCCGTAAAAGGAAAAGGGCAAATATATTGTGCAAAAGCAATAGCAAGCCATATTCGCGATAATTCCGTAAAGTATTATTGCAAGATGGATATTCGCAAATATTACGAATCAATTCCGAGAGATAAACTGATGGAGTGGTTACGGAAAAGGGTCAAGAATAGAAAACTTCTGTGGCTTATCCAGACCTTGTTAGACACATTTGATAATGGTCTGAGTATCGGCTCTTATTTATCGCAGCATCTTGGAAACCTGTATTTGAGCGACATATATCACAAGCTCGAAGCATTATCAAAAACACGCCGTGGAAAAAGAACTAAAATTGTAACATTCCAGGCATTTTACATGGATGATATTTTGATTGTTGGAAAAAACTCAAGAGAACTTGTGAAGGCTGCGAATCTTATTGCGGAAATGTGCAGAGAAAAAGGGCTTGAAATCAAACCAACATGGAGTTGCCAGAAGATAGATAACTCTTTTATCGACATGGCTGGGTATAGAATATACCGAGATCATATGACTGTTAGACGCGGAACAATGAAGAAAATCCGCAGAACATTTGTTAGGTACGATGCTGATAGCAAAACAAGAGCAAGAAGAGTGATCTCTCATTACGGAATTATAAAACACGCTGATTCTTATAAATTTTGTCACAAATATGATGTGCACAAGAAGTTAAAAAGCGCGAAAGAGGTGGTATCTAAGAGTGGAAAAAAGAAAAATTGTGTCAGACAAAAAGATGCAGAAAGTTGATATTCGAACATTCGGCAAGACAAGCTATGTGTACCTCTATTTAAATGAAAATCCTATCAAAGTAGAGAACCACGATGAGTCTGGTGCTTACGATGCTTTTGAATATGATTACAACGAATTTATTGTAGGAGAAAATGATAATGTTGATCTCAATGACGTAAGAGCGGAACCAGAGAAATATCTCGCTTACGTTCCATCAGCGAGTATCAGTTTTGAAGAAATACAGACGGACTTCAACATCGATGTAGATTACAGAACATCCATATTGGAACTGGGACTTATTTAAAGAAAGGAAATATGAATTATGACAACTTACGAAATGTTAAGAAAATCAATCGAAGCAAAGAAAAAAAGAGGAGCGTTAAGTTCGGATTATATCGAATCCACAAAGGCAAAAATGGACGTATTTCTGATGAATGACAGAATCACACAGGAAGAATATAACTTGCTCGTATCTGAACTGCAGTAATGTATACGGCGACAAGAAGACAATTTAACGTACTTACAGGAGGGCGATATGGCAATCAGAGACAGACCGTAGAGGTCTTTTTTTAATACTTAAATTTGCGCCGGCGCAATGCCGGGAAAGGAGAAAGAAATGATTATTACAGGAATGAAACATTTTGAAAGCGTTTGCCAGAAAAAATTAGTAGAATGGTATAACAAAAACAGACCCAAAACACCAATCGACTTAGGAGATGTATTTATTGTTTGGAGCTGCAAAACTCTCCAGAACTACAAATGTCTGGCATCTACCACAGTATCCGGGGACGGAATCTATGCAGAGTACACCTTTAATGGAGATAAACAGGAGCTGTATGAGGACGTATACAAAAAGCTTACAAATATCTGCCACACAGAGGAATAGGAAGGGGTAACATATGCAGCCAGAAATAGTAGTTGCCATTTGCTCCTTACTGGGAACGCTTGTAGGTAGCCTTGCCGGAATTATGACGGCGAATAAGCTTACAACCTACCGACTGGAGCAGTTGGAAGAAAAAGTAAAGAAACATAACAATCTTGTAGAACGTATGGCGATTGTGGAACAGTCCACAAAGTCAGCACACCATCGAATTGACGAAATTATAGAAAGAGAGGAATAAGAATGGATATTAATTTTTTATTTGACTATGTAAACCCATTGATTTTAGGAATCTGCCTTTTGCTGGGATTCTGTCTGAAAACGGCATTTGACTGGTTCCCGAACAAATACATACCGCTTACCGCGCTGTGCATGGGAACATTGATTGCCATTCTGATACAGTATCAGTCCGGTATTAATGCAGAAGTAATTCTCGGTGGAATGATTTCCGGTCTGGCAAGTACTGGATTATATGAAATGCTCCGGAATCTGCTTGAAAAAGACGGGAAAAAGGAAAAATAAAAACATTTTTGAGAGCTTGGAAACAAGCTCTCTTTTCTTATATAAAATTCAGGAAGGAAGGAAAGGTTATGAGTGAAGTGAAGATTTTTAATAATGAGGAGTTTGGAGAAATCCGAACAGTAACTATTGACAATGAACCGTGGTTTGTTGGAAAAGATGTGGCAGAAGCACTTGGCTTTACGAATTCAAGAGATGCTATTGCGACCCATGTTTTTGACGATGACAAGGGAGTAGAGAAAATCGACACCCTCGGTGGGAAGCAAAACATGACGGTAATAAACGAATCAGGCTTGTACGCTTTAGTATTTGGAAGTCGGTTGGAATCAGCCAAACGCTTCAAACATTGGATAACATCGGAGGTACTTCCTTCCAT
>JAUNAX010000149.1 GCA_030527365.1 Eubacteriales bacterium | reverse complement strand
ATCGCCATGTTTGCGATAGTGAAACGGTCGTCCATAGAAAGGTTTTTGATACCCTCTCCTGCAAATTCCATTGATTTATAAAGAGCGCCATCCACGCCGATTTTTCCAATAATATGAAGAATCACATCTTTTCCACTCACCCATTTTTTCGGTTTTCCAATAAGATTAAAACGAATTGCGGAAGGTACTTTAAACCAGGCTTTTCCTGTTGCCATTCCGGCAGCCATATCCGTGCTTCCAACGCCTGTTGAAAATGCGCCTAACGCTCCATATGTACAGGTATGAGAATCTGCCCCTATAATCGCATCTCCTGCAACGGTCAGTCCTTTTTCCGGGAGAAGAGCATGTTCAATTCCCATCTCTCCTACGTCAAAATAGTTGGTAATATCATGTTTACATGCAAACTCCCGAACGCATTTGCAATGTTCTGCTGATTTAATGTCTTTATTTGGTATAAAATGATCCATTACAAGAGCTACTTTATCTTTATCAAAAACGGTCTCTACTGCCATTTTGTCCATCTCGTGAATGGCTACCGGAGAAGTAATGTCATTTCCGAGAACAAGATCCAAATTGGCTTCTATCAACTGTCCTGCTTCTACATAATCAAGACCTGCATGAGCTGCCAGAATTTTCTGTGTCATTGTCATTCCCATTTCTTCTTCCTCCTGTTTTCTTAATTTCTTCTGTTATTTTATCATCATTTTTGATATAATACTAATATATATTTATGATAATTACCATAACTTATAGTTATGATACAATCATTCACAAACAGCAATTCAAACGAAACATATATTACCCTGGAGGAATCTGCTTATGAGAGAAAACCTTTCTTTATATCATATTTTTTATACCGTAGGACGCACGGGAAGCATTTCCCAGGCTGCAAGAGAGCTTTACATCAGTCAGCCTGCCATCACAAAAGCAATCAAAAAACTTGAGGAAAATCTGGACACGATTCTTTTTAAGCGCACCTCACGAGGCGTCTCCTTAACCCCTGACGGAAACTTTCTTTTTGAAAAAACAAAGTCCGCTTTTTCCATTCTCTCCGAGGGAGAAAAAGGCGTACTTCATAACCATTCCAGGGAAATCCCAAAGCTTCGTCTGGGAGCAAGCGCTACCTTGAGCAAGTATGTACTTCTCCCCCATCTGAAACGATATATTGCTTCTAATCCTCAGGTACAGTTCCAGCTTTCCTGCCAGTCTACTTATGAGACGCTCCGAAGCCTTGAGGAGGGAAAAATTGACCTTGGATTGATCGGAAAACCTCAAAAACTTTCCCAGGTACATTTCATGCCCCTTCGGAAAATTCAGGATACTTTTGTAGCTTCTCCCCAGTATCTCTCCAATCACCGTGCGCTTTATCCGGACCATTCACTTACAGAAACGGCAACCTTTATGCTTCTTAATGAGGAAAACATTTCCAGACAGTGGGTCAATCGCCAACTTCGGGAACAGCAAATAGATCTTCGCTATATTTTTGAGGTCAATACAATGGATCTTCTCATTGAATTTTCTCAGATTGGTCTTGGCATTGCCTGTGTAATCCGGGAATTTGTACAGTATCAATTAGAACACGGGACATTACAGGAAATCCCTCTTGGCATTACCTTTCCACCCAGAGAAATAGGGTTTGTGTGCAGAAAAAAAGAAGAGGGCAACCCTCTTCTTCATGATTTTTTCAGCCGGACAGCTATATAGCTCTCTGCCCGGCTTTTTTACATTAGTTGTTAATGAGTTTGTCCTCGCCGTTCCAGCTGTACAGCTTACGGATTTCCTCTCCTACGATTTCAGATGGATGCTCGGAAGCCAGTTTTCTCATGGCTTTAAAGTGAACCTGACTACCTGCAGAAGACATATCAAGAAGAAAGTCTTTTGCAAAAGTACCATCCTGAATGTCGGACAGGATTTTCTTCATGGCTTTCTTTGTATCTTCTGTGATAATCTTCGGTCCTGTAATGTAATCGCCGTACTCTGCTGTATTGGAAATAGAATATCTCATTCCCGCAAAACCGGACTGGTAAATCAGGTCTACGATCAGTTTCATTTCGTGGATACACTCAAAATATGCGTTTCTCGGATCATATCCCGCTTCAACAAGTGTCTCAAAACCAGCCTGCATAAGAGCACATACACCACCGCAGAGAACTGCCTGCTCTCCGAAAAGGTCTGTCTCTGTCTCTGTACGGAATGTTGTCTCCAGAACGCCTGCTCTTGCGCCGCCGATAGCAAGTGCATATGCAAGAGCTGTATCAAGAGCTTTTCCTGTCGCATCCTGCTCTACTGCAACGAGACACGGTACGCCTTTTCCAGCCTGGTACTCGCTTCTTACAGTATGCCCCGGTCCTTTTGGAGCAATCATAGTAACATCTACATTCTTCGGAGGTACGATGCAGCCGAAATGGATGTTGAAGCCATGAGCAAACATCAGCATATTTCCTTCTTCCAGGTTTGGCTCAATATCTTTTTTGTAAAGGGCAGCCTGTTTTTCATCGTTAATAAGAATCATGATAATATCTGCTTTTTTTGCAGCTTCTGCCGCTGTATATACTTCAAATCCCTGCTCTTCTGCTTTTTTCCAGGACTTGCTTCCTTCATAAAGACCAATGATCACATTACAGCCGGATTCTTTTGCATTCAGAGCATGTGCATGTCCCTGGCTTCCGTACCCGATTACTGCGATGGTCTTTCCCTCTAATAAACTTAAATTACAATCTTCCTGATAAAAAATTCTGTTTGCCATAATTTCTCTTCCTCCTATAATGTCATCATGTATATGTATTTTCTAATTAAAGAAAACGTACATCTTTCGCCCCTCTTGAAAGCCCTGTCACACCAGTTCTCGCAAGCTCCAGAATTTCGTAGGAACCCATAAGGTCAATAAATGCTTCCAGTTTGCTCTTTGTGCCTGTCATCTCCACCACAAGGGAATCTTTGCTTACATCAACTACTTTCGCGCGGAAAATATCTGCAATGGAAATGATTCCCTGACGCTGTTCTGCTCTGGCAGCAACTTTTACCAATACAAGCTCGCGACTTACGCTGTCCTCCGGCTCCAGCACTTTAATATCGCGCACATCCACAAGCTTGGCAAGCTGCTTTGTAATCTGCTCCAAAATCATTTCATCGCCGCTGCATACAACCGTCATACGGGAAAACCGTTCATCTGCAGTCACGCCAACTGTGAGACTGTCAATGTTGTACCCGCGCCGACTGAAAAGTCCGGAAATACGGCTCAAAACACCTGCTGTATTATCTACTAACAGGGATAAAATTCTTTTCTGCATACTCCACCCGCTTTCAATACTTTAAACTAATAAATTATTATATGTTTACCATTATAGCAAGTTAAATGATTTTGTCAATAAAAAAATGACGCATTGTAATTAAAATACAATGCGTCTGTCTGCAATCCTGGAAAGAAGGGGTTCGCTGTGGGAAACCACAAGAAGTCCGATTTCTCTTTCTTTCACCTCTTTTAAAAGAAAATTCCAGATCTGGCTCTGGGTGATCAGATCAAGCATGGTGCTGATTTCATCTGCAATGAGAAACTTTGTATCTTTTCCCAATGCTCTGGCAATGCAGAATCTCTGAAGCTCTCCTCCGGAAAGCTCCTGGGGATACCGCTTCTGCCAGTCTTTTTCTATGCCAAGCTCTCTTATGATCCGCTCATCTACCTCTTTTCCATCTGCCAGGGTGTCTCCAAGGCGAAGCTTGGGATTGACTGCCCGCTCCGGATGCTGCCATATCATCTGTACCGGACAATATCCCTTTTTGGGGAAAGGCTTTCCGTCAATTAAAACCTCTCCTTCAAGCGGCTTTAAATATCCTGCAAGGACTTTACAAAGTGTTGTCTTCCCGAAACCGCTTGGACCAAGAATCGCCACTCTCTCGTGATTTTCCACCTGTAAGTTCACATTGGAAAAGACTGCCTTCTCCTTCTGACCATAGGAAAATGTAAGATTTCTCCCTTCCAGTATCATACTTTTCCTCCTGTTCTCTCCTGATGATGCTGTTCCACTGCCAGAGGCTCTCCGGCAAAGCGAACGCAGCGCACAGTTCCGCAGCCTACCCTCTGCATGGGAATTTCTCCCTGGCACGCTTCTGTATACATATTGCATCTCGGTCCAAATGGGCAGCCTTTCGGCATATCTTTTACATAGGGCTGCACACCTGGAAGAGGCTGAAAGCCATTCTGAGGAAGCGCTCTCCATAAGGCTTTTGTATAAGGGTGGCGAAGAGTTTCTTCTGAAGCAAAATCAGATACAGGCGCTTCTTCCACTGTTGTTCCCGCATAAAACACAGCAATCCTGTCTGC
>JAUNAX010000148.1 GCA_030527365.1 Eubacteriales bacterium | reverse complement strand
AGGCAATTAGACAGATTATTTCCCGGACTGAAAGAGAAATATATTCGTTGCTATGGAAATCAATATGTTTTGCCAAGTCCCAATGAAAAAAGGCTGATGGAAATATTTAACCGGACCTGTGACAAGTACAACATGGTACATAATAATAATCAGATATTTGAGTATTTGCGAACATATGAAGAAAAAGAAGAACAGCTTTCAATGTTTGATTTTATGTAACTTTGTTTTATTATATGAGTGTGGCTTTTATGTGAAAAATAAGTGAAAATCTGACAGAAAGAAGGAATATTTATGAAACTGGCAGGAAGCAGAAAATTAACATGGATTATTTGCGGCACAGGTATTGCATTAGCGATAGTGAGCGCCTTTTTTCTGCCGCAGATGATTCCTGTACATTTTTCAAATGGAATAGCAGATGATTTTGGAAATAAAACAGAAATTTTTTTGTTTCCTGTTCTATCTCTTATTATTACAATTATAACGGGAAAAGAAAAAATAAAATATTTCCTGACGCATTCAAAAACCTATTGGACAGAAAGTCAGTATAATTTAATGGTAGATGGTGTTCTTATGTTTCTTTTGATTACAGAAATATATGTTATTTATGCGGCTTTCGTTTAGAAACAGAAGTGATAAATTAGATTAGGTAAAGTAACGAAAATGATAGATATTACGGCATGGAAAAGGTTGTTTTGCCGGAAGAAAAAGTGATTGTGGATACCTTTTTAAACCTGAAAAACGGAGGCGATATTCTATGTGGTTTGTGTTTGCTTTATTGTCTGCAATTTTTGCAGCGGTCACTTCTATACTGGCAAAAATCGGTATAGATGGTGTAAACTCAAATCTTGCGACAGCCATCAGAACTGTTGTAGTGGTGATTATGGCATGGGGAATGGTGTTTTTGACAAATGTTCAAAGCGGGTTGTCAGAAATCAGTCGAAAAAGCTGGGTATTTCTGATTTTATCGGGTTTGGCAACAGGAGCTTCCTGGCTATGCTACTATAAAGCTTTGCAAATGGGGGAAGCTTCCAAGGTTGTTCCTGTTGATAAATTAAGTGTGGTCATTACGCTTGTGATGGCTTTTGTCTTTTTGCATGAGAAATTTACAACAAAGTCGTTAGTTGGCTGTATTTTAATTGGAATTGGAACTTTAGTAATGGTTTTGTAAATTTTGAAAGGCAAACTTATAAAAATAGAAAAAACACTTGCCAAACGAGTGTTCCTGTACTATACTAAAAGAACAGATGTACGATATATAATTTTTTCTTACAGAATAGTGGAGGTCATATGCCAACAGATACAGAGAAGAAGCAATTTATCAGGATCAGAGGAGCAAATGAAAATAATCTGAAGAATTTAAGTGTGGATATTCCAAGGGACAAGTTTGTAGTTCTTACAGGACTGAGTGGTTCCGGAAAATCTTCCCTGGCTTTTGATACCATTTATGCAGAAGGACAGAGACGCTATATGGAATCTCTTTCTTCCTATGCAAGGCAGTTTCTGGGGCAGATGGAGAAGCCGGATGTGGAGAGTATAGAAGGGCTTCCTCCTGCTATTTCCATTGACCAGAAATCAACAAACAGAAATCCCCGTTCTACAGTAGGTACAGTTACGGAAATTTATGATTACTTTCGTCTTCTTTATGCGAGAGTGGGAATTCCCCACTGTCCAAAATGTGGAAGAGAAATCAGCAAGCAGACAGTAGATCAGATGGTAGACCAGATCATGGGGCTTCCGGAACGGACGAAGCTTCAGCTTCTTGCGCCTGTTGTAAGAGGTAGAAAGGGCACGCACGCAAAGCTTTTAGAGCACACGAAAAAAAGCGGTTATGTGCGGGTGCAGATTGACGGAAGCATATATGAGCTTTCTGAGGAGATTAAACTGGATAAGAACATTAAGCACAATATTGAGATTATTGTGGACAGACTGATCGTAAAGCCGGGAATTGAGAAACGCCTTGCAGATTCCATTGAGACGGTTCTGGAACTGGCAGACGGGCTTCTGATCGTAGATACAATGGACGGTAATGTGCTGAATTTCAGCCAGAGCTTTTCTTGCCCGGACTGTGGAATTAGTGTGGATGAAATCGAGCCGAGAAGCTTTTCCTTCAATAATCCTTTTGGAGCCTGCCCGGAGTGCGCCGGTCTTGGATATAAAATGGAATTTGATATAAATCTTATGATCCCCGACACGTCCCTCAGCATTTCAAAAGGGGCGATTGCTGTGATAGGCTGGCAGTCCTGTACAGATAAGGGAAGCTTTACAAGAGCAATTCTTGACGCGCTTGCAGAGGAGTATAAATTCAGCCTGGATACCCCGTTTCAGGATTATCCCGATGAGATTAAAGACATTATAATAAATGGAACAAAGGGTCATTCTGTGAAGGTTTATTATAAGGGGCAGAGAGGAGAAGGCGTTTATGATGTAGCGTTTCCGGGTCTTATTAAAAATGTGGAGCAGAGATACCGGGAAACGGGTTCTGATGCCATGAAGCAGGAATATGAATCCTTTATGAGGATTACTCCCTGTGGTGCATGTAAGGGACAGAGACTGAAAAAAGAATCTCTTGCAGTGACAGTTGCAGATAAAAATATTTATGAAATTACAAATATGTCTATTGAGAATCTGAAAGCATTTCTGGACAGCATGGTGCTTTCCAGCCAGCAGCAGCTTATTGGACACCAGATTTTAAAGGAAATCAAGGCGAGAGTCCGCTTTCTTTCGGATGTGGGACTGGATTACCTTTCTCTTGGAAGGGCAACGGGAACCCTTTCGGGCGGGGAGGCGCAGAGAATCCGCCTTGCTACGCAGATTGGTTCCGGACTTGTGGGAGTGGCATATATTCTGGACGAGCCAAGTATCGGACTTCATCAGAGGGATAATGATAAACTTCTGAAATCCCTGATGCACCTTCGAGATCTTGGAAACAGTCTGATTGTTGTGGAGCATGATGAAGACACCATGTTAGCGGCAGACTGTGTGGTAGATATTGGACCGGGAGCCGGGGAACACGGCGGTGAGCTTGTGGGAATCGGCACAGCAGAGGAGCTGATGAAAAATGAACGCTCTGTGACAGGGGCTTATTTAAGCGGACGGATTCAGATTCCGGTTCCCAATGAGAGAAGAAAGCCGACCGGTTTTCTGAAAATCAAAGGGGCGGCAGAAAATAATCTTAAAAATATTGACGTGGACATTCCGCTTGGTATCATGACCTGTATTACGGGAGTTTCCGGTTCCGGAAAGAGTTCGCTGATTAATGAGATCCTCTATAAGCGCCTTGCAAGAGATTTAAACAGAGCCAGGATCATTCCGGGAAAGCATAAAGATATTATCGGAGTGGAGCAGCTTGACAAGGTAATTGATATTGACCAGTCTCCTATCGGAAGAACGCCGCGCTCCAATCCTGCTACGTATACAGGTGTGTTCGATCAGATCCGCGACCTTTTTGCGGCAACGGCAGATGCTAAGGCAAAGGGTTATAAAAAAGGACGCTTCAGTTTTAATGTAAAAGGCGGACGATGTGAAGCCTGCAGCGGAGACGGTATTATAAAAATAGAGATGCACTTTTTACCGGACGTATACGTTCCATGTGAAGTATGTAAGGGAAAGCGGTACAACAGAGAAACTCTGGAAGTGAAATATAAGGATAAAAGTATTTATGATGTTCTGAATATGACCGTAGAGGAAGCGCTTACCTTTTTTGAGAATATCCCATCTATCAGAAGAAAAATTGAGACGCTTTATGATGTGGGACTTTCCTATATCCGTCTCGGACAGCCTTCTACTACTCTTTCCGGCGGAGAGGCGCAGAGAATCAAACTGGCAACGGAGCTCAGTAAGCGAAGTACAGGAAAGACAATTTATATTCTGGATGAGCCTACAACAGGGCTTCATTTTGCAGATGTGCACAAGCTTATTGAAATTTTAAAGAGACTTTCTGAGGGAGGAAATACTGTAGTTGTAATTGAGCACAATCTTGATGTGATCAAGACTGCTGACTATATTATTGATATTGGACCGGAAGGCGGTGACAAAGGCGGCACAGTTATTGCAAAGGGGACACCTGAGGAGGTGGCGGCAAATCCAGCTTCCTATACAGGACAGTATGTAAAAAAATATCTGACAAAATGAAAAAGACAGCAGGCTTCTGAAAGTAAGGGAAAAGCATACAGAGACTCTGAAAAGTTTATAAATTCAGATGGCAGCTCTTTTCATTTACCGGAAATTCTGTTATCATAAAATAACATACCTGATAAAAGAAAAGAATAACTGTAAAGGCAGAATACAGTTACAGAGAGGGAAAGAAATGCCGGCAAGTGATATTGGAATTGATATAGGAACAAGAAACAGTCTTG
>JAUNAX010000147.1 GCA_030527365.1 Eubacteriales bacterium | reverse complement strand
TCTTCTAATTTATTCATGTTCATATCGTGCACCATCCTCTCTAAAATCATACAGCTTGTCACCGCTTTGGTGTTCCTATTATATCACATATATCCGGATTTTACTACTGATTCCCTATATCTTTTTCAATTTTGCAAATCCTGCAAACATTTTTTTGACGCCGAACCGGTCAAAATCTACAGTAACTTCGTAGTCTCTTCCACCCTCTGTAATATTTTTTACGATACCAACGCCAAATTTCACATGACGGACCGTATCACCTACTTCATAATCAAGAGATTCTGCCTTTGTAACCTTAAATTCCTTTGGCTGGAAAGGCTTTGCGTGAAATGCCATCTTCATCTGCATATAGCTGTTATTCTTTGGTGCAATATCCTCAAGTCGGGGCTTTTTCTCCTGTACTGTATGTCCCAGATCCACAAGCTCTCTTGGAATCTCTCTCACAAACCGGGATACCCGGTTAAACTGCGTTTCCCCGCGGATCATTCGCTGCTGTGCACAAGTGAGCGTCAATTCCTTCATAGCTCTTGTGATTCCCACATAGCAAAGACGGCGCTCCTCTTCCAGGTCAGAAGGGTCTCCTGTGCTGATTGACATATATCCGGGGAAAATCCCGTCCTCCATTCCTGTGAGGAAGACTTTTGGAAACTCAAGCCCCTTTGCACTGTGAAGGGTCATAAGAAGCACATAGTCCTGATTTGGATCTACAGAATCAATATCTGCCACAAGCGCAATCTCTTCCAGAAAACCGGAAAGTGTTGCCGGCTCATTCTGCGCCTTCATTGTCTCCTGATAGGTTTCTGCCTTGGAAATCAGCTCGTCAATATTTTCAATTCTAGCTTCCGCTTCGTCCGTACCCTCAGCCCGAAGTTCGTCCACATAGCCTGTAAGACGAATAACCTCCTCCAGAAGCTCGCGTACCGTATACACTTCTTCCTTGGAGCGAAGAGACTGAATAAACTCCACAAATCCATTAATTTTAGAAAGGCTTCTTCCAATGGACGGAATCTCCTCTGCCACACGAAGCGCATCATAAAAGCTTATCTGCATATATTCTGCGTAATCCTGAACCTTGCTTACGGTTGCCGCCCCGATTCCACGTTTCGGAACATTTAAAATCCTGCGCACTGCCACATCATCTTTTGCATTACTGATCGTCTTTAAATAACAGAGCAGGTCCTTGATTTCTTTTCTTGCATAGAAATTAATTCCGCCCACAATTTTATAAGGAACATTCGCAAGAAGAAATTTTTCTTCAAAAAGGCGGGACTGGGCGTTCGTTCTGTACAAAACAGCACAGTCCTTATAATCACAGTCTCCGTTTCTTCTCGCTTTTGTAATCTCTCCCACAACATACTCTGCCTCTTCAAAACCGTTTAAAAACTGGCGGAAATGCACCTTATCTCCCGTTTCGTTTTCTGTCCAGAGTCTCTTTGGCTTACGCTCCGTATTATTCTCAATGACACGGTTTGCAGCCTCCAGGATATTGCCTGTAGAGCGGTAATTCTGCTCCAGCCGGATTACTTTTGCTCCCGGAAACGCCTGCTCAAAGCCCAGAATATTCCCGATATTTGCCCCACGGAACTTATAAATAGACTGGTCATCATCGCCTACTACGCAGAGATTCTGGTATTTTGACGCCAGAAGACTTACAAACTTAAACTGTGCAGTATTTGTATCCTGATACTCATCTACCATGATGTACTGAAAACGCTCCTGGTAATATTCCAGAACATTGGGATAATTCTGAAAAAGCTCCACTGTTTTTACAATCAGATCGTCAAAATCAAGGGCATTGTTCTTTCGAAGAGTCGCCTGATACTCTTTATAAACAGAGGCAATCCTCTTTTCGTTAAAATCCCCTCCCGCATTTAACTCCATCTCCTCCGGAGAAATCAACTCGTCCTTTGCGTGAGAAATTTTCGCCATAAGCGCTCTCTCTTTATAAATTTTCGTATCAATATTCAGACGTCTGCAAACCTCTTTTATTACCGTTTTCTGGTCCTCTGTATCATAAATAGCAAAGTGATTATCGAATCCCAGAAAATCAATATGCCTTCTTAAAATACGCACACAGGCAGAATGAAACGTGGATACCCATATGCTCTCCGCGCCCATTCCCACAAGCTTATCTACTCGCTCCCTCATTTCCTGCGCCGCCTTATTTGTAAAAGTAATGGCAAGAATATTCCAGGGATTCACTCCCTTCTCTTCCATGAGGCAGACGATTCTGTGAGTGAGCACTCTCGTTTTTCCGGAACCTGCTCCTGCCAGAATCAAAAGAGGACCTTCCGTGTGAAATACTGCCTCTTTCTGAGGCGGATTTAATGTATCATATATACTCATTTCTGACTCCTATCTTCTTAAAATTGCCTTCGGATAAATTTGCTTCATTCGCTCATCAGGGAAATGCTCGTCAAAAAAGTCGTCCACTGCTGTAGTAACTTCCTGCTCTTCCGTATGGCGTTCTGTATACCTGCAAAGAGCAAGACTTGACATTCCCATATCAAATAACATAAACACGATCATAATCCAGGAAAGAATGATTCCCGGCTTTTTGGGAATTTTTTCAATCAGTCTGGAAAGGCGCGGATAAAGGACACTAAGCCACAAAACAGCAACGATTCCCCAGAAAAAGCAGAAAAGAAGATTGATTCTTCCGCCCAGGTTAAACGGAATCTTACTATAGTCCCAGAAAACTGTACCAAATACAATCTCTGTAAAGACGCTGCACACATACTCATAAACACCGCCTACCACAGTACCGAAAATAAAAATATAACCCTTGCTTCTGTTTCTATACTGATAAAGGATTGCTGTCAGAAGCACACAGCCAAGCCCCCACACAATACTGAAATCACCGTACACTACACTGCTTCGGCTCATAAGCCTTCCCATTGTGATCCAGCAGAAAATTGTTTCTATAATATCTCCAAGAAAAGCGCCGATAAAAAACAGGCAGACTAGCTTATAAAAACTGCATCCCACTGCAAAAACACCGGCTTTTTCTTTTGCCTTCTCCGCCTGGCGCTCCTGCTCCTGTCTTGCTTCCAGAAGTTTCTTCGCCTCAAGATCAGGATAAGCGCGGCTTACATATTTTAAAGTCCAGCCTACAAGACCTTTTCCCATCTCATCTGCTGCTTTCTGCAGATTTTCAGAAACACTGGAAATAATTGTAAGCTTCCTGATTCTTTTATTCACAGCCACAAAACTTGCCACAGTTCCCGCAAAGTCAATGGCAAGAACAATATAAAGAACAAGAAGTATGATTTCTCCGATTTTTCTCGGAATCATCTCTATCATTTTTCCAAGAAACGGATTTACAAAACAGACGCACACAACTGCTGTAATTCCCCACACAACTGTATACGGCAAATTTACATAGCCGCCGAACTGAAATTTCTTTCTGGAATAATCCCACCATTTCTTATGGAAAATCTTTTCCAGCACAAATCCAGTCGCAAGGCTCACAAGAAAAGACAGAACTACGCCTCCTATAAATAAAAACAGCAGCTCTTTTTTTAATTCCCGAAGGAATACTGCAAACATCACGCCCCCGAATCCATATGCCGGACACCAGGGACCAAAAAGGAATCCAACGTCAACAAATTTCTTTTCCCTGAATGCTGCTGCCGCTGTGCCGATCACCCAGCCGACAAATGCAAAAATCGCAAAAATCCATAATAATTTATACATTGTAACTTCCAAGTTATTTCCTCCTGCGTATTTTTTATTTTGCTCCTTTAATCCCACGGAGCATTTTTCTTTACCGAAAAAACCAGTGCGTACTCTACTACTTTCCCAGCGAATAAAAAAAGCCACTGGAAACTCTCATTTCCAGTGGCAGTTACGTGTGTTAGAGGATTCGAACCCCCGACCTTTTGGTCCGTAGCCAAACGCTCTATCCAGCTGAGCTAAACACACATTTTTGCGTTTTTCCCTCGCAACAATGAGTATTCTACTCTATAAGGAATAAAATGTCAAGGGTTTTTTGAAACTTTTTTAAATATTTTTTTCAGTTTCTCCGAAGAGCCTCTATTATGCTTAATTTTGCCGCTTTCCACGCATATCGCATGACCGCCTGCAGTTCCCTCTGTCTGTTATAACGAGGGTCATTTTATTTTTGATTCATTCTGTTTCAATCTTTATTACGCATCAAGAAGAAACGCCTTATATGCTTTTTTCGCCTCATATAAGTCTGCCTTGCTTGTTACCTCCCACGGAGCGTGCATACTTAAAACAGCAACACCGCTGTCGATTACTTCCATTCCGTAAAGAGCAGCGATAAATGCGATGGTTCCGCCGCCGCCAACATCAACTTTTCCAAGCTCTGCTGTCTGGAATGCAACTTCATGGTCGTCAAAAATTC
>JAUNAX010000146.1 GCA_030527365.1 Eubacteriales bacterium | reverse complement strand
AAGAGTATGCTGATCGTAACACTGGGAAATATGATAGGAGGCGCTGTTTTACTGGCATGGCCCCTTAGAAAGATGAGTGCAGATAAATAATGGCAAAAGCTTTATACATAGCGGAAAAGCCGAGTGTGGCGCAGGAGTTTGCAAAAGCTCTTAAAATCAATGGACAAAGACGGGATGGCTATCTGGAGTCAGAAGATTCTGTGGTAACCTGGTGTGTAGGACACCTGGTTACCATGAGCTATCCGGAAAAATATGATATGAAATATAAAAGGTGGAGTTTTGATACCCTGCCTTTTTTGCCGCGCGAATTTAAATATGAAGTGATTCCGGGCGTGAGCAAACAGTTTAAAATCGTGAAAGAACTGTTAAACAGAGCAGATATAGATACGATTTATGTCTGTACAGACTCCGGGCGTGAGGGAGAATATATTTATCGCCTTGTGGCGCAGATGGCGGGAGTAAAGAATAAAAAACAGAAACGTGTGTGGATTGATTCTCAGACGGAGGACGAGATTTTAAGAGGAATCCGGGAGGCAAAAGACCTTTCCTCCTACGACAATCTTGCCTCTTCCGCGTATCTTCGTGCAAAAGAAGATTATCTTATGGGAATTAATTTTTCACGTGTACTTACTCTCCGTTATGGAAACAGTGTATCGGGTTATCTCGGCACAAAATATCAGGCGATTTCTGTAGGAAGAGTGATGACCTGCGTTCTTGGCATGGTGGTAAGAAGGGAGAGGGAGATCCGATCTTTTGTAAAAACACCGTTTTACAGAGTGCTCAGTAAAATCATACTGGAAGGAAAGCAGTTTGAAGGTGAGTGGAGAGCCGTGGAGGGAAGCCGGTATTTTCAATCTCCTCTTTTATATAAGGAAAATGGTTTTAAGAAAAAAGAAGATGCAGAAACCCTTGTTTCTCTGCTGAAAAAGACGCAGTCACTTTCCTGTACAGTAGAAAGGATAGAACGGAAAAAAGAAAATAAAAATCCACCGCTTCTTTTTAATCTTGCAGAGCTTCAAAATGTTTGTGCAAAGCTTTTTAAAATCAGCCCTGACGAAACATTGAGAGTAGTACAGGAGCTTTACGAGAAAAAACTGGTAACATATCCGAGAACAGATGCCCATGTACTGTCTACGGCGGTTGCAAAGGAAATATACAAAAATATTTCCGGACTTCGAAATTATCCCCAGGCAGGGGAGGCGGCAGGAAAAATTCTGGAAACCGGCGCTTATAAAAATATTGAAAAAACCCGGTATGTGAATGATAAACAGATTACAGACCATTATGCCATTATTCCGACAGGGCAGGGACTTGGCACATTAAACAGTTTGTCGCTTCTTTCTCAGAGAGTGTATGAAACGATCGTAAGGCGTTTCCTCTGTATTTTTTATCCTCCGGCTGTATATCAGAAAGTAAATCTTGTAACAAATATGCAGAATGAGAGATTTTTCTCTTCTTTTCGCGTTCTCCTGGAGGAAGGATACCTTTCCATTGCAACAAATTCTTTCGCAGGAAAAAAAGCTTCTGATGGAGAAAAAGGCACAGGAGAAGAGCAGGAAACCGCCTGCGACGCCTCGCTTCTGGAAGCATTGCAGAAGCTGAAAAAAAATGATATACTGCAGGTGGACGCTCTGAGCATAAAAGAGGGGGAAACTTCTCCTCCGAAACGTTATAATTCCGGTTCCATGATTCTTGCAATGGAAAACGCAGGGCAGCTGATAGAAGATGAAGAGCTGCGTGCACAGATAAAAGGCGCAGGGATCGGAACAAGCGCTACAAGGGCGGAGATTTTGAAAAAACTGTTTTATATTAAGTATCTTTCTCTTAACAAAAAAACACAGGTCATTACGCCTACACTTCTGGGAGAAATGATTTTTGACGTGGTAAATTGTTCTATTCGCCAGCTTTTAAACCCGGAGCTTACAGCGAGCTGGGAAAAAGGGTTGAATTATGTGGCAGAGGGAAGTATTACTGAGCAGGAATATATGGATAAGCTGGAACGCTTTGTGAGACTTCGGACACGTCAGGTGGAGGAAAGCAATTACCAGTATGCTCTGCGTCAATTTTTTGATGCTGCAGCCTCTAATTATCCGGGGAAGGCGGCAGACGCAAAACGAGGAGGAAAAAGAAATGATAAAAGATTACACAATTGAGAAGCTTCTGAATCTGAAAGAGACAATAGCAGCAGAATTATTTGAGGGAAAAACTTATCCCTGGGAGGTTCTTTCGGAAATCGGAGATTTTATTGTAAAGCTTGGAAGGACTCTGGATCCGGAAGAGTACGAATACAGGGAAGGGGACATCTGGATTGCCAAAACAGCAAAAGTAGCGCCTACAGCCTGCATTAACGGACCGGTTATCATCGGAAAGAATGCGGAAATCCGTCATTGTGCCTTCATCAGAGGAAAAGCGATCATCGGAGAGGGAGCAGTAGTCGGTAATTCCACAGAACTGAAAAATGCGGTTCTTTTTAATAAGGTTCAGGTTCCTCATTACAATTATGTGGGAGATGCTGTCCTCGGATATAAATCTCATATGGGCGCAGGCTCTATCTGCTCCAATGTAAAGTCTGACAAAGAACTGGTTGTTGTAAAAGACGGGGAAGAAAAAGAGAAAACAGGTCTTAAAAAGTTTGGTGCAATGCTCGGCGATAATGTAGAGGTCGGATGCGGATCTGTTTTAAATCCGGGAACAGTAATTGGAAGAAATACAAATATTTATCCGCTCTCTTCTGTTCGTGGCTGTGTTCCGGCAGACAGTATTTATAAGAATAGAGAAGAAGTTATCAGGAAACGGTAAAGGAATATAGCGAATACAGAAAATAAAGCTGCAATGGTATACTTTCTCCTATAAAGCAGTATGCGAAAGGAGAATGGATATGAAAAAAGCAGCTTTATTTTTTATGTTAGCGATGGCATCAGGAAGTATGCTTACAGGGTGCGGATTCACTTCGCAAACAGAAGAAAAAACAGAAATATCTGCGACACCGAAACCAGGGAAAATAACAGAAGCTCCAAAAAAAACGGTAAACAATAAAGACAAAAATACAGGGTCTTTAGGAAAAGAAGAAAATAATACAGAAAATACAGGAGGGGATTCTTCCGAAACAATAGAGCAGAAAGTAGAATCTGGAGAAACAACACAGGGTTGGAATTCTATTGTTCTTTATGATATTCATATGAATGAGAAACAGGTAAGAAGAGGGGACGATGGAAACTGGTATGATGCGGACGGTGTTTCCTATGGGGATTTGGAAAATGTGGACGAGACACAGCCGATCGTAAATGAGAACGGCGATACCTATTACTGGAATGGTAATTATGCAGAGCAGGCAGCGCAGGAACAGGAAAATCAGGAAACTGAGGGAGAAAACACAGAATCGCAAGTCAATGATCCCTACGATTTGTACAGCTGGGACGAAGGAACAGAAAGCTATATCCCCTTCCAGGAGGCTGAAGGTGACGGAAGCCCTATAGGAAGAGGAAATGGCTGGTATTATTATGAGGAAGAAAGCGGTGAGTTTTTACCTTGGTGATGCGGTTATTAAAGCAGATACTGTCGTATGAAAATTAATAAGGTAAGGTGTAAGGGGTAAAATGCGTAAAAAAAGTATTTTGCTCCTTTTCCTTTTATAAATCCTCTTTTTCCGTTATACATATTAATGGAAAGAAAAGCAAAGCAGGCCTTCCATTCATAGGCAAGCCAGCAGCTTCCGATAATTGCCTGAGCTGTTCTCTCTTTATGAAGAGTGTACATGATCAGGAGAAATATGAAACCTTTCCAACCATAATCTGCCTGGAAAAAACAGGAAACGCCCAAAAGTCCCAGAACGGAGAAAAACTGAAGCGTCTGTTTTTCCCGGAAACGTTCTATTGCACAAAATCCCAGATAGCCGATAAACAGTGTGAAAAACACATTTTGCTTTTCGTAGAAAAATGTGTTTGTGTGAATATAATTCCAGGGCAGCTCTGAAATTATTGCGAATAAAAGCAGATTTCTTCCGTATCGGAAACGATTTTTGGTGTGAAGAAAGCCCTCTACCAGCAAAAAACAAAAAATAGGGAAAGCCACCCGTCCAATATCTCTGGAAAGGCGGTAAAGAGAGACCGGATTTCCAAGAAAAGAAAAAAACGGAATCTGTGCCTGTGGAAGCTGGCTTAGAACAGCCATTCCTGTGTGGTCGATAAGCATAGTCAGCATGGCGATTATTTTTAAGGTACTGCCGCTTAAAATCCGGAATTTTTCCGGAAAAAAAGAATCAGGGATATGATTGGACATAAAATTCTCCTTTTTATAAAAATATAGATGTATTCTATCATAAGATGTCGTTGATTTCCATAAAAGGAAAAATATCTGCAGTTTTTTTCTTATTTTTGCAAAATATGACTGGACGAACGGCGGATTTTGTGAGAAAATAAACATAGG
>JAUNAX010000016.1 GCA_030527365.1 Eubacteriales bacterium | reverse complement strand
AGCGAAGGTTATCTGACAACCACTCTCTGAAATCATCCAAGTTCTTGTCCTCCTTGTTAATACAACACGCTGGAACATCCGATGTTCCAGTCAGCACGTCTGAAGGGAATCGAACCCCCGCACATGGTACCGGAAACCACTGCTCTATCCACTGAGCTACAGACGCGGATTATATTCGAGAACTGTTTTTCCAATCTCGACAAGATTTATAGTAACATATTTACCTCTACTTGTAAAGTTATTTTTCTTTCAGAAGCCTGCGGGACGCCTTCGCGCCCCGCATTTCTTTATGCACCTTCCAGATCAGAGAAGACATTTTTAATAATAAACAGTACAAGCATCATAAGCAAAAAGGCAATCGGAAGAGCAATCCATGCAGACTGCACAAAGCCGGCTATAATGTAAGAAACAAAAGATACTGCCGCAGCTACCAACGCATAAGGAAGCTGTGTGGACACATGATTTACATGGTCGCACTGGGCTCCTGCCGATGCCATAATCGTAGTATCCGAAATTGGAGAACAGTGATCTCCGCATACGGCGCCCGCCATACATGCAGAAATGGAAATAATCATAAGGTTTTCATTTGTGCCGGAAAATACGGCAACAACAATCGGAATCAGAATTCCAAAGGTTCCCCATGAAGTTCCGGTTGCAAAGGCAAGCCCACAGCCAACAAGGAAAATTACTGCAGGCAGGAAATTCACAAATCCGCCCGCTGCAGACTGCATAGCACCTGCAACAAAGTCGGCAGCTCCCAGGCTGTCTGTCATTGATTTTAAAGTCCATGCAAATGTAAGAATTAAAATCGCAGGAACCATAGACTTAAATCCATCAGGAATACAGCTCATACAATCCCGAAATGTCATAACGCGTCTCACCATATAAAGGAGAATGGTAATCAAAAGTCCGAAAAAGCTTCCCATTGCAAGACCTACAGAAGCATCACTCTGAGAAAAAGCTGTCACAAAATCTGTCCCTTCAAAAAATCCGCCTGTATAAATCATTCCTATGACACAGCACACCACAAGAGAAAGAATGGGAATCAGGAGATCGATTACTTTTCCTCTTGGATTTCCCTCATTGTTATCCGTATCATTTGCATAAGGTCTTGATGCAGTCGTATAAATATCACCTTTTAAAGCGTTGGATTCATGAACTCCCATCGCGCCAAACTCTGTTTTCATAAGAACCATACCTACCATCATGACGATTGTAAGAAGGGCATAAAAATTATAAGGAATCGCACGGACAAAAATGGAAAGCCCGTCCTCTCCTTCCACAAATCCGCTTACTGCTGCCGCCCAGGATGAAATCGGGGCAATAATACACACAGGCGCCGCTGTAGCGTCAATGAGATAGGCAAGTTTTGCACGTGAGACATTATGCTTATCAGTCACAGGCCGCATAACACTGCCTACCGTCAGACAGTTAAAATAATCATCAATAAAGATAAGTACACCTAAAAGCACAGTGGCAAGTTCTGCTCCCACTCTTGTTTTGATGTGCTTTCCTGCCCAGCGTCCGAACGCAGCAGAACCGCCCGCCCGGTTCATGAGGCACACCATCGCTCCAAGAATCACAAGAAACACAAGAATTCCCACATTATAAGAGTCAGACAAAACACCAATAATCCCATCTTCAAAAATATGAGTCATGGTTTTCTCAAAATTCCCTCCGGAATAAAACAGTGCTCCTACAAGAATTCCAACAAAAAGAGAACTGTACACCTCTTTTGTAATAAGGGCAAGCGCAATAGCTACAACCGGCGGAACAAGCGCCCAGAACGTAGCGTAAACAGCCGGCTTCGGCGCCTCCTCCGCAGCCAGGACCACAGTGGGACTGACAATAAAAACTGCCATTACTGTCAAAAGCAAAATTCTCCATTTGCTTTTCATACATTTCATTTTATTTTCCTCCTTTTCCCGTAATGAATGAAATGCTCCGGAGATTTCTCACAAAAAAATGCCACGGTACGGTTCTGGAAACACATACTCATGGCATTGAAAACTCAATCTCTGATAGCGCTCCACACATGTGACAGTACACTGCATATTCTGCAGTATCCCAGGATTTCCCCTTCTGGCGGTCGAAATCCTTCGGCGGTATCCCCTTTCCCGATGACGGCTGCCCTGCCGCTGTGTCATGGTACTCTTGAAGCCCGCGCCTCTATCATACATTACGTTATTTATTTCTTTTATAATTTAACAGCTTTTCCTGAAATTATCAAGAGTTTTTTAATCTGTTTTTCTGTTTATCCCCCAGACTGTATAGCTTCCGCTGTCTCCGACCTTATAAAGTCCGGTTTCCTGAAGATATTCATTCAGAGCACTGCCTTTTACAGCAGAAACATAATCAATCTTTTCTGTCTGAAGAGCCTGAAAAAACATCTCTTTTGGAACATTATAGTCCCCGTAATAATGAACCTGAAAAATTGCCTTTATTTCGTCCGATGCTTTTCCCTTCAAAAACGTTTCCTCATCATGCTCCAACATATATTCAAATCTTGCTCTTGTAAGCTCCGATGTCAAACCCGGATCATAGCTCCTATAATTTAAAAGCTGCCAGCCATCGAAAAGCACATGGGGCTGTTTTAAGCCCTCGCTGTGATACAGATTACTTAAAGCAAGGATTTCCTCACTGACAAACCGGGAATTAGAAGCCTTTTCATATGGCGGAACCTCCCCGCCCTTAAAAACAGGCGTTCCAAAACCTGCGATCACTGCCACTGCCACAAGAAAACCCAATGTCTGCAGCCAAACATTTTTAAACCTGGAAATCAGATGCACGCCTGCATAGGCAATCACTCCGTAAAACAGAAGCATCCAGAAAAAACGGAGATACCTGTTTCCAAATCCGAATTTTGTAATTAAAATACCGAGAAGAACCGGATTAAAAATTGTAAGGCACTCTGCAACCAGCGGATAAATAAAGATTTTTCGTCCCTCTTTTTTTCCTGCAAAAAGAATATATAAAAGGGAGAAAAAATACAAATACCATATGGGATTTTTCTCTGTATAGGTGAGAAAGCTCTCCCACAAAAACCGCAAATTTTCCATCATTCCAATCACCTTTTCTCCCTTATAAAATCAAATGAAGGCAGAGCCAGAAGCCGGAAACCGCCATTATTCTCACATACGGCAGAAACGCCTTCCATTTCCTTTCCAGCAAAATCCAGGGTAGGATAAGCGCTGAAATCATAACCGGAATGACAAAAATTGCCGTATTACAGAAAGCAACTCCACCGAGGGTCGCAAAAAACAGACCTGCCCAGCCCCATTTTTCTTCTTTTTCCCGGAAAATCCCAAGAAAAAATACAAAAATCCCGGTAGTATAGAGATAAGAGGTAATTGCCTTCCCTTCGTACGTCCTGTATGCAAAATAATGCGAAACGCCTGCAAGACTGTAGGAGAATAAAAGGGCAAGCACAGAAAGAGCCAGAAACATAAGCGCTTTCCTTCTGTTTTCCTGGAACAGAAGCTTTCCGCCCTTATACAAGAACAGACAAAATACAATGACAAGGGTTGCTGTCATGGAAAATTTCTCCTCCACAAGAGGATGAAGATTTAAAAACTGAAAAATCACAGCACTATGTATTGTATTTGTATTCAATATATAAAAGCTCTCCGGTTTTGGCAGCATCTGCCCGCTGTAAGGATCCATAAGCTCAATCGTATTGGAATATACGGAAGATACCGGAAGTCCGATATAATATCCGGCATCGAAATCTGAAATATGATTGATATTCATTCCAAGAATCAGGGCAAGCGCTCCTGCTGCCCCAAGAAACACACAGCCTGCCGCTATTTTTTTCCTGTCTGAAAAACAATTCTTAAAAGCCCGGAACAAAATCTTTCTTCTCCATAATATATCAAAAAGAAATACTGCCCCAAGAAGTCCCACCCAGGTAAGTGTTAAGTATTTCAAAGGAAGTTGCCCGATTTTCATAGGCAGCGCCACTATCTGAAACAAGGCAAAGTATACCACAAAGCCAAGAAGACAGAGATTTGTCAGAGAACTTTTATGATATTTTTCAGGAAGGAGCGCCCCTGCAAAAACAAATGCGCCAAGATACAGAAACACCACAAGAATAGCTTTCCAGATTTCCAGTAAAATCATTCTGCCTTTTCCTCTTTTTCCCAAAGTCCCATTGCGATTTTTTCCGGCGTAATGGGCAGTTCTCTCACATAAAGTCCTGTAGCATTATGAATGGCATTTGCGATTGCGGGACACGGCGTATCAATTACAAGCTCTCCAATGGATTTTGCCCCAAAAGGACCGCTCTTTTCGTAGCTGCTTTCAAATTCCACACGGATTTTTCCAATATCCTGTCTTGATGGAATTTTATACTGCATAAAAGAGTTATTGCGGATTTTTCCCTTTTCATTGTACTGTACGTCCTCATAAAGCGCCATTCCGATTCCCTGGGCGATTCCGCCCTCCGTCTGCACACGTGCAAGATTCGGGTTTACAGGAGTTCCGCAGTCAACCACTGCCACATAATCAAGAACTTCCACACTTCCCGTTTCCTTATCAACCTCTACCTCTGCCATGCCAATCATAAAAGGCGGTGGGGAAATCTCCGAAGAATAACTTGAAGTTACCTGAAGCTCCCTGCTGCTTCCGCAAGTGGATTTTCCTGCAATTTCTTTTAGAGAAACGCGGCTTTCTCCGGATATGACAAACTCACCGTCAAACTCTGCACTTTCCGGCTCTGTTCCCAGCATTTCCGCTCCAAAGGCAAGAATTTTTTCCCGTAATTCCTCACACGCCTTAATTACCGCATTTCCTGTTGTGTATGTTGTTGCAGATGCGTAGGAACCGGAATCATAAGGAGAAATATCTGTATCCACACCAAACGCGTTTACATTCTCAAGAGGTGTTTCCAGACATTCTGCTGCCATCTGGGAAAGAATGGTATCGCAGCCTGTTCCCATATCGGTGCAGCCAAGTGCCAGCGTGTAGGAGCCGTCCTCGTTAAGCTTTAAGCTGGCGCCGCCCACATCCACGCAGGCGATGGAAGACCCCTGCATTGCCATAGCAACGCCTACGCCTCTTACTTTTCCATTTCCCATATCTCTTGCCGGATATTTATCGTCCCAGTTCATCATCTCTTTTGCTCTTACAAGACATCTGTCCATAGAACAGCTTGTAGCGTAAGGCACATCTCCATATGCAGGAAGAGGACCACCCTCCACTGGCATATTTAATTCTCTTACTTTTACAGGATCCATGCCCATGATTTCTGAAAGCTCATTGACTGCGCTCTCTACTGCGTAAATCCCCTGAGTCGCACCATATCCTCTGTACGCTCCTGCTGCCTGCAGATTTGTATATACTACGTCATAGGAAAAACGGTAAGCCTCTGTGTGGCGGTAAAGGGCAATAGATTTATGTCCGGAAAGACCAACTGTTGTAGGGCTGTGTTCCCCGTAAGCACCTCCATTTGAAAGGGTGTAAACATCAAGCGCCTTTATGATTCCGTTTTCATCTGCACCTGCGCGCACACGGATTTCCATCTCATGGCGCGGGGAAGAACAGATCATGGACTCATAACGAGAATAAACAATCTTGGAAGGACGCCCTGTTTTCCATGTAACGATTGCCGGATAAATTTCACATACTGCTGTCTGTTTTGCCCCAAAACCGCCTCCGATTCTCGGTTTAATGACACGGATTTTAGAAGCTGGAATATCCAGGGCATTTCCCAGGATTCTCTTTACATGGAAAGGAATCTGTGTGGAGGAAAGCACGTTCAGTCTCCCAAAATAGTCCATATAACAGCAGGCACGGAACGTCTCCATCATTGTCTGCTGATTTGCTTTTGTACGGTAAGTACGCTCAATCCTATATTTACAGGAAGAAAGAACTGCGTCCACATCGCCTTTTTCCTCCACATTGGACGCGCACAGATTCCGTTTGTTGTCTGCGCCTACAGGAACTTTGGAAAGCCAGTCCTCCTCCGGGTGAACAAGAATAGGATTGTCCTTTGCCTTATGAAAATCAAGAACAGGCGCTTCCACTCTGTAATTTACCTTAATGCGCTTTAATGCCTTATCAACGGCAGCTTCTGTCTCTCCGGCTACGATTGCTACTGCATCTCCCACAAATCTTAAATGGCGGTCAAGGATATAGCGGTCTGCAGGGCTTAATTCCGGATCCGTCTGACCGGCAAGAGTAAAACGCTTTTTCGGAACGTCTTTATATGTAAGAATACACGCAATTCCACTTACCTGCTCTGCCGTTCCCGTACGGATTTCTTCTACCCAGGCATTTGCATACGGGCTTCTGAGCACCTTTACGATCAGACAGTTATCCGGAGCAATATCGTCTGTATACACCGGCTGTCCTGTCACAAGAGCCATTGCATCTTTTTTCTGCACTGGCTGATTTACATATTTCATACTGCTCCCTCCTGTGCTTTTTTATATTTCAAAAATTTCAGAATACTTCTTGTCTGTGATACAAAGCCGGAACAGCGGCAGAGATTTCCTGACAGATACTCTTTGATCTGCTCTTCTGTTGGCTCCTTGATTTCTTTTAACATGGCAAATACATTCATAATAAAACCCGGATTACAAAAGCCGCACTGCTCTGCTCCCTCCTGTGCCAGAAAGCTTCCAAACTCTTCCGCCTCTCTCTGCATTCCTTCCATTGTCACAATCTTCTTTCCGTCTGCCCGCACTGCAAGAACAGAGCAGGAAAGAACCGGCTTTTCGTCCATAAGCACAGTACAGAGACCACAGTTTGCAGTCTCGCAGCCTCTTTTTACGCTGGCGCAGCCTTTTTCTCTCAGAAAATCAAGGAGCATTACTCCCGGTTCCACTTCTTCATGACAGTATACACCGTTTAACCAGAAACTAATCTTCATCTGTCATTCCTCCTACTGCTTCCCACGCTCTTTTTGTCAGTACCTTAACAAGAAGCGTTCTGTACTCTGCAGAAGCACGCATATTAGAGCCTGTCTTTACCTTCTCTGCCGCATATTCTGCAAAAACCTTTGCCGCTTCTTTCTTTTTTTCTTTTGACAGGTATTTGAAATTTTTAAGAATGCCCTTTTCATCTCCCACGATAACAGGACGGGCAGGTCTTGCGCCAATAACTGTGCGCGCCTCCTCTCCCACAAGCGACACTGCACAGGTAAGGACAGGGAAATCCGTTTTTGTGTTTCTCTGACTGAGATAGCAGACAGAAAGGGGCGTCTTCTTCACAATAACATTCACAAGAACATCTCTGTCTTTTTTCATCTGTGCAAATTCAGAAAGCGGAATCCTTCCTTTGTCGTAAAGCTCCACCCAAGTATCCATTGCAAGAAACATAGTAAGTACATCGGAAAAACCAAAACGTCCGAAAATACTGCCGCCCACTGTAGCGCAGTTTCGAAACTGTACCCCCACAATGTGGCGGAGACTTTCTTTTACGGCGCCTTTTGTGTATCGCTCCAGACCGGAATCTGTCTCCAGATCGCGAAGAGATGTCATAGCGCCGATTACAAATTCTTCCTCCGTCTCTGTTATGGTATCCAGTCCCAGTCCGGAAATATCAATGGCTGTGGATACAGTTCTGTCAGACATTTTCAGCCATACCATCCCCCCCAGTATACATGCTGTTTTTTTCTGATTCAGTTCATATGCCTCTGCCAGACTTTTGGCTTTTACATAATTTTTTATCTTCAGCATCTTGTATTCCTTTCTCTTTTTTGTTTCCCTTTGTCTGTTTGTTGCATTTTATCCCACAATACGGGCTATTATAATTTTATTTTAGCAGATGCTTTTCCTTTTTTCCAGCCTTTATTTTTTCGTCCCCTTCCTACCTTTTGTTTATTTTGCTTATTTTTTTATATTTTTATGGAATTTTTCATACAAATATGCTATAATATCTTCAACAAATCACACAGGGAGGTATGGATATGTCGAAAAAAATCATTACAATTAATCGTATGTTCGGAAGCGGCGGACGTGTCATAGGAAAAGCTCTTGCCGAAGATCTGGGCATAAGCTTTTACGATAAGGAACTGATTGACATTGCAAGCAAGGAAAAACAGATTCCATTTGATACCTTCGCCAAAGTAGACGAAAAAAAAGCAAATCAGTGGCGTTTTCCCATTGACAACGAAATTCAGATTGACAAAGATATGCACTTCATTCCCATGAACGACATTCTCTTTGATATTCAGCGCCAGATTATTTCTGATGTTGCACAAAAAGAAGACTGCGTGATCGTTGGACGCTGTGCCAATCATATTCTCTCAGACAAGACTTTAAGCGTCTTTATTTACGCCCCCTTTGAAAAGAGAGTGGAAAATGTGATCGCCCGCACAGGCAGAGAAGAAAAAAGTGCAAGAAAACTTGTAAGGAAAATGGATAAGGAGCGCCGCTCTTATTACGAATATTTTACAGACCACAAGTGGCTGGACATGACCCAATATCAGTTATGTATCGACAGCAGCCAGTTCTCACAGGAACAGATTATAAAAATCATAAAAAGCAGCTTTTAAGAACAGTTAAGGGAAGGCGTTCTGCCTTCCCTGCTTTCATTTCTGTTCCTCTTTTTTCTGAATATACTCTTTTAAAAACTCATAAATCTGTCCCTCTGTGGGAGGACAGCCGTCAAGGTGACAGGCAAAGCCTTTTGTACAGCTTCCCACTCCAAGGCTTCCTGTTTTCCCTCGAAATCCCTGTCCGATGCTTATTTTTTCTCCCAGCTTTTCAAAAAGCCCGTCTTCCTTCAGCATTTCCAGGGCAGGAATCAGATACCCGTAGCAGGCGCTGCAGGATTCTACTTCTTCCACCGCATCCTGAAGCTCCACTACTTTTCTGGATTTTGGAATTTCTCCTCCTGCTTCTTCTCCCACTGTATGGATCACTGCTTTCTCAAAATCTGCACAGCCCACTCCAAGCTCTCCTGAAAAAACAATATAAGGAATCTCATTCACCTCATAGTGCATCATCCTACACATCACTGTGTCCATCAGAACAGGATCTCTTCCTGCAAAAATCCGGTTCATCTCTACAGGATTCCCTCCATCTTCAAAATCAAGGTCTCCGCAGATATTGTCTACCACAACAAAATCCTGGCAGATTCCTGCATTTAAGTGGGCAATGGGGCGGTGAAGTCCCATTGCATGAAATCTTCTTTTTTCTTTATTCGGAATAAGACCTTTCATATTTTTCAGAGCGCATGTTATTTTTGTCTGGCAATGCCCCTTTAAAACCGGCACATTAATTAAAAAATCCAGTTTTTCCACGCTTTCACAGATATGCAGGTCAAGACCTGCACAGGATTTTAATACCCCTTTATCTTTCTGTGTATCCCAGAAAGGAACACCGTATTTTTCAGACAGCTCTCTGTAGCCGCACACTTCATATGCCTCTTCTGTTTTATCTCCCACCCAGGAGCCTTCCAGCATAACAAGCTTCTCAAAACCTGACTCCTTCAGATATTCAATAATACCTGCCACCACCTCCGGGTGAGTAGTCGCTCCGTAAGAAGCCTCTGTAGGGGAGACAAGGTTTGGTTTCATTCCAATTACTTTTTCTTTTGACCCGATCAGCTCATTTAATCGGCACTCCTTTAAAAGAGTTTTTGTCATCTCTTTATATGCTTTTCCGCATATTGCGTAAATCTCATGTTTCTCCATATCTTACCATTCCTTTTTTTCAAAAATCCGTATGCTGACAAAAAGAGAAATTAAAAATGCTGCAAATGCAAACAATATAACAATCCCGGCAAAAACAAAAGGTGAATTATTTATAAAAGAAATCAGATATGTGTCTCCCGGCAGGATCATTTCTTTTATGTTGCCGATAAGCCATACCACTCCTATTACCCCTATCATAATAATGAGAACCGCCACTTTTGCTTTCTCTGCCCCGAACTTCAACTGTACGGGAATGATAAATCCCGCTGAAAAAATCAAAATCCCAAGGCTCAGAAGGCAGAGAAACAGCCATTCCCCCGGTTCTCCCTGGCTTTTGTGGAGTACATTTGACAAAGTTCCCATCATACAGGAAAAAATCCAACAGATAAGACTAACCCCTGCACTGAAAAGATATTTAGAATATACATACTGTCTTCTTGTTACCGGAAGAGTCATAAGATACGCCATTCCATGATCCATATCATCATAGCTTATGGTACTGCTTGCTACCATCGGCACAAAAATCGCCATATACGCCACAATAAACGAACCGCCTCCGCTGCCCATAAAAGCAACTCCCATAAAAACAACAAGCGCCGCAATCAACATGGCTTTGTTGCAAAATAAAATCGCCAGGTCTTTTTTTAATAATCCTTTCATACTGTCTCTCCCTTTACCATAATGGAAATCACTTCGTCAACAGAACATTTCTCCACCACAAAAGAAGGATAGTTTTCCATATAATAATGCTTCTCTTTTGTCAGGCAGCTATACCCAAAGTTTTCTTTTTTTCTTTTCAGAAGAAAGCTTTTGTCAAGCTGTCTGTATTCATCTGCGCTTACTTTTAAAATTCCATATTCATCGAGAAGAACATCTGTCTCCTCATACATCACGATTTTCCCCTGATGGATCATGTATATATCGTCACACAGCCCTTCCAGATCCGACGAAATATGGGAGCTGATAAGAATCCCTCTCTTGTCACTCTCTTCCATATATTCCCGGAGTACAGTCAGAAGTTCATCTCTTGTCAGAACATCAAGCCCTGAGGTGGGCTCATCTAAAACAAGAAGTCTCGGGTGGTAGCTGAGCGCCAGAAGGATTTTAAGCTTCGCCAGCATTCCTGTGGAAAATTCCTTCAAAATCTTATCCTCCGGAATGGAAAATCTTCTGCACTGTTCCAGAAAATATTCTCTGTCAAACCGGGAATACAACTCTTTCATAACAGGAATAATCTGCTTTACTTTCAGGTACCGGCTGAACGTACTCTCAGGAAGAACCACCCCGATTTCTTCCTTTGTTTTTCCTGTAAGACTGTTCCCCTTTTCTCCCAGTACGGTAATTTCTCCCTCCTCCGGGCGGATCAGACCGAGAATTGCTTTAAAAGCCGTACTTTTTCCTGCGCCATTGGCGCCTATCAGACCTGTAATGCAGCCCTCTTTTAATTGCAGGGAACAGTCCAGGGAAAAATCCCGGTAATGTTTTTTTACATGATTCATTTCCACTAGCATATATCTTCCTCCATAATCAGTTCAAACAGCTCTCTGATTTCTTCGTCCGAAAGTCCGCCCTGACGGCTTCTTCGGATAATCTGTTCCAGTGCAGCCTCCGTTTCTTTTCTGCGTTCTTCCATCATAAGATTCTGATTATGTTCTGCGATAAAGCTTCCTTTTCCGTGGACTGTTACAACAAAACCTTCCTCCTCCAAAAAATCATACGCTTTTTTTACTGTAAGAGCGCTGATTTTCAGTTCCTTTGCCATTGTCCTTACGGAAGGCAGCATTTCTCCTGCTTTTAAACTTCCTTCCATAACCATACCCTTAATCCGATCCGCAATCTGTTCGTAAATGGGCTGCATAGATGTATGATTGATGATAATCTCCATAATAGTTGGCCTCCTATTTGATTAACAGTATATAACAGCGCAATACTGTTGTCAAGTGTTGTATACTGTTTATGCAAAAGAACTTTTCTGTTTTTATTAAATAAACGACAAAAAAGACCCCGGCATTTCTACCGGAGCCCTCCTGTATCAGTCTTTCAGATTTTCCAGAACCTTCACAAGATAATTCCAGACTCTTTCCACTGACGCAATTTCAAGCATCTCTTCAGAAGTATGAATATCCTTCATATTCGGACCAATAGACACACAGTCAAGATTTTCTATTTTTTCATAGAAAAGACCACATTCCAGTCCTGCATGAATAGCAACTACGTTTGGCTTCTCTCCGTACATTTCTTCATATACCTTTGCCATTTTGTCACGAAGCGGGGAATCCTTACGGTACTCCCATGCCGGATATGCGCCCTGGATTTCAAATTCGCCCCCCAGGAATTCTGTAAGATATTCCAGCTTATCTGCAACCGCATCTCTCGCTGCTCCCACAGAACTTCTCACACTGGACACTGCCAGAACTTCATTATCCTCTGTTTTTAAAATTCCAATATTATTGGACGTCTCAACAAGACCTTCTATGGTTCCGCTCATTTTTAACACACCAAACGGAATATTCATAAGGTAAAAAAGAACTCTTTCTCTGCTTGTGGGGTGCATAATTTCTGTTGTTTTTACACCTTCGTTTTCTACAGAAAGAGTAATCCCCTCATCGCTTCCTGTGTATTCTTCTCTTAATTTTCCCTGAAGCCAGGAAGCATAAGAAAGAACTTCTGAAACGCCTTCCTCTCCAACTGCAAGAACGGCTGTACATTCTCTCGGAATAGCATTGTCCTTCTGTCCGCCATTTACAGAAACAAGTTCGTACTCACATTTTTTCTTGAGGCCGTATAAAAATCTTCCCATGAGCACATTGGCATTTGCACGTTTTTTGTCAATTTCCGCACCGGAATGTCCGCCCATAAGACCAGAGATTTTCACTGTAAGAATCACGCCCTCTGCCTCTACTCTCTGGACAGGAATGCGGCTGTATGCAGAAAGTCCACCTGCACAGCTGATCCAGATGCTTCCCTCTGCCTCGGAATCCAGATTAATAAATCTCTTTCCTTTTAAAACGCTGCAATCAAAATCTTTTGCCCCAAGAAGTCCGATTTCCTCATCTACTGTAATAAGGACTTCAAGGGCAGGGTGAGGAATATCCTTACTCTCCAGAAGCGCCAGACCATAAGCAACTGCGATTCCGTTATCTCCTCCCAGGGTTGTACCGTTTGCGGAAACATATCCATCTTTTACCGAAAGCTTCAGACCATCTTTTGTAAAATCGTGAACAACATCCGGACGTTTTTCACACACCATATCCATATGTCCCTGAAGAATAACAGCAGGCGCATTTTCATACCCTTCTGTTGCCTCTTTATAAATCACTACATTATTCAGATCGTCCTGTACATATTTTAACCCCTGCTCTTTTGCAAAGTCTACAAGATAATCGCTGATTTCTTTTGTATTTCCTGAGCCGTGAGGAATTTTACAAATCTCCTCAAAATAATGAAACACTCTTTTTGGCTCACACTGTTCCAGTACTGCCATAAAATGACACCTCCAATTTTATTAATCATATATCCTCATAAAACGCCATATATTTAAGAAAAAACAAGCAGGCGCATATGAAACAACGTATCACAACAGCCGGCGTTATCTGCCTTCTTCTTTTTCTCCTGAAATACCCGGAGGAAGCTCTTTTTGCTGCCAGAGACGGAATGAAGCTGTGGCTGAACACCTTAATCCCCACGCTTCTTCCTTTTCTTATTTTAACCGGAATTCTTCTGCATACAAAGGGAATAGAAAAAATTTTAAGCCCTCTTTCCTTTTTCTGGAAAAAATTCCTGGGTCTGACTCCCTGTGGTGCTTATGTTTTCCTTCTTGGTATGCTCTGCGGATACCCTATGGGTGCGAAACTCGCCTCTGATTTATATCAGGAAAATAAAATAAGCAAAAAAGAAGCCTCATATCTTCTCACTTTTTCCAACAACCCAAGTCCTGTATTTCTCACTGCCTATGTATCGCAGATCTGTCTTGGAGGAAGAACAAAGATAACAGAAATTGCAGGAATTCTTCTGCTCTCAAACTTTATATGTATGCTGTTTTTCCGATTTATTATTTATAAAAACAAGACCTTTGCCCCCATATCACCGTCAAAAAAAGAGACATCCGCTGTCAGCTCGCCAGGAGCTGTCATAGACGTCTCTATTATGAACGGTTTCGAAACCATCACCCGTCTCGGCGGATATATTCTTCTTTTCTCTATCCTGGGAGCAGTAATCGGTCACTTCTGTCCGTCTGATTCCGAAGGAAAATACATATTTCTCGGAATCACAGAGCTCACAACCGGACTGCACCAGCTTGCGCTCTCAAGTCTTTCTTATATGAAGAAATATCTCTATGCCATGACGATGACTGCCTTCGGAGGCTTATGTATCCTCGCCCAGACAAAGAGCGTATTAAAAGGACAGCTGTCTGTTCTCCCCTACTTTGCTGCAAAATGTATGTATGCAGCTCTCACTGCGCTTCTTGTCTTAGTTGTCGCCCAGCTCGTCTAACAGTTCTTCATCAGCGGAACTGTCTTCTGCATGATAAGAACTTGACATAGCTGCAGCCTGAGCTGTCTGCGGTGCAAGCTCCTGTCTGTTCTGGTTTACTACGTCCAGGCAGCTCTGAAGAGCATCAATAAACATCTTATATTTACCGCCTGCATCTTCCAGTGTCTGGTCAAGTACAGAGCCAATATTTGCCATCATTTCATCTGTATATGTAATCGCGCTCAGACGAATGCTGTTTGCATCTTCTGTAGCGGAGTCCAGAATTTCCTGCGCCTGCTTATTTGCTGCATTGATTGTCTCATTTGCCTGTGCATAAGCTTTCTGCATGATCTCGTGCTGTGTTACCAGCTCCTGGGCTTTTGCCTGTGCATCCGCGATGATCGCGTCTGCCTTTGCCTGTGCGTCTTCCAGAATGGCATCTTTGTTGCTGATGATCTTCTGGTAGCGTTTAATTTCATCTGGAGTTTTCAGACGAAGTTCTCTGAGAAGCTCCATGATTTCTTCCTTCTGTACGACAATCTTGGTAGTAGAAAGAGGCTGAAATTTACAGCTCTCCACATACTCATCAATCTCATCAATAATCTGTTCAATTCTGCTGCTCATAATACACTCTCCTTATTTTATCTGTTTATCTTTCGGCATTTTCTGTTTTACCGCCTCAATGATCTCAGGCGGTGCAAACTTGCTTAAGTCTCCTCCAAAGGACGCAACTTCCTTCATAATGGTGGAACTTAAATATGCGTATTCAAGGCTTGTAGTCATAAAAACAGTATCTATATCCTGAGCCAGGACACGATTTGTCTGTGCCATCTGCAGTTCATACTCAAAATCTGTAACTGCCCGCAGACCTCTTACAATAACCTGCGCGTGATTCTCTCTTGCAAAATTCACTGACAAACCTTCAAAAGGCTTCACTTCTACATTTGGAATATCTTTTGTCGCCTTTTCTAGTATATTAACACGTTCTTCCACAGAAAACAACGGACTTTTTGCAGAATTATGCAAAACTCCTACAATTATTTTATCGAAAGATACGCTGGCACGTTTGATCACATCCAGATGCCCATAAGTAGCCGGATCAAAACTTCCGGGATATACTGCTATTACCATGTATTTTCTCACTTTCTCTTTTTTAAAAAAATGTGCTTATTTGTCTTATACTCTTTCACACGCAAAAGCTCATATCCCAGCTCTGTCACATAAGAAAAATCAGTGGAAAGCTCCGCTTCTATTATGATCAGAGTATTCTCATCTGCCGTTTCACTTTCTTTCAGGTACAGGAGAACTTCTTTTTCCAGTTCCTGATTATAAGGAGGATCCATAAAAATACAGTCGAATGCACCTTTCGCCTCCAGAGAACGCAGCGCCTGAAGCACGTCCATGTTCAGCAGTTTACCACCTTCTGCAAGTTTTGTAAATGCCAGATTTTCCCGGATACATGCACATGCCTTCGGATTCTTTTCCACAAAAACAGCCTCTGCCGCTCCACGGCTCAAAGCCTCAATTCCTATTGCTCCGCTTCCTGCAAATAAATCAAGAAAACGGCAATCTAACATTTCCGGCTGGAGAATATTAAACAAGGTCTCTTTTATTCTGTCTGTTGTGGGGCGCGTATCCATCCCCGGAACTGTTTTTAAATTTAAACGTCTTGCTTTTCCTGCTATGACTCTCATTTCAGATTCAGTCTCCAATCCAGGTCACCACGCGCAAGCCCCAGAATCAGAAGCTCCGCTGTGGCAATATTTGTCGCAACCGGAATATTATACTGGTCGCATTTTTTTACAATATTTGTAATGTCCGGCTCCTTCGGATCCATCATAACCGGATTATAAAAGAGAATGACCATATCCATATCTTCTCTCTCGATCATCTCCGTAAACTGTTTGTCGCCGCCAATACTTCCTGCCAGAAATTTATGAACATGAAGCCCTGTGGCTTCCTCAATTCTTCGTCCTGTAGTTCCTGTCGCATAAACCTCATGCTTCGCAAGAATATTTTTATAGGCAATGCAGAAATCTTCAATTAATACCTTTTTACTGTTATGTGCAATAATTCCTAAATTCATAATTCACTCTCCATTCTGCCATTCCATTTTCGTAAAATCTAATTTCCCTATTTGACATTATAACAAATAGCTAAAAGAAGTGCAATTAAATCTTTTAAAATATACAAATTTCATAGTTTGTTAATATTTTCATAATTCTGCCACTATATGTAAGAACTGCCAGTGTATTATTTTTATTTTTTCATATACTAGCAATGTAACAACAAACAAACAACCAAGGAGGAAATGAATCATGTCAAACAACAATTCTTCTAACAGAGCAGTTGTACCAGAAGCAAAAGGCGCATTAGACCGTTTTAAATTCGAAGTTGCAAATGAGCTGGGTGTTCCGCTTACAGACGGATACAACGGTAACCTTACTTCCAAACAGAACGGAAGCGTCGGCGGATATATGGTGAAAAAGATGATCGAGGCGCAGGAGCGCCAGATGTCCAGCGGTTCTGCAGGAAGCCAGTCCGGTTTCTAAACAGCCTCTGAATATCAGAACACTTATATTTGCAGAAAAATGCCGGGAATATGAAATCTCATATCCCGGCATTTTACTGTACAGATTTCAATTACATTCCAATAAAACCAGTAATGTCGCCATTGATCACATAATGCGCGCCATTATCTTCCGGTTTGATATACACTTTCAGATCTTTCATATCGGACTCTTTTTTGCCCATTTCCTCTGTCCATACTTTTTTAATGTTTTCTACAACATCTTTTGTATGTATTTCTCTGCCCCAGAACTGAACATACACTTCTGTATTTGTCTCTGCTTTCTTTGCAGCAGTTCTCTTTGCCGGAGTTTTCTTCGGTGCGGTAGTTTTGGAAGCAGCCTTCCTTGTTGTTTTTTTAGCTGGTGTTTCTTTTTCTGCTATTTTTTCTTCTTCCTTAACAGCGGTTACTTTTGCATTTTCTGTTTTTTCAGTCTCAGCTTTTACAGCGTTCTCTACAGGTGCGGCAGCAACAGATTTTGCAGGAGTCTCTTTCATAGATGCTGTTTTTGCAGTTGTGTCTGCTTTTTTTATTGTCATCTTTCTAGCCATTTGATAGCCTCCTTACAAGGTTTAATATTGATTACGCTTCATAGAATACTACTATTTGCAGATTTTTGCAAGATTTTGTTTTTCTACAGACCCATATTCTGTAAATCTTCCTTCATATACTGCCCCAGTTTTTCTTTCAGTTTCCTGTTCTGTTCAAGGCTTAAATCCGGGTCACAGGAAAGAATCATACCCGCTGCCTCGCTTGCAGATTTTAAAATATCCGCATCCTGGTAAATATCTCCCAGCTTAAATTCCAGCAGACCGCTCTGGCGGATTCCAAAAAGATCTCCCGGACCCCGAAGCTTTAAATCTTCCCCTGCAATAAAAAATCCATCGTTTGATTTACTTAGAATCTCCAGCCGTTTCGATGTTTCCTTTGCCCCGTTTCCCTGCATAAAAATACAGTAAGACTGATGTTTCCCGCGCCCTACTCTCCCCCGCAGCTGATGGAGCTGAGCAAGTCCAAACCTTTCGGCATTTTCCACCATCATAACAGTGGCATTTGGAACATTTACTCCAACCTCCACAACTGTAGTCGATACCAGGATTTTAATTTTTCCTTCTGCAAACTCTTCCATAATCCTGTTTTTTTCTTTTGGCTTCATTTTTCCATGAAGAGCCGCTACTGTAATGGTTTCCGGAAAAATACTTTTTAATTTTTCTGTATAATCCAGAACATTTTCTCCGTCTGTACCTTCGCTTTCTTCCACCATAGGGCAAATGACATACACCTGACGTCCTTCCTGAATCTGACGCTCCATAAAAGCATATGCCTTTTTCCGGTAAGAAGTGTCTACCACACAGTTTTTAATAGGAAGCCTTGCAGCAGGAAGTTCATCTACAATAGAAATATCAAGATCTCCGTACAAAATAATGGCAAGGGTCCGGGGAATGGGTGTAGCACTCATAACAAGCACATGAGGCGGATTTCCCCTTGTTGTAAGCGCTTCCCTCTGCTTTACTCCAAATCGGTGCTGTTCATCTGTGATGACAAGAGCAAGATTTTTATAACATACCTTTTCCTGAATCAGGGCATGTGTTCCTATAATGACATTCGCTTCGCCGGAAGCAATTTTTTCATAGATTTCTCTTTTTTCTTTTGCTGTACAGGAGCCTGTTAAAAGAACCGGTCTGCAGGAGGACACTCCCTGTTTTTCCAGAAGCTCCTGAAGCCCTTCGTAATGCTGCTTTGCCAGAACTTCTGTGGGAACCATAAGCGCCCCCTGATACCCGTTTTCCACTGTCATGATCAGGGCGAGAAAGGCAAGAATTGTTTTTCCGCAGCCCACATCTCCCTGGACAAGCCGGGACATAAGACTGTGGCTCTGCAAATCCCTTTCTATCTCATGCCATACATTAAGCTGGGCTTTTGTAAGACGATAAGGAAGTCCTTCCATCACTTCCTCTGTTGCCCACACAGGCGTCATGGGAAATTCATTTTTCGCAGTTTCCGTTCGCTCTTTTAAGGTCTGCACCGCAAGGATGAAAAACAGAAACTCATCAAACACAAGACGTTTGCGCGCCATGAGAAGCTTTTCCATATTTGCCGGAAAATGTATATTCTCCACTGCGAAATTATCGTCTGCCAGATGATATTTCTCTTTTACCTCTTCCGGAAGGTATTCCATATGAAGTGTCTGCTCCTTCATTGCCTGTCGAACAAGCTTTACAATGGTTTTGTTGGAAAGACCAGCTGTAAGCGCATATACCGGCTGCAGGCTGTGAAGGATTTCCCCGTATGCTGCAGGCGTAAACATTTCCGGGTGCTCCATCTGAAGCTTTCCCTGCTTTCTCACAACACGCCCTCTGAATATAAAAATACTGCCCTTTTTCAGCGTGTTTTTCAAATAGGGCATATTAAACCAGGCAATTCCTATTTTTTCTGTAGCATCTGCTACTGTAACTGTAATAACCTGCAGATTTCTTACTTTATTGACGTATACACCTGATATAATAGTTCCCTGAACACTTGCAATACAGCCCTCTTTCAATTCCTCAATGGGAACCGGTTCTTCATACGCTTCGTAATTGCGCGGATAATACCGGAGCAGCTCCTCCGTTGTAGAAACTCCGATCTTCTGAAACAGCTTTTCTGTTTTTTCTCCTACTCCTTTTAAAGAACGAAGTGCTCTGTCCATGTTTCCCTCCTGAAAAAAAGAGCGGAAGACTTTCTTCCGCCCCTTCTTTTATTATTCTACAGAAATAATATAGTAGTAAATTGGCTGTCCACCCTGATTTACTTCTATCTCACAGTCCGGATACAGAGTCTCCAGCTCTTCTGCAAGAGCCTCTGCCTCTGCCTCTTCGGTATCTGCTCCATAATAAAGACTGATAATCTCCGAATCCTCATCTATCATGGACACAACAGTCTCTTTCGCCACTTCTTCTTTTGTCTTTCCAACTGCAAGAATGCCACTGTCGCCGATTCCCATAATATCGCCTTCATGGATTTCCTTATCATCAATTCTTGTGTCACGGACAGCATAAGTAACCTGTCCTGTCTTCACTCTGGATACAGCCTCCATCATAGCTTCCAGATTTTCCTCACCGTTTTTCTCCGGAACAAAACTGATAATTGCGGAAATTCCCTGTGGAACTGTTTTTGTTGGAACTACCACAATCTCCTTATCTTCAGTTAAATCTCTCGCCTGATTTGCTGCCAGGATAATGTTTTTATTATTTGGGAAAATATAAATTGTCTTTGCATTTACTTTTTCAATGGCATTTAACATATCCTCTGTACTGGGATTCATAGTCTGACCGCCCTCGATCAGATAATCCACGCCCAGATCTTTAAAGATACTTGTCAGTCCGCCACCTGCGGAAACAGAGATAAATCCAACTTCCTTAGGCGGCTGTTCTGCTGCCCTTGTCTCTTCCTCTTCTGCCTGCTGTGCCGCAAGTTTTTCCGCATCTTTGATCAGTTTCTCCTGATGCTCTTCTCTCATATTATCAATTTTCATTCTGGAGAGAGAACCGTAAGTAAGAGCGCGCTCGATCGCCTGTCCCGGATGATTTGTATGCACATGTACTTTTACAATTTCATCATCCGCTACAAGAACAATGGAATCTCCGATTGACATGAGAAATTCTTTAAAGCTATGTTCTTCTTCCTCCGGCATCTCTTTATTCAGCATAATAATAAACTCTGTACAATAACCAAATTTAATATCTGCTTCTGCCTGAGGAGAAATCTTTGTCACAGATGGAGCTGCGCTCTTCTCAAACTGAGAATAATCTACTTCTTTTCCAAGAAAACCGTCAAATGCTCCTCTGAACACTTCAAGAAGCCCCTGACCACCAGAGTCCACAACACCAGCTTCTTTTAATACAGGAAGCATTTCCGGAGTTCTGGCAAGAGTTGTCTCTGCATGCACAAATACCTCACGGAAAAATTCTTCCAGGTCTTCCATTTCCTCTGCAATCTCAACAGCCTTTAATGCTGCTTCCTTTGCCACCGTTAAAATCGTACCTTCTTTTGGCTTCATAACTGCTTTATAGGCAGTCTCCACACCTCTTTCCATTGCCGCTGCAATTAAAGGCGCATCAAGCTCCTCGTATTTTCTTACACCACGTGTAAAGCCTCTTAAAAGCTGGGAAAGAATAACGCCTGAATTTCCTCTCGCTCCTCTTAAAGAACCGGAAGAAATGGCTTTTGCCAAAGATTCCATATCTGTATCCCCAAGAGCCCCCACCTCAGCGGCAGCAGACATGATGGTAAGTGTCATATTTGTTCCTGTATCTCCGTCCGGCACGGGAAATACATTTAATTCGTTAATCCATTCTTTCTTTGCTTCCAGATTTTTGGCTCCTGCCAGAAACATTCTGGAAAGTGTACTGGCATCTATGGTTTTTCTGTTCACCACAAGTTCCTCCTCTGATCCTAATCTATGGCACGTACGCCTTCCACCATAATATTGATTTTTTCAATCTCCATACCTGTGAAAGCCTCGACTTTATATTTTACATTGCTGACAAGATTATCTGCAATTGTGCTGATATTTACGCCATATGCCACGATTACATGGAAATCCAGGCGAATCCTGTTGCCTTCTGTAATTTTTACGCTAATTCCGTGTCTTAAGCTGTCTCTGCGAAGCAGCTTTACAAGACCGTCCTTCATGCTGACAGCAGCCATTCCAATGATGCCAAAGCATTCTACCGCAACGCTGCCTGCATAAGTGGCAATTACGTCCGTATCAATGACAATCCGGCCCAATCCGGAATCTATACATCCATTCATATGGTTACCTCCAATTTTCATTTCAAATTTTATGTTTATGTGTATTATACCCTCTTTTGAAAGAAAAAGAAATATTATTTTTCACATTTTTCCTTTTTTTGCTTGCAAAAGCCATTTTCATCTGTTAAAATAAAATCTGTTGAAAAAAAGCGTCAAGGAGGTGCTATCATGGCTAAATGTGCAATTTGTGAAAAAGGAGCTCATTTCGGAAACAACGTGAGTCATTCTCATAGAAGATCTAACAAGATGTGGAAATCCAACGTAAAATCTGTTAAAGTTAAAACAGAGAACGGAAATAAGAAAATGTACGTATGTACTTCCTGCTTAAGATCCGGTAACGTAGAAAGAGCCTAAGGCATCAGAATTTATATTATTTGATTTTGATTCCTAATATTAAAATAAGAATCTTCTATAGAATTTTACATTTTGTATTCTTCTATAGGGAATTCTTATTTTTTTATTCCTGTTTATCCATTTGCAAAAGGAATTCAGGAGTAATCAACTTATTTCAAGCTGCCTGCTCCTGAATTTATGAGGTTTATTTCTCTTTTTAAATTTCTATTTCAAAAATCATGCCCAGAACTTAACCTGCTGAAAAGAAACCCCTTCTTCGTTCATAGTACGTCTGTAAAGTCCAACGCTGTAGTCTCCATTGGCAACGAAGAAATAATCGGAATCTTCATCTGAAGAATCTGGTCCAAGCCATGAAATTCCAGTAGTAGCAGACGCCGGATGAATGCTAGAACAAATTGGCTGGTCTGCTTTTTTTACGCCAGTTGTACCCCACTCTGCATCGCCAACAGCATCCGCATTATGGCTCTCCGGATCTCCACACAGACATTTCAATACAGCTACATCACCCTTCATATATTCATCTGCATCAATCACGCCATTTTCATTTGCATCATTTGCGTAAGAATCAGCAATAGATTTTGCATAGGTCTGCATAGCCTTATCTTCCAGAGTATTACTCTGACCCAGTTCCAGCGTTTTGTTTTCCGGCTCCTTGCTGCCATCTACTACATACATACTTCCGCCAAATCCATCTTTATTATCATAAGTATAAAGAACAATATCGCCCGTATCCCACTCGTATTCTATATTCTGCGCCCCATAAGAAGTGTTTCCGGTGTAAACATATAAAGTTTTAGCAGAATTTAACATTTCGCTGTCATTGATTTCCAGCTCCAACCCTCTTTGTCCGTTAAACGGAATGTTCCATGTATTATTTTCTTCACTCAAAATATCAGATAATTTATAAAACTGTAACACATTGTAAGTATTGTCATATCGATTAACATTGGTAAACTCATATACTCCATATGCTACAATCATATAAATTTCATCATCATTTCCACCTGGCCACTTACCCATAGTAACACCATCAATACCAGAACAGGCAAAGCGATGACCATTATTTGCTTCGTTTGTCGCATGACCATGCTCATCCTGTCCAATAAATGTTTCCGTATTTACTGGATCCCGGAAGTCCTGAGTGGGTTCAGACAACAATACACCGGAAACCACCTTCTGATCCTCTGGCATATTGTTAACGTCCATCCCAACTTCTGTCATTTCATCTGTATCAAAAATTGCCAAAAAGAATTTTTTACCCGGCTGTTTATATTCTAAGGAAGCATACACACGACCATCATAATAATCAAGACATCCAAGATGCGCACCACCTTCTACATTAAACGAACCCGGTCCAAAATTAGTTACAGAAGCAACTAATTCGCCAGTGGCAATATCCACTTTAGCAAGGGTTGTTGTATACGAAAAATACATATATTTTAACTCATCATCTACACAAATACCCTGTAAGTGTCCTGTCCCTCCACATAACCCATAATTATTAGTATTTACATCCTGAATATGATTTTCCAAGGCAATTTCAACCAAAGATGTTCCCGCGCCAGCTAACAACATATTAGCCTGTTCTTCAGTGATTTTTCCGCCTTTTTCTGTCTCTGCAGTTTTAGATGTCTCTGCGTCTTTCACTGTCTCTTTTGTTTTAGCAGCCTCTACAACCTGAACAGGAACAGTTACAGACGGAATTGCTCCTGCCATCATCATCGTCATTAATAAACTAACTACTCTTTTTGTTCTACTTTTCACAAACCAAAACCTCCTTGAATGTTTTCTTTTCATGTACATCTATAATTCTAATGATTTTGTGTAAAATCAAAAAGAGAAGTTCTCTTAAATATACGTAAAAATTTCCGGCAATTATATTTTAAAACATATAAGGCTCCTGTACCATTTTATTTCTTATAAACTTCCTCAAAGATCATCTCTCCCTCTTTTAAAACTTCCCGGATTGTTCCATTTTTTTCACAGAAATTCTCCTCTTCTTTTTCGGAAAGAGTTCTCTCCAGCTTCCCTTCTTCGTCCAGATAAGACACGGAAGACACCATTTCATTTTCTTTTCCCATCTCAGACCATCTTATCTTTATTTTTTCTCCCTCAGCTGTTCCATAATAATCCAGAACCGTATTGTGGAAATGAAGATCAAAATCAAAATACCCCGGCATTTTCTGATTTGGAAGAATATAGCCAGCATCTTCTGAAATCGTTTTTTTGTAATATCCTTCCTTCTCGTCAAACTGAAAATGATTTTTCTCAACGCCCTCCTGAAATCTCTGTTCCAGAGAGTTTTTTGCCTGCTGCCACATCATACCGTAAACTCCCGCACTAAGAAGCAGTAAAATACCGGTACAGCCCAGAACTGTTTTAAATCCTCTCTTAAATTTCTGACTGAACTGAATTTCTCTGTTTATTTTTTTTACCATCTGCACGTCCTCCTTTAGCATAGCATCCAGAGAAATCTGAAATTTCTCGCTTATCCGGACCAGAGTTTCCAGGTCCGGATAGCTTTTTTCATTTTCCCAGTTGGATACAGTTTGTCGTGTCACATGAAAAATTTGGGCAAATTCTTCCTGTGTCATTTTTCTTTCTTTTCGTATACTTATAATTGTCTGTCCCAGCTTCATGTGTTCCTCCTTTCTGTATCCATTATGCCTCCGGTTTCCACAAATGACCAGCAACCATGCCTTGCATCACTCTGTTTTTTCCGCGCAAAGAATCTTTGCACAGGCGAAAACAGGGCATTTTATAACCAAAATCCAATATTCATAACGCGCATCACCCTTTCAGATTTTCATCTAAAATAATCAGTTCTCCATTCCTCTCTATAATCCCCGGCTGTACCACAACCAGCTTCTGCTCTTCTGTTACCTCAAGATACTGGGAGGCATATCCCCACACGCGAATTTTATCTCCCTCTTTCAATTCCAGAGCTTCCTCTACAGCCCCTTCTTCATTTAACTTCTGGTTTGCAATACAATACAACTGACCGGTTGTATCTTCCGCAATATAAAGGGAAACTTCCGGAGAAAGAGGCGTTCCCGCTATTTTCATATATTCTGCGCTTTCTTTTCCCCACACTGTGCCTTCGCTGTAAAAGCCAACGCTCAAGTCTTCCTCATATCCTTCCACAATTTTGTTAAAATCCTTTGCAAAAGGCTCCATTTCTTTTTCTGTTTTTTCCTGATATGCCGCTATCTGTTCGTTTGCATTCTTCTGTTTTTCCTCCTGCGGCTGATAATCCTGATATTCAAAAACATTGTCTGAACAAATGTTGATTGCTGTTGCATCCCCCAGTAACGTTACTTTAAAAATATCAAGTACGTCATCGTCCACGGTGCGAGAAATATTGATTCCTCCAGCAGAATTTATCTCATATCCTTCTACATTTGCAAGCGCTTCTTTTAACGCCTCATCTGACATGGCGCAATGAATACCGTTCAGAGTCACAAAAAAATCCGGATTTACAGTATCCTTTTTTGCAGAAAATCCCACTTCAATAATCGTTCCCTCTTTTACCGGCTTACAGGATTTCGAATCGTCATTTACAATCCATACTTCCAGTTTTTCATCTTCTTTTGTAAACTCACCGGAAATTCTTTCTCCCGGCTGCAGAGAAACATCTTCTGCCTGATACGTTTCCGTTTCCAGATTCCAGCCAGCTTCCAACAACCGAGACACCTCCAAAGGAAGTGTATAATATTTTCCATTTAAAATAAATTCCGGTGTGCCGTCATTCTTCAACTGAGAAACTATCGTCTCATCTGTACATATTTTTTCCTGTCCTGACGAAACAGAGTCCTGTGCTCTGGTTTCATATCCAAAAAACACGCTCCCTGTCAATACACACCCCATAACAAACGCAATCCTCTGTTTTTTCATACCTTCTTATCCTCTCTTTCTCTATTGTTTTTATTTCGTTTCTGCTTCCTCTCACGGGAAGGAAATAGCTTCTGATATGCCTGCTCTACTTCAGAAACATCATGCGTAAGTAAATACCAGAGTTTTTCTTTTGAATCCTTTTTTTCCGGAAATAATTCTCCATATTTTTCTGCAATTTTATCAGGACGTTCTTTCGGAAAATCAATCCTGGGAATCTTCAACAATACCTTCTCCATTTCTTCATTCCGCTTTCCGTACAGATGAAGATACGTTGCTCTTGTGCTAAATTTTTTTCCGTCCAGATACCTGCATTTTATATAAGAAACCCTTCTTCCTGAATAAGTATAGACATTAAGCAAAAGCTTTCTGGAAATCAGCATCCCCTCCAGAAGCACCCAATTTTCGCTGAGTAAAACAGGCATATATTTTTGCAAATCTTCGTCTTCAAAAGAAATGGGTTCAAATCTTTCCCCTTTTAACAGAGCTTGCAGTTCTTCCCTTGAAAAAATTTTGTTAAGAACAGGAATACAGCCATACGGTGTCAAAACATAATTCCATACTTTCTTAGCTGTAAAAACTGCAATAATAAGAAACAAAATGGTGAACCACATATCTTCCGTCTTTAGTTCCCGAAAAAACACAGTTGCTCCTGCAAAAACCACAAACAGACAGAACACCCATGCACCTGCAGCCAATATCTTTTTCAGGGGAAAGAAACAAATCCACTCTGCCTTTCCAAGCTTCCGTCTGCATAATTCCTCCTGGTCTTTTTCCAAATCGGAAGCTTCGAATTTGAGACTTCGGGTAATTGCTCTTCCAATCATTGGAGGGATATTTGCAAATGCGAACATTCCTCCAATGATCACTGTCATAACCCACACCATAGCGGAACCAGGAGTAAAAAGCAGATTCAGCCACCAGGAAAGAAACAACCATAAAATAAGCATTCCATACCGTTTTTTCTTTGTTTTTATTCGATAAATTCCATATATGCACAAAACAAGAAGAAGCCCTGCAAACACGCTATGCAAAAACCAGCGTGGAAAGAATAAAGCCTCACTTCCTGCAACGATGATGAGCTGGTGTTGAAAATATTTTATTTTTCCGAACAATCCCGCGTAACGACAAATCCCTGTATAAAACGCAGCCGCTCCTCCCAGCACACACAATAATATGGTCAAATATTTTTCTTTTTCAGTAAGTAGTTTTTTCTCCATCTACATCGCCTCCTCTTCCCATAGCATTTATACTTATCCATTTTCAACAAATTGTCTTATAGAATATCTAAACTTCCAGACAATGGTTTAATCAATACTTTTCTTTTCTAAAAGCATGCCATATTTCGTATAAGGCAAATATTTAACTTTTAAATAATCGCCTTTATTTACTTTATAAGAATAAGAAAATTCCACATATATTTCTTGTTTGCTTTTGGAATCTGTTATTGTAACACACCTAATATTTCCTTTTCCATTGGCATTATCTCTTGCATATCCCGAAACAACATTGAAATCGTTTTTGAGATAATGTGGTATATCTAAAATAGTAGGAATGAACATTTTAAAAAGCACTGTCAATAAAACAATTCCTATACCAATTTTTATAAAAAAATCTTCTTTACCGCTCAAAGTCTTTGATATTTTTTTCTTTTTAACAACATAATATAGGAAAGTAGATACCATGCAAATTACTATTAAAAGAGTGCTTATCATTTGAAAAAGTAACGTTTTCATTCTCAAAGCTCCCTGTTGTCAAATTTAGGGTAAATATAACACTAAATTTATTTTAGCACTTTATTTTCTCCCTTTGCTACAATATATCCTCTTTCTGTATGTGGAAGATATTGAACAACAACAAATTCTCCTTTATGTATTCCTTCTGTATGGCAGCTAACATAAACTTCTTTTCCTGATAACTCATCATCTATACAAATCAGACGGTCAATTTCTTTTTCTTCTGTTACAGCATCGCCACCAGTGACAGTCCCCCTAGCTTCCTTTAAATCCCCGGTTACCACACTCTCTTTTTCAGCTAATTATAGCATTAGAACCTTAAGTAGTCATTACTTTTC
>JAUNAX010000145.1 GCA_030527365.1 Eubacteriales bacterium | reverse complement strand
GGGGGATTTCCCGGAACAGTCTGATCCCACAATTTCAGAATCCTTGTTGTCCCGTCTTCGTTTCGAAAATCCGGGTGAAAATAGTCGATTCCTGAATCTGCAGCACCCACAAGAATTCCTTCGCCGCTTAATCCTTCTCTTCCAATCTGCACAGAAGAAATACAGCTTGCCCGTTTTCCCTGGGCTGTAGCAAAATAAAGCCTTTTCGGCTTTTCTACAAATTCCACCTGGGCTCTTCTGGAAAAAGCGTCAATCTCTGTTTCCGGAATCGTCACAACGGCATAGCCGCCAAGGAGGGGCACAACAGAAATCCCTTCTCCCGAAAGCCCCTCCTCTGATCCACTGTATTTTACAATGACTTCCCAGAGGCGTGTTTCCTTCTGGTATCCTACATTTAAGTTTCTGGATTTTTCACGCTCACGTGGAGTTGAGTCCATTGCAAGATTCAATAAATTATCTATTTTCTGTTCCGGCATAAAAACCTCTTTTTTTCCTGTTAATAAACCTTATTACCGATTTCAGATTTCATGCCCTGACTTTTACTCTGTTATCTTACTATAACAATGGGGTCTTCTGTCACGGAAAAGTCCCCAGCTCATTCTGTTTTCCGCCACCTCGTCCAGATCAAAGGAAGCCGTCAGCACTTCTTCCTTATCCCTTGAAGCAGATGCTTTCAGCTCTCCTGTCTCATCTGCAATAAAAGAAGAACCGTAAAAAAGAAGTGAGGAGCTCTGTCCGCCGTTTTCTGTATCCGGCTCTACGCATTCCAGCCCGATTCTGTTTGCGGCAGCAACAGGAAGAAGATTGCTTCCTGCATGCCCCTGCATACACCGTCTCCAATGTGGCATACTGTCACAGTTTAAAATCGGCTCGCTTCCAATCGCTGTTGGATAAAGAATCATTTCCGCGCCATTTAAAGCAAGGCATCTTGCTGTTTCCGGAAACCACTGATCCCAGCAGATTCCCACACCCACTTTTCCAAAGCGGGTATTCCACACTGTAAATCCTGTATTTCCCGGAGTAAAATAAAATTTTTCCTGATAATAATGGTCATCTGGAATATGGGTTTTTCTGTAAACTCCAAGGATTTCTCCATCTGCGTCAATCATTGCCGCACTGTTATAAAGCACGTTTCCGTCTTTTTCATAAAAACTTACAGGCAGAACGACTCCAAGCTCTTTTGCCACATTTTTAAAATGGCACACTGCATCATTTTCCATAAGAGGTTTTGCGTAGGAATAATAAGAATATCTTCTTTCCTGACAAAAATACGGTCTTTCAAAAAGCTCTGGCAAAAGAATGACATTCGCTCCCTGCTCCGCTGCTTTACGCACCATAAGATCTGCCTTTTCTATATTTTCCTGCACACTCTTGCCGCACTGCATCTGCACAGTACCAATCACTACATTTCTCATTTTTCTTCACCTGCTCTATCAGAGATTTTTCCAAGGGGAATCTGCTGTGTAATACAGTGAATATTTCCTCCGCCTACGATCACAGGACGGGCGTAAACAGGAATCATTTTTCTTCCCGGAAAAAGTTTCCCAAGAATTTCCACTGCTGTTTTATCATGCTCGTCTCCAAACTGAGGAACCAGTACGCCTCCGTTTGAAATATAAAAATTCACATAACTTGCGGCAAGACGCTCTCCCGCCTCCCGCATATCCTCCCCTTCCTCAAAGGTAAAGCCTGAAAGCTCCTCCTCTGTGATACATACAGGAACTTTTGGAATGGGAAGCTTATGTACTTTTATTTTTCTCCCTTTTGCATCTCTCTCTTTTTCCAGAACTTTAAGGGCAGCCTGGCTGAACTCCCACTGCGGGTCTTCCCTGTCATCTGTCCATGCAAGAACCACTTCTCCCGGGCGCACAAAGGCACACACATTGTCGATATGCTCGTTTGTCTCATCCTGAAAAATCCCATGAGGAAGCCAGATTACCTTTTCTGCTCCAAGATACTTTTTCAGGATATTTTCTATTTCTTTTTTTGTAAGCTGCGGATTTCTGCCCGGACTTAAAAGACAGGCTTCTGTCACAAGAATCGTTCCCTCTCCGTCTGCGTGAATGGAACCGCCTTCCAGAACAAAATGCTGCGCGTCATAACAGTCCATCTGAAGATCTCTGCAAATCTTTTCCGCCGCCTCATTGTCTTTTTCCCAGTGGGCATACAGACCGTCGTACTCCCCGCCCCAGGCGTTAAACTGCCAGTCAATACCGCGCACACTGCCTTTGTCATTCACAACGCAGGTCGGACCTACATCACGCGCCCAGGCATCGTCCGTCTCTATTTCCAGAACCTGAATATTTTTGTTTTCCCTGAAAATACAGCGTACTTCTTCCACTGTATCTTTTCCTGTAAGCAGCCACACTGTCTCGCTCTCCCCAATTCCTTCTGCAATCTCAGAGAAAGTTTTCTGCGCTTCTTTTGCTCCGTGTGGCCAGGAACCGGGACGCACAGGCCAGATCATTACACAGCCTCTGTGCGCCTCGTATTCCCCCGGCATACGGTAGCCGTCTTCTGTTGGAAAGGTTTTATATTTCTCCATTTTTATGAAAGCCTTTCTTTAAAATCTTTGTAGCCGAACTGCTTCACAATTTTGCAGTTTTCTTCTTCATCCATCACTGCCAGAGCAGGAAGTCCGATTCCGTTAAAGGTATTATTTTTTACCATAGAATAAATTGCCATATCCTGAAAATACAGCTTGTCTCCCGGAAGGATTTCTCTGTCAAAGGAGTAATCTCCGATTACGTCCCCTGCAAGGCAGGTGCAGGAAGAAAGACGGTAGGTATACTCTTTTTCTCCTGGAAGTCCGCTTTCATAAAGAGGCGGGCGGTACGGCATTTCCAGAACATCCGGCATATGGCAGGCTGCAGAAGCGTCCAGTATCAAAATTTTCATTCCGTTTTCTACCACATCCATGACCTCAGTCACAAGATACCCTGCATTCAAAGCAACTGCTTCTCCCGGCTCAAGATATACCTTTACACCGTATGTTTCCCGCATATGGCGGACACATTGGATCAGGCAGTCCACATCATAATCTTCTCTCGTAATATGATGACCGCCTCCCATATTCAGCCACTTCATTTTTTTCAGATAAGAACCAAATTTTTCCTCTACAGCTTTCAGAGTCGTTTCCAGAGCGTCTGCGTTCTGCTCACAGAGCGTGTGGAAGTGAAGTCCTTCTACTCCCTCAAGAACAGAAGGATCCTCTTCCACCTCTTTCAGAAAATTTGCAAGAGTAATTCCAAGTCTGGAACCGGAAGCACAGGGATCATAAATGGCATGGTCTTCCTGTGTAGAACATTCCGGATTAATACGAAGACCTATGCTCGTTTTCCCCTTGCATCTCTCCTTATATTTCCGAAGCTGCGAAAAAGAATTAAAAATCACATGGTCGCAGATTTCTGCAATTTCGTCAATTTCCTCTTCTCTGTACGCCGGAGAAAACACATGGTTTTCTTTTCCCATTTCCTCTTTTCCCAGTCTCGCCTCGTAAAGACCGCTGGCTGTTGTTCCTGAAAGATACTCTCCAATTAGAGAATATGTACAGAACATGGAAAATGCCTTCTGAGCAAGAAGAATGCTGCACCCTGCTTTTTCTTCCACCATACGGAGGATTTCCAGATTTTCTTTCAGCTTTTTTTCGTCTAACACATATGCCGGAGTTGGAAGTTCATTTATTCTCATGGCACAAGAACCGGATTTTCTTCCACAACCCACGGAAGTCCCCAACGGTTCAGAGCTTCCATATATGGATCCGGATCGAACTCGTCTGTTGTAAATACGCCCGGTTTATTCCAGAGGCCGGAAACTACAAGCATGGAACCGATCATTGCCGGAACGCCTGTTGTATAAGAAATTGCCTGAGATTCCACTTCTTTGTAGCATTCCTGATGGTCGCAGATATTATAAATATAAATGCTCTTTTCTTTTCCGTCCTTCACTCCTGTAAAGATACAGCCGATATTTGTTTTTCCTACTGTTCTCGGTCCTAAAGAAGCAGGATCCGGAAGAAGTTCTTTTAAGAACTGAATCGGCACGATCTGCTGCCCGTTAAATTCAACTGGTGTGGTGGAAAGCATTCCCACATTTTCCAGACATTTCATATGTGTTAAATAGCTCTGTCCAAATGTCATAAAGAAACGGATTCTCTTTACGCCCGGAATATTTTTTGCAAGAGCTTCAATTTCCTCATGGTGAAGAAGATACATATCTTTCTCTCCAACGCCTTCGAAATTGTACTCTCTCTTAATGCTCATTGCAGGGATTTCCACCCATTTTCCGTTCTCCCAGTAAGAGCCCGGAGCTGATACTTCTCTTAAATTGATTTCCGGATTGAAGTTTGTTGCAAACGGATAACCATGATCTCCGCCGTTACAGTCCAGAATATCAATGGTATGGATTTCATCAAAATAATGTTTCAGCGCATATGCAGTAAATACACTTGTTACCCCAGGGTCAAAGCCTGTTCCGAGAAGAGCAGTAAGACCGGCTTTTTCAAAACGCTCTTTATATGCCCACTGCCAGGAATAATCAAAATATGCAGTAAA
>JAUNAX010000144.1 GCA_030527365.1 Eubacteriales bacterium | reverse complement strand
CTCCGGAGAAGAAAAAGATTCCATTACTCAGATTGTAAATCTTATTGAGGACTGCACAAAAGGTAAATAACACTCCGGTTTAATGATATATTCTGGACATTTCCCGTTCTATCCACTGTTTTGTCCGAAAAATACGGTTATTGACTCCATTTCTTGTCAGACCGTACTCTCTGGCAACTTCATCAGGCGAAATGTCCAGATATTTTACTTTTATCAAAATCTCATAATTCATAGGATTTGCCACCCGAAGTCTCTGTAAAACAAGTTTCGCGTATTCCTTTTCTTCCATTTGAAGAATTCTCGCTTCCAGATTACACTCTTCATCTATCAGGTTGTCTTCCAGAAAATCCTCTTCTGCAGTAAGCTCGCGCCTGATATGTCCATACTTCCGATAATCAAGCGCTTTATTCACAGTCACTCTTTTTACAAGACCATACAACATTTTCTCATTCTTTTTAAGCTTCAGATTCCCGCTCTGCTGAAACAGACTGCAAAATACCTCCTGCGCAATATCCTGCGCCAAATCTGTATTATTCACGATTTCCTTCGCTATACTGAGAGAATATCCGAAATACTTCTTGTAAAAAGCTTTAAAATCTCTATGTTTCATCTTTTGTTCGTATTTTATCGTAAATCCTTACAGACAGGCTTTTACTTTTTCCAGAATCTCATCTCTGTCTTTTTCAGACAGCTCTCCCGGCGTCCATGTAATTCCTGCGTGATCCCCTTTGTATCTCGGAATCAGGTGCATATGGAAATGAAAGACCGTCTGTCCTGCCGGTTCACCGTTGTTCTGCACAATATTAAATCCATCACACTGCAAAGCTTCTGTCATAGCGCCTGCCATTTTTTTCGCAAGAATCATGGCTTTTCCTGCAAGCTCATCAGAAAGCTCATAAATATTTGCAGCATGAGTCTTTGGAAGAATCAGCGCATGACCTTTGCTGGCAGGACCAAGATCAAGAATCACTCTGAAATCCTTATCTTCCCACAAAGTTGCTGCCGGAATCTCTCCATTTGCAATTTTACAAAAAATACAATCTTCCATTTTTTTCTCTCCTTCTGTTGTTATTTATACTTTTTTGTCGCAATACTGCGAACTTTCCAACACGAATTTCATTGATAATCCTATATCAGAATGCTAAACTTTTTTTGAGGTGATGATTTATGAAAACAAATGCCACAGCAGAACAGATTCGAGATGAATTTCAGTTTACCCTGTCAAAATTTTCTCATGAAATTCGAAATCCCATCTCTTTGATAAACAGTTCACTCCAAATGCTGGCAAACTCCCACCCTGATGTGACGGATTATGAAAACTGGGACGATATTATGGATAATCTGGATTATGTAAAAGAACTGTTAAATGAACTTTCCAGCTATAATAACGCCGGAAGAATTTCCCCAAAACCAACAAACATAAAACTATATCTGGAAAATGTCCTGTCCTCTGTACGTCCTACCCTTGATTACCTGAACATTCATTTAGAGACAGAATTTTCCCCGTTTCTGCCTGTACTCTCGATTGATCAGGTTAAAATACGACAGGCACTTTTAAATCTTCTTCGCAATGCCCAGGAATCTATTTCCCACCCTGATGGGAAAATCCTTCTGAAGGCTGAGCCCTGGGAAGAAGGAATCTGCATTTCCGTTTCAGATAACGGCTGCGGGATTCCTCCCAGTGAAAAAAATAATATTTTCAATCCCTTTGTCACTTTAAAGAAAAACGGCACAGGGCTTGGACTTTCTGTCACAAGACAGATTATTGAAGCTCACAACGGACATATTGAAACAGACAGTCAGCCTGGTCACGGCTCTACTTTCCGGATTTTTCTCGGATGATACAATAAAATACCTACCAAAAATCCACAGATCATTCCCCCGATATGAGCCGCATTATCCACACCGCTGTCAGTAAGTCCCAGAAGAACAGCAACAACAGCCATGAATACAATCTGTTTTACAGTCAGATCTTCCACCCGGCCTTTTCTGCGTAAAACAACGTATATCATAGCTCCCATTACCGCAAATACAGCTCCGGACGCACCGGCGGAAACTGCATATTCCTGTGTCACTGTATCCATATACAGAGAAACAAGATTTCCGCCTATGCCTCCCACAAGATAAAGGACAAGGAATTTCCAGCCTCCAAGCACCCGCTCCATACGCTGTCCCAATACAAAAAGAACAAGCATATTGTTAACAAAATGCTGGATCCCAAAGTGAAGAAACATACTTGTAAAAAGGCGGTAATACTGCCCGCCCTCCAGAATAAAGGGTGTGTACGCAGCGCCATGCTGCAGCATATTTGCAGTATTCAGGGAATCTCCTCCCAGGTCCACAGCCAGAAAAATCAGAAGGTTTATAATAATCAGTGCGACTGTAACCGGCTCTTTTTTCAGCTCTTCCAAAAATATCCACTTCTCCCTTTTATTATCGTGTTGTTAATCTGTACGTATTATATCAAATTCTTTTTCTCAAATCAAAGGAATTTCCGTATTTTATTTTACTTTTTCGATTAACGCCTCCTGCAGCACCTGTGAAAAATTCACACCTGCGCGAATGGCGGCTTCATTCAGCCATTCGGGAATCGTCAAAGTTTTTTTAACTGCTCTATTGTTGTGCATTCTGGCATACTCGATCGTGTCACACACAATATAATTTACAAACTCTTTCCCTTCCAATCTTATATTTTCCGCCTCAGAAGGAACAGGAATTTCATTTCCCTTTATCTCTTCATCATAAAGATAAAATGCCAGAATATCTTCTGCCATCAGAATTGCGTCACTTAAATTGTCTCCACATGTATAACACCCTTCCAAATCTGGGAAAAACACAGAATATCCTTTTTCCTCTGGTGTAAAAACTGCCGGATATACATATTTAGCCATACTTCTGACCTCCTTAACTGAAATGGCACAAATTTACTTCAATCCTGCGTCCCGCAAAATCCGTTTTGCTGTGCCTGTAGGGATTTCTTTACTTCCGTGCCTGGGAAGCCTGAAATCTTTGCCTGTACGGTTATTATGCCATTTATCATGTTCTTTACCATGTTCTACAAAAAAACAATCATTCTTCTTTCGTAGTTTGATCAATTCAGACCTTTTCCCCGTACTATTTGGCGGCACATTACCTCAGCAGAGCTGTAATCACGATTCTCATCTTTCCAGGTTATCCCTCCCGAAATTCTGTGGGAGTCTGTCCCATTTCGTTTTTAAATGCCGTGCAAAAACTGTGCTCGCTTTTAAATCCACACCTGTAACCGATTTCTTTTACCGTGTCTTCCGAGGTTTTCAGGTAAAATCTGGCAAGATGAATGCGTGATGTATAAATATAGTGATACGGTGTATATCCTGTCTCCTGCTTGAAACACCTGGAAAAGTAAAAGGGACTTAAAGATACTCTTTTTGCAAGGCGTTCCAGTGTCAGATCTTCCGTGAGATGTCGGTTAATATATTGTAATGTATCGTCTATAAAATCCCTGTTTTTTTTCCATGCATTCTCTTCTTTTTCCATTAAAACAGCAGTCAGAAGTCCGGAAATTTCATGGGAAATCAGAGCTGACCGACAAGTTTCCTGATAAAGAAAATGATTGTAAATCTTCTCCCAAGCACGTTCAAATTCCTCAGTTTTTTCAAGGGAAAACTTAAAAAAAGTACGGTCTGTCAGAAGCTCAAAAAATTCTCTTGCGATTCCTCCATCATAATGAAGCCAGAGAATTTCCCAGTCTGTCTCTGCAAAATATTCATGAGGACGGTAGCAGTCAAGAATGCACACATCTCCCGGAAGCAGCTCCTCTGTCACCCCGTTTACGCAGACTTTTCCTTTCCCCTTTTTTGTATAAAGAATAAAAAAACTGTCGTATCTGCTTCTGTTTACCCTGTAAGGAGGAATACAAAAATAATGTCCTACACACAGCGGATAATAGAAAAAATCCGGAATATTTTTTTCCGGCGTATAAAAAAACAGGGTGGAATACTCGTAAATCCCATCTCTGCATCCAGCTCCCATATGTCTCCTCTCCACAGATTTTGTCTGTTTTTTCTTTTTTATAAATTCAGCATATGCCCGTCAAACTGTTTGCACTTCGTGCTGTCACAGTTCTGCCTGTTATCTTTTATTATAAAATTACGATTTTTAAGCGTCAAGCAGTTATCTGTTTTAAAAAGAGCAATTTTTTGATACGAGTGAGCAATTTAATCAAATGCCTTTTTTAATTTTCTCCGCTATAATTCAGGTAACAAAGATACGAAAACATCAATTCTGAAAGGAGACACTTTTATGAAATCTTATATTATTTCCCCGAAAGACCGTGAAATTTTAAGAGAGGTTGCAAAAAAACAGTATGCCCTCTCCCAGGAGGAAAAAAACTTAAAACGTATTCAGGAGTGGTATGCCCACAACTCCCTTAAGGGCGAGCGCCCTATGATCCATCTGGAACTTTGGACTTTCTCCCAGGAAATCCTTCCACAATTACTTCGCTGCGAGGGAGAATTTGCACGGGAGGTGGAGACAACGCTCTACACAAATTTCCTTAATCAGGAGCTTTTTGACGATGACCGCG
>JAUNAX010000015.1 GCA_030527365.1 Eubacteriales bacterium | reverse complement strand
CCTCCTTTTTGTTTATGCCACTACCTTAACAGGGTTTTCTCTAAAAAATCTCTAATCTTAGAGACTTTTTTTAGAAATCTGTGCTATGATAGTTTTACTGTTTAAGAAAGGAGAATCCTATGTTTCGAAAACTTCACACACAGATGACGCTTTTTTCTGCCGCAGTTACAGGCGGGATTTTAATTCTCATGACGCTTGTCTGCCTTTTTATTGCAGAAAATGGAACAAAACAAAACAACTATACAACTTTTTCCCAGAATGCACAGGCGTGTATCTCCTATCTGGAGACACAGACGATCCTTTCTCATTCCTGGCTTCAGAAAACGCAAAGCAATTATGGTCTTTCTATTAAGATAACCGATAATCAAAAGCCACTCTTCTTTGACAAACTTCATCTTACAGAAGAAGAACTGGCTGCCTTTGAAAAAGCATCGGAGCTTGCCTTAAAACAGGAAGGTCTTGATTTATCCGGAGCTTTTCGAAATTCTCGCCTTACAAGCTCCGCGTTTTTTACTATGAAAGATTATTACGTCTGTGTAGCCCTGATTCCCAAATCGGAAAATAACTTTTTAAGCGTAGTGATTCTTCATTCCTTAAACGGTCTGAATCAACAGCTTATCAATCAGCGCGTTGCCTTTTTCGCTGCTGTAATTCTGGCTATATTTGCACTTTTTATTTTTTCCTGGTTTTTTACAAGAAAAATGATACGCCCGCTTTCGGAAAATCACAAACAGCAGACCGAATTCATCGCTTCTGCTTCCCATGAGCTCCGTTCGCCCCTTACGGTTATCCTTTCCAGCATTCAGGCGATAGAAAAGGCTTCCCCCGAAGAACAGAAACACTTTGCTTCCATTATAAAAAATGAGGGGAACCGAATGTCGAGACTCATTGGAGATATGCTCTCCATTGCAAATGCAGACAACCACTCCTGGAAAATTTTTCCTGCTCCCTGCGAACTTGACACGCTTCTTCTAGATACCTTTGAAAAATATGAACGGCTGATGCAGGAAAAAAAGCTCCGACTTCATATTTCTCTCCCGGAAGAAACCCTTCCCCCCTGCAAATGCGACAGCTCCAGAATCTCCCAGGTTCTGTCTATTCTTCTCGACAATGCCCTTTCCTATGTTCCTTCCGGAAAAGACGTATTTCTTTCTCTTTCCCAGGGAAACAAACATTTTTATCTTACCGTATCAGACAACGGTCCCGGAATCCCGGACAAACAGAAGGCATCTGTTTTCCACCGGTTTTATAGAGCGGACGATGCACGAAACAATAAGGAGCATTTCGGTCTTGGACTTTGTATTGCCCAGGAAATCATTCAGCTTCACAAAGGTACTTTAAAAATCGCAGACACAAAAGGGGGCGGCGCTTCTTTTATTATCCGCCTTCCAAAGTAACAACAGACAGTAATACAGGAGGGAATCTAAAAAATTCCCTCCTGTTTGTTTTCTGTCTTTTATTCACTTCGAAGCGCATCAATGGGATTCAAATTCGATGCCTTTACAGAGGGCAGAAGACCAAAAATCACGCCGATCAGCATAGAAAATACAACGGAACCGACAATCGCCGGCACGCTGATCGCAGTGGGTGCTCCTGACACCTTCGCTACAATCTGTGAAAGTCCTATACCGGATATAACACCTATAATTCCTCCAATGCTGGTAAGCACAGATGCCTCTGTAAGGAACTGGGCAAGAATCGTTTTTTTCCTTGCTCCAATTGCCTTTTTCAGACCAATCTCTCTTGTACGCTCTGTGACAGATACCAACATGATATTCATAACACCTATTCCTCCTACAAGAAGAGAAATACTTGCGATCCAGATAAGCTGCTGGTTTGTGCTCTGACTAAGCTTCTGCAGACTTTTTACACGTTCCATTACATCGTCTGCCTTATAGGCAATCTTTGCGCTGCTGGAGGAATCTTCGGAAGTGGATATTCCGGAATTTAAAATCTCCTCTGCATCTTTTCCTGCAGCGCTCATATTATCTGTACTGTCCGCCTTGATAATCACATTCTCCGGCTCATCAAACTTAAATGCAATGGGCCAGGATTTGTTCGGGATCATAATGGAACCCGTGATTTCCTGATGGTATTCGTCATACTGAGCAAGAGTCTTGATATTTGGCATATCGTCTTCCCTCTTTGTAAGGATTCCCACCACAGTAAACGGTTCCGATCCAATCTCCACTGTCTTTCCTATGGGATTCTCTCCTTCAAAAAGATTCGCTGCTGCATTGGTATCTACAAGAGCAACCTTTGCAAAGGAATCGTAATCTTTTTTCCCGAAGCCTCTTCCTGCCTGAACAATATAGTCACAGGTGTCCAAATAAGATTCGTCAATTCCGAATACCTTTCCTCCCTGAAAGCTTGTATTTTTATAATACACACTGCTTGTATAACTTCTGCTGTAATAAAAAGTTGCACTTTTTACATGGTCCAGTTTTCTTACTTTCTCTTTCTGTTCGTTTGTAAGAAGCGGGGGCGCCTGATTTCCATTCATACCGCCATATTCCGCATCGTACTCATTATCTCCCTCTTTTAACACAATATCTACTGTGTTATTTCCGGATCCGATCAGATCTTCCTTAATCTGCTCGCTTGTTCCTTTAATTGTAGAAACAATAGCTATAATAGATGCAATACCAATAATAATTCCAAGCATTGTCAGGAAGGATCTCATCTTATGCGACCATATTCCCTGAAACGCCAGGCGTATATTTTCAAACATAAAATTCTTTTCCCTCCTTAAAAACCATACATTTCTTCCAGTGTGGCATCTCTTGTCTTTGCTCCCTCTTTTACATCATCACCATACGGAAAGGCAATATAATCCTCTGCAGTCAGCCCTTCTTTGATCATGATATTGTAACCGCCATCCACGCTGGCTCCTACTGTAACAATCTGTTTCTTTAACTTTCCGTCTTTGTCTTTTTTATAAACATAGCTTGTTCCATTTTCTGTACGCACGAATGCTTTTGATATGATCAGAAGACTGGTATCCGAGACTTCTTCGCCCAACATGATATTCAGCCAGCTATCTTCTCCCACCTGTACCGATTTATCCGGAATCGTTGCCGTAAAATTATAATAGGATACATTTGGATTTCCGTCTCCCATATACATACTTCCATCCGATTCTATGGGATAATCCGATACATCAATAACTTCTGCATCAAATTCTCCGCTGTCATAACTGGAACATTTCAGAATGGTTCCTTCTTTTACCTTATCAAGAAGAAGCTCTCCTACCTGTCCCTGCACATAATATCCTTCCTTACTCTTTACCTTTAAGAAAGCGTCCTGGGAGGTACTACCTGTGACAGGATCTCCTATGTATGCGATGGTTCCGTCCAGTTTGCTGTAAATTTCCCGGTTTTCCATCTTTCGTTCCAGTTTTTTGATTTTTAAATCGCTTTCCTCCATATCAATTTTCAGGCTGGCAATGCGATTTTTCTGGATTTTTATTGCCTCCTCTCTTGTGAGAGTTGTTCCGGAACCGCCTCCGCTTCCATCTCCTTCGCCACCATCCTGAGGCTCTTCATTGTCTTCATATTGAGAAGCCTCTTCAACGGTAAGCTCTGTCTCTGCAAACATATAAACAGGATTGGAAAGAAGACTTCCGTCTATATAATAATATCCGATACATGAAGCTTTTCTGTCCTGAAAATCACTGATGGTATCATTCTGGTGAAACTCAAGCTGAAACCAACTTCCCGTCTCACTTAATTTTTCTGTTCCGTCCTGACTGTATCCTGCCATTTTATTAAAGAAAGAACCCATCACCGTTACTTTTCCCTTTGCACTGCTACAAAGAAATACATACGGATCTTCCTTTGTACCCGTTCCTGTAAAAGGCTCTGTATTATAATCAAGAGTCATATAAAAAGGCGCTTCTCCATCAGAAATTCCATTTATATCAGATGGATCTAAAATATCCGGTGTTGGTGTCGGTCCGTCTGGATCCGGCGTCGGTGTGGACAGATTCGGCTCCTGATTTTCCTCACCGGATGTCAGATCATCAGAAGAAGGCGCATCGTAACTTACATCTCCGTTTTGAATAGTTCCCTGAGTTTCTGTTTTGTCTTCTCCTGATGTTAACGTATCGTCCCCGGCTTCCAGAACAGTTGCAAGAACAGGAAAAAACGGAATAGCTGCCAGATACATTCCCTTTGAACTTCCCGCCGATGCCTGCTCATCTTCCGGAATATCGTCTGTTGTCCCATTCTGACCACCTAAATTATCTGCATCTATGGGGTTCTGATCCGTCTCCTCCACAGGTCCGCCGTTTAACAGACTGTTCAGTCTGTTGACTGCCTTATTTAAGTCCTGCTCCAGCTTCTGATGTTTCAACTTTGCAATATTTAACTCCATTTCCACAAGAGTCATATCAAATGTCATCAACTTATCGCCTTTTTTGACAGTATCGCCCTTCTTCACATACACGTCCTGAATAATCACATCTTTATCCATTTTTACATTCTGGGAAACACTTGTTACAATCTGCCCCTGAAGAGTCGTACTCGGAGTATACCAGTCGCTTGCAGTACTGCCAACATTTACGACCATAACCTCTTTCTGATTTTTCTTTTTTATATAGGAAAGACCGCCTGCTGCCCCTCCTATCACAAGAGAGGCAACCACAACTCCTATAATTCCTTTTTTGATTATGCTGCGCATTTTTTCACCTCTTTTCCTGCAGTTCACCGTCACGTATGGTAACAACGCGCTTTGCATGTGCCGCAATATCCGGGTCATGGGTAATCATGAGAACAGATACGCCTTCCTCATTTAATTTTTGAAACAACTCCATAACCTGAGCTCCGGATTTGCTGTCAAGAGCTCCTGTAGGCTCGTCCGCCAGAAGGAGCTTTGGATTGTTCACAATCGCCCGGGCAATGGCAACTCTCTGCATCTGTCCGCCGGAAAGCTGATTGGGTCGAAAATCCACACGCTCTGCAAGCCCTACTCTTTCCAGTGCTTTCAATGCTCGTTCCTTTCTTTCTTTTTTGGGAACTTTCGCATAATTCAAAGGCATTTCCACATTCGCCAGGGCTGTCTGTCTTGGAAGAAGATGGAAGCTCTGGAATACAAAACCAATTTTATGCAGGCGCAAATCTGACATTTCGTTTTCCGAACAGGCGCTTATATCCTGCCCGTCAAGAAAAAACGTGCCCTTTGTCGCCTGATCCAGACACCCGATGATATTCATAAGCGTGGTTTTTCCGGAACCGGAAGGTCCCATGATTGCCACATACTCCCCTTCCTCCATAGAAAAATTCACATTCTTTAACACGGGAACGCTCATTTTCCCCTGCTGATATTCTTTATATATATCCTTCAGATCCAAAATCATTTTAAAGGCTCTCCTTTGTCTTATCTGTACACATCAGCCTACTGGTACAAGGTCATCCACAACTGCGCCGGAAGCGTCTGGCTGGCTTTCTTCTGTTCCTTCCTCATAGGGAACCATCTCTCCCATTTCCTCCTCAGGAACCATCTCATCCGAAGAGTCTTCCCCTTCCATTGATTCCATGTCCGGTTCCTCCGTATCTGCTGCCCCCATATCCTCGGACATATCAGACATCATAGCATTCATGGTCTGCTCCCCGCTTCCCACAACTGCATCCATACCTTCCTCAAGTCCTTCTGCCGGGAACGCAATGCAGTCGTCTTCTGTCAGTCCGTCCACAATTTCATACTCAAGAAGCGCTTCATCATACTTTCCAAGTGTCACACTTCTCTTTTCCAGATGTTTTTTCTCATCTGCAACCCACACATAAGGTTCTGCAGTATCTGCATCTGCAATAAAGAAATCACTGAGCCAGAGTCCTTCTTTTTTGTCGTTCTGTCCCTGGTCTGGTTCTATGTAAACATGTTGTCCAAGCATAAGCCCTTCTGAAGTTTCAAGCTGCACATAAAAAGGATAAGAGCTTGAATTTGTCTGAGAATCCCCGCTTGTACTCATCATACCGTACATATTGTTGCTATTATCAGAAGCTGCGTTTTCCTGATCTACATTTCCCATTGTTCCCTTCCATATCTGTGTTTCATCTGCTCTGGAACGGATAATTACCGGTTCTCCCGGTATGATATTCTGACGGTTCAACTCATTGACCATACCTTTTACACGGTAAGCCCCTGTACTTAAAATCGTAATAAACGCCGCATTTTCTGAATTATCCATGCCGGACATATAACTGCCGGACTCTTCTACAAGGGTATTCTCCACTGATTCGGAGTCATCACTGCTCATTTTTGAAGAATCAATTTTCTGAATCACACCGTCTATATCGCTTCTTACTTCTGTATTTAACATGGCATTTTCCAGCTTCTGGATTTCCGCAGCTTTGCTTTTCTGATCATATTCATTTTTTTTGAGATTCATTTTATTTGTCTCTATCTCAATGGTATAAGAAAGCTGGCTGTCTGCCTTCGCCTGTTTTTTTTCTTTTTCCAGAGTATTGATCTGCTGCTGGAGATTAACCGCCTCGTTTTTGAGACGCTCCAGGTCAAGCTTTGCCTCCTGCAGATCCTCCTGAATGCTGCTTAAATCATATTCAAACAGAAGCTGTCCCTGTTTTACCTCATCTCCTACTTTGACTTTGACTTCTTTTACCTTTCTGCCATTGTCAATTTTCACCTCCACAGTATCCTGTGGTTCTACAACTCCGGCATACCGGTTCTGCACACCAAGGTCATTTCCCATAAGGGTACTGATGGAGGATACATATACGGTATCTTCTCCTGAAGCCCCTGTCTGGCTGTTGTTATAATAATACCAGCCTCCGGCTCCGGCTGCTGCCGCTATCACAATGCCTCCCGCAACCAAAAAGCTTTTTTTCATGATAGTACCTCCAATAATCATTTAACAGTCTCAAATTTTCTTTCTTATCATACCAGATTCTACAGTAAAATAAAAGCCCGTAGGAAAATCACTGCATTTTTCACAAATTTTTCATTCTTATTTTATAAAAATCGTATATTTTTTATGCTTTTTTGACTTTCTGTTCATTTTCTGGTAAAATAGGGCAGAACAATTTTTTATAGGAAAGGAAAGAACCCATATGAAGATTGTGAAACGTTTTCTTCCTGTGTTTCTGTTTGTCCTTGTCATCCTTCTGACAAGCTGTTCCCCTATGGGCAAATCAGATGTAAGGGAAGTCATTACTCGTGAACTGGATTTACTGAAAAATCTGGATTCGGAGAAAACTCAGGAATACGTTTCTTATAAGGAACTGTTTCCTGCTACAAAAGATATGGAACTGTCAGCTGAGGTGAAAGAAGTTTTTTCTCTTTTCTTCCGGAATTTTGATTATAAAATTCAGGAAATCCACATAGATAAAAAACAGAAAAAAGCTTCTGCTTCTGTAAAGCTTTCCACACTTAATGCCAGAAGTCTGGCAGAAGACTTTGAAGCTCTGAAGCTCAAAACAGAAATTGAAGCGGTCGCTTCTGCCTCAGAAAGTGCAGACAACAGTTATTACCTTTTAAACCAGCTCCTGAAAAAAAACAAATACGAAACAGTAGATGAAGTCTGTACTATAACCTTGCACTACAAAAATGATGTTTGGAAAATCGACCATTCAAACTCCCTGGAAAACGATCTGGTAGGGGGGCTGATCACATATCTTGCAGATCCCGATATTCTTTCTCCTGAAGAGACTATGAAGGTTTATCTGAAAACACTGAAGAAAATGAATCTGGAAGAAATGAATAATTTTCTCGGCATTGAAAGTCTCCTTGCAAGCGGAAACACTGCCAGAAGCACCATCGCTTCTGCTCTTGTGGAACAGGTACATACAAATTTCAATTACAAGATTACAGAAGCCACAGTAAATGGATATACCGCTTCTGTAGAAGCCGAAATTACCACCTTTGACAGCGACAGTATTTTAGATGCTTATCACAAAAAGCTGGATAACTATCTTGCCTCTGCTGACGCTGTAATCGACGGATCGGAAAAGCGATACCAGAAGTCTTATGAACTTCTTCTGGAAACCATCCAAGAAAATGAAGATACCATTACTGCCTCTGCAGTCTTCCATCTTGTAAATGACGGTGCTTCCTGGAAGCTGAAAGACGCAAGCAGAGAACTTGGAAACGCCATTTTCGGAACACTTGTCACATCTCCCGTATCAGAGGAGAACAATGAATAATTTTTGCAAAAAAACAGAAACCGGAGAAATACAAACTCTCCGGTTTCTGTTTTTTTACATAAGAGGCGCAAACAGCAGAAAAATGCTTGCCATAATTTTCTCTTTCTGTGTTCTGCCCCGAAACATTTCCAATGTATATGGATTGCAGTGCAGAATATCCTTTTCAAAAATTTCTCTGTATTGTTTCACAAGCTCATTAGAATAAAAAACACCGCATACTTCATCGTCTACCATAAGACTTCTCATATCCATATTTACAGAGCCAATACAGCAAAGCTCCTCATCAATCACCATAGTTTTAGCATGGATATAGCCTTTGTATTTATATACCTCCATACCATATTCCAGAAGCTGTCCACAAAAATAATTTGTCACAGGGTCAAGAAAAAAGCTCGCCTTCACTCCAGGAATCATAAGCTTTATTTTTACTCCTGCCGCAGCCGCTGTTTTTAACGCGTCCATCACAGAAGCATCGGGAATAAAATACGGAGACTGAATGCGTATGGTCTTTTTGGCGCTTCGTATCATGCTGAGATAACACATTTTTACAGACTCTTTATCTGTATCTGCCCCTCCTGTAATAAACTGACATAACGAATCTGATTTTTCGTATTTCTGAGGAGTCAGTTTGCAAATATCAGAAAGAGTACTGTCCCAGTCTCTTTTTCTTACTGCACATAGCCAGTCTGTAAGAAAATATTCATCAAGGACAGAAGTACACGCTCCTTCCAGTCGCACCTGAGTATCTCTCCAGGGATTTTTCTTTTTATCCATATTGGCATACTGCTTTCCAATATTCATTCCGCCAATATAGGAAATCTGATGATCTATGGATACAATTTTTCTATGACTTCTGTAATGGGTAAAATATGGCTTTACACGGATAACCTTTCCATTTGCTTCTATAAGGGGGCGAAACATTTTCTGGGGAGTAGAAAGGTTTGCAATAAAATCGCACATTACCCACACATTTACTCCTTCTTTTGCCTTTTCTGTAAGAAGCTCTACCAGTTTTTCTCCCACTACGTCGTGATGAATAGTATAAAATTCGATATAAATGCTCTGCTCCGCATTTTGAATATCCTGAAAAAGCCTTTTATAATGACTTTTTCCATCTGTTAAAAACTCTGCTTTATCACAGCAGGTCAGACAACTTCCATTATATGTGGAATTAAACCGGATTACCTGTACGTCTTCCTCAGACAGCATATTTTCTTTTATATCAGAAGCTTCTGTAAGCATAAATCCGGAAGGATTATTCAAAAGCCGTCTTTTTCTTAAAAACGCAGTCAGTTTTATGGCTGCAGTACTGCCAAAAACAAGGTAAAGGATTGTCCCTGCATAAGGAAGACAAATCATCACAAATACCCAGAGAAGAGCTTCTGTGGGACTTTTCCGTTCTATAAAAATCACGGTTAAGATCATCAGAATGTAAATAATAAATAACAGAGTATGAAACACGGCTTCCCCTCCCTCCCCTGTTCTATTTTTCTTCTTTCATTTTGCGAAAAACAGGAATATATAACAAAAGAGTGATTGCCATCACTGCCATCATAACTGTAATCAGGATATTTACGAATATTTCCGGGAGCGCCGGGAATAAAAACAGTACAAGAAGCCCCACAAATAAAAGGGCAGTACATACTTTTCCAAACCACATGGCTCCGTCAAGCATCTTTCCTTTTCTAAGGAAAAGAATCCCCATAATTCCCATATAGCCTTCTTTCACTGCCATAAGCGCGATCAGAATCCACATAAGCGGATACCTCGTTGCAAGACACACAGCCAGAGCGGCGTGTGTCAGTTTATCAGCAACAGGATCAAGGGCTTTTCCAAGCTCAGTTATCATGTTGAAGCGCCTTGCTATTTTTCCATCAAATAAATCGGTCAAACTGGAAATCAACACTACAAAAGCTGCCCACATATAATCTTCCCGGCTTTCTGCTGTAATGTAGAGATAGCAGAATACAGGAATCAGAAGGATACGGAAATATCCCATAATATTGGGAATGGAAAAAATTTCTTTTTTGCTGAATTTTTTCATATCATTATTCTTCTTCTGTCATATTTACATCAAGACCAAGTTCCTTTAACTGTGCCTCGTCTACCGGCTGTGGAGCTTTTGTCATAAGACAGGACGCATCTTTTACCTTCGGGAAAGCAATAACGTCACGAATGCTGTCCACCTTTGCCATCAACATCACAAGACGGTCAAGACCATAAGCAAGTCCTGCGTGAGGCGGAACTCCGTATTTAAAAGCGTCCAGAAGGAAGCCGAACTGCTCATAGGCAGCCTCTTTTGTAAAGCCAAGCGCCTCAAACATCTTTTCCTGAATGTCATTCTGGTGGATTCGCACGCTTCCTCCGCCGATTTCATTTCCGTTTAATACGATGTCGTATGCCTTTGCACGTACTTTACCCGGATCTGTATCAAGAAGCGGAAGGTCTTCTTCCATAAGCATAGTAAATGGGTGGTGCATAGCTGTGAAACGATTTTCCTCCTCATTCCACTCAAGAAGTGGAAATTCTGTTACCCATACAAAGCGGTACTCGTTTTTATCAAGAATTTCCATCTGCTTTGCAAGCTCAAGACGAAGTGCTCCCAGTACATCGTATACAAGCTTTGTCTTATCTGCTGCAAAGAGAAGAAGATCTCCCGGCTTTCCTTCCATTGACGCAACAAGAGCGTCCATCTCTTCCTCTGTCATAAATTTTGCAAAAGAAGATTTTCTTGTGCCGTCTTCTGCAATGGCAATGTAAGCAAGACCTTTTGCTCCGTAGCCTTTTGCAAACTCTACCAGTTTGTCAATCTTTTTACGCGGCATCGCGCCCTGACCTTCTGCATTGATACCACGCACGCTTCCGCCGTTTTCAAGCGCTCCTGTAAATACTGCAAAACCGCAGTCCTTTACAATCTCACTCACATCGTGAAGCTCCATTCCAAAGCGCATATCCGGTTTATCGGAACCGAAACGATCCATTGCCTCCTGCCATGTAATTCTTTCGATTGGCAGTTTCACTTCTACTCCGAGCACCTCTTTAAACAGGAATGCAAGGTATCTCTCGTTTACATCAATGACATCGTCTACATCTACAAAAGAAAGTTCCATATCAATCTGTGTAAATTCCGGCTGACGGTCTGCACGAAGATCCTCATCACGGAAGCATCTTGCAATCTGGATATAACGGTCGTATCCGGAACACATTAAAAGCTGCTTATAAAGCTGGGGAGACTGTGGAAGACCGTAAAAGCTTCCCGGGTGCACACGTGACGGCACAAGATAGTCTCTCGCGCCTTCCGGAGTGCTCTTTCCAAGCATCGGTGTCTCGATCTCAAGAAAACCTTCTTTTGCAAAGAACTGTCTTGTAAGCATTGCCACCTGGCTCTTTAACATCATATTTCTCTGGAGATCCGGTCTTCTTAAATCCAGATAACGGTATTTCAGACGTATTTCATCTTTTGTCTTGCTGTTCTCCTCGATTGGGAAAGGAGGCACGTCCGCCTCAGACAGCACACGAAGGCTGTTTACACGAAGCTCGATTTCGCCTGTTGCAAGATTTTCGTTTACTGCGCCGCCTCTTTTTTCCACAATACCGGTTACTGCAATTACAAACTCGCTGCGAAGATGTCCCGCTTTTTCAAATCCCTCTTCATCAATGCTGCCGTTCTCAAAAATAAGCTGCATAATCCCGGAACGATCGCGAAGGTCAACAAAGACAAGTCCGCCTTTATTTCTTGCTTTCTGCACCCAGCCCATAAGGGTTACTTCGCTTCCGATCATCTCTTTTGTCACTTCTGCACAGCGGCATGTTCTGTGCAATCCCTGCATACTTTCAGCCATAGTTCTATATCCTCCTGATTTTTACATTCTGTCGCGGAAAAATTCCACAAACTCTGTATATCCTTCTGTCATCATCTGTTCCTTCTGGAACTTCTTGTTTTTCTTCATAATAGAAATATTTACCTGTGTACCTGCACTTCTCTCTTCTTCTGCCTGTTTTAAAATCGCAAGAAGCTTATCAGCCGGCATATTTTTCTCTATAAGATATGCTTTTTTTCCGTTCTTTGTGGGAATTTCATATCCTCTTTCCAGAAGAAGCATAACAATTCTCTCAAAGCCAATGGAAAAACCACAGGCACATGTCTGATTTCCTGTAAATTTTCCGATCATTTCATCGTAACGTCCGCCGCCGCCTACGCTTCCGCCAAACTCGTCCATTGCGATCTCAAAAATCGGTCCTGTGTAATAAGACATACCACGTACAAGTGTGGGGTCAAAAGACATTTTAAAATCTGCTGTCTTTACACTGTCCACTGTGGAAATAATGGTTTGAAGATCTTCTGCAACACCCGGTTCCAAAACATCTTTTAATTTTTCTCCAAGGAAACGAACCCCTTCTGTATCATTTGTCACTTCTTTGAACATTCCCAGGTATGTGTCAATGCTTTCCTGTTCAAAGCCTTCTTTTTTCAGCTCCTCAGCTACGCCGTCCAGTCCGATTTTATCCATTTTATCAAGGATAATAAATACAGTATCAAAACTTTCTTCCGGGAAACCGCTGTATTTTGCCATTGCTTTTAATATCTTGCGGTCATTGATACGGATTGTAAAATTGTGGAAATCCAGTTTTCCAAGAAGAGTTGTTGTTGCAAGAACAAGCTCGATTTCCGCAAGGTAGGTCGGCTCTCCCAGAATATCAATGTCACACTGCATGAACTGACGGAAACGTCCTCTCTGGGGACGGTCTGCTCTCCATACATTTCCCATCTGAAGGGCTTTAAAAGGAGCTGGAAGTTCATTTGCATGATTGGAATAATATCTGGAAAGAGGAACAGTAAGGTCATAACGAAGCCCGGAGTCCACAAGATCTGCCTCCTCCTTTGCCTCCTCAAGCTTTAATTTCTCTCCTCTTTTTAAAACCTTAAAAATCAGTTTCTCGTTTTCTCCGCCCTGCTTGCTGCAAAGATTTTCAATATGCTCCACACAGGGAGTTTCTATGGAAGAAAATCCAAATGTGCCATATGTTTCTCGAATCATGTTCATCACATAATTTCGAATTTCCATCTCCCTGGGTAAAATATCTTTCATTCCGGTTACCGGTTTTTTCTTTAATGCCATATCTTTCCTCCTTTATTATGAACCACTCTCTGAAATGCAAGAAATACCTGCATATCGAAATTTTTTATTTCTTCTATCATAAGCTCCATTGCCGTTTCCATATCAAACGCCTGTCTGTACGGCCTGTCCGAGCGAAGAGCTGCAAACACATCGCAAACTCTTAATATTCTGGCGCCCAGAGGAATGTCTTCCCCTGCCAGATTCGACGGATACCCGGTTCCATCAAAATTTTCATGGTGATATAAAACACTTTTCAGTATAGAATCCGAATATCCCTGTTTTTTCAGCACCTCATATCCAAGTGACGAGTGCATTCTTACATATTTTAGTTCCTCTATTACAAGAGGATCCTTCTCCTGCCCGTTAATATAGCCGGTCAGCTTCAGCTTTCCAATATCGTGAAGCATACCTGCAACTGCAAGATCATGGCACACCGCCTCAGAAAGAGCCAGTTCCTTTGCCACCTCATACGCAAGATTGCTTACGTCCATACCATGTCGCAGCTCGGATTCCAGATCAAATTTAAGAATTCCTGTTTTTTCTGTTGTCGTTAATGCTGTCTCCAAAGCTACAGCCACCTTTCAATGCCCGCACGTTTTCTCCCGATCATTTCTTCAATTCTTGCAATGTAATTTGTGACATCTTTTACATTTTCCACACGTTCGATTCTTCTTCCGCCATCAAAAACAAGCTTGGAAGAACCGCCTGCTCCCAGTGCGATAATGGGCTGTTTTTCTTCCATGATAAGAATATTATAAATCCCCGCTTTCTCTGCTTTTGCATAGCCTACGTTTTCAAAATTGCCCTTCATATTTTTCTGTCTGTACAGATAATAAGGACTCATTTCCATTTCACGGGCAGCCTCCATAGTCAGGTTCATAATTTCCTGATTGTTTTCAAATGTCATTTCCTGGTATTTATCCTTGAACATGTTAAGCCTTGCCGCACGTTTTACAGCAAGGGAATGCACAGTCAGGCTGTCCGGTGCTAAAGCTCTCACTCTGTCCAGCGTATTTTGCACTTTGGAAATGTCTTCTCCCGGAAGCCCCACGATCAGATCCATATTGATGTTATCGAATCCCAGCTCCCTTGCCAGACGAAACGCATTTTCCGTCTCTTCTACTGTATGGCGTCTTCCGATAATATCCAGGGTTTCCTGATTCATTGTCTGGGGATTTACAGAGATTCTTGTAACAGGAAATTCCCGGATCGCCTGAAGTTTCTCCTTTGTAATGCTGTCAGGACGTCCTGCTTCTATGGTAAATTCCAAAAGCCCGTCAAAGCCAAAGCTTTCCTCCACCTGATGAAGCACTCTTCTAAGCTGCTCCGGTTCCAGTGTCGTTGGCGTTCCCCCGCCAATATAAATAGTATCCAGTTTTCTTTCCTTCATCATAGGAGCCGTCTCCCGGATTTCCCGGCAAAGTGCATCTACATATGCGTCCACTCTGTCTTTCCATACTTTTAAAGGGTAGGAACTAAAGGAACAATAAAGGCAGATACTTGGACAGAAAGGCACGCCGATATAAAGACTGTAGCCTTTTTCATAATCAATTTTTTTTAGAATATCCCTCTCTCTGTTTGCGATTGCCACAGCAAGCGCCGTTTTTTCCGGGCTTACAAGATACCGCTCCTGCATTTCCTGCGCAGTATCGGAGTTTTTCATTCCAGATTCTATCATTGCCATTGCAAGCTTTACCGGACGGATCCCCGTTAAATTTCCCCAGGGCAGAGTTCTCCCTGTAAGCTTTACAAGAAGCTTATAAAGACCGTATTTTATAATATCTTTATTTTCTTTTCGAAGCGTGCGGTCAGATTCTTCTCCTGATTCGCAGAAAACAGGGGCATCTTCTTCCTGACTGCAGGAGTGCCCCTTTATTTTCTGAGCGCTTGTTACGCCATTATACCCTTCCCCTTTGTATCTTAAAACAAAGCTTCCATCTTCCTCTGACACAATAAAGGAAAGGTTGTATTCTTCCTGTCCGGCTTCTTCCTCGTAGATGGTATGTATTTCACTCTCCGGATAAAATGCCCGTATCAGTTCATATACATCATGTTCAAATTCTCTGTCTAAAAATAAAATCCTGATTTTATACAAATGGATTGTACCTCTTTTCATATCCAATGGTTGTGGACGTATCGTGTCCAGGATAAACTTCTGTTTCCTCCGGAAGAGAATCTACCAGCTTATGAAGACTTCTCACAATTTCTCCCATGCTTCCTCCCGGCAGATCCGTTCTTCCCACAGATCCGTAAAACAGAGTGTCTCCGCTGAACAGAAGATTTTCTGCTTCTATATAATAACAGCAGCTTCCCTCTGTATGTCCCGGCGTATGAATCACCTGAACTGAAAATCCTGCCGCCTCAAATACCTGCAGGTCCGAAAGAAGCGTATCTGCTTCTATGGAACAGGAAATCCTTCCACAGTTTCCGGACAGATTAAGGGAAGTGTCAAGAAGCATTTTCGCCTCTTCTCTCTGTGCATAGACAGGAATCTGATATTTTTTTCTCACGTCCTCCACTGCCTGAATGTGGTCAAAATGCCCGTGTGTCAGAAGGACTGCCTTTGGTGTTCCGGAAATTTCATTTACTTTTTCAAAAATTTTTTCCGCTTCATCTGCAGGGTCAACGATCAGTACCTCGCCTGTGTCTTTGTTTTTCAGAAAATAACAGTTTGTATATACACTTCCAAGGATACTTTTATAAAGCTCTGCTTTTTTCATCTTCTTCCTCCTCAGCCAGTTGTACGTTCCACATCAAGAACGCTGTCTATCTGGCGGATTTTTTCAATCAGAGTATTTAACTCTTCTTTACATTTTACGTTGAAGCTCATAGAAATGGTAGCTTTCTCCTGCTTGCTGGTACGGCTGCTCATTCCGCGAACGTCTATTTTTTTCTCTGTAAAAATTTTAGAAAGATCTACAAGAAGACCGGTTCTGTTATTTGCGTAAATCTGAATCTCCGCCATATAAGTTTCTGAATTGGCTGATTCCGGAGCCTGCCACTCTGCTTCAATAAGACGGCTTCTGTCAAGTTCCGACATATTCAGCACATTGATACAGTCTGTCCTGTGAATGGTAATTCCTCTTCCTCTTGTGACAAACCCCACAATTTCATCACCCGGTATGGGGCTGCAGCATTTTGAAAAACGAACGGCAACATCATGAATGCCTCTTACAATAATGCCGCCCTTATTTTTTGTAATGTGAAGCTTTTCCTGATTTTCTGTAGCAGCCTCAAGGACCTGTTCATCTGTAAGATTCTTTTTATTTTCCTTATCATAAGCTTCTACCAGCTTATTAAAGACCTGTCCTTCTTTTAAACCACCGTGACCGATTGCTGCCAGAACAGAATCCCAGTCGCGGAATCCGTATTTACGCATCACAGCTTCCTGATACGGCGGTTTTGTATAAAGAGTAATTTTAAAGCCTTTGTTTTTGGCATACTGAGCAAGCATTTCCTTGCCCTTTAAAATATTATCCTCTTTCAGTTCTTTTTTAAACCACTGGTTGATCTTATTTTTTGCCTGTGTACTCTTTACAATTTTCAGCCAGTCACGACTTGGGCCCTGGGAATTTTGAGAAGTAATGATCTCAATGCGATCCCCGTTTTTAATCTGGTATTCGATAGGCACAAGCTTTCCGTTTACTCTGGCTCCAACCATCTTATTTCCCACTGCGCTGTGCACACTGTAGGCAAAGTCAATAGGGGTAGAGCCTGTTGGAAGATTTTTTACATCTCCCTGAGGCGTAAAACAGTATACATTGTCTGCAAACAGGTTCAAATCATTTTTCAGAAGGCTCATAAATTCCCGGTTGTCAGACATATCTCTCTGCCATTCCAGAATCTGACGAAGCCAGTTTAACTTCTCTTCCTCACTCTTTTTCACCGAAACTTTTCCGTCGGAGGATTCTTTATACTTCCAGTGTGCTGCGATTCCGTACTCTGCAGTTCTGTGCATCTCAAAGGTCCGTATCTGGATTTCAAAGGGCTGACCGTTTGGTCCAATCAGCGTTGTATGAAGAGACTGGTACATATTCGGTTTTGGCATTGCAATGTAATCTTTGAATCGTCCCGGAATGGGCTTATACATTTCATGGATCACACCAAGTGCCGCGTAACAATCTTTTACTGTATCTACAAGAATACGCACAGCAAATAAATCGTAAATCTGATCTATGGTCTTATCCTGATTTACCATCTTTTTATAAATACTGAAGAAATGCTTTACACGCCCGTCTACCTGGGCTTTGATATTGGCATCTTCCATATGTTTTTTTACCTGCTGCACAATTTTTCCTACAAACTCTTCTCTTACGCTCTTTCGAAGAGCTACCTTTTCTACAAGGTCGTAATATACGTCTGGCTTCAAATATTTAAGAGAAAGGTCATCAAGTTCCACCTTAATTTTGGAAATACCGAGGCGCATGGCAATGGGAGCGTAAATATCCATTGTTTCTCTTGCCTTTTCCTGCTGTTTCTCCGGTCGCATATACTGAAGAGTACGCATATTGTGAAGACGGTCTGCCAGCTTAATAAGAATAACTCTGATGTCTTTCGCCATCGCAAGAAACATCTTTCTTAAGTTTTCTGCCTGAACCTCCACCTTATCTGCAGCATAAGACAACTGGCCTAGCTTTGTAACACCATCCACAAGGAGAGCCACCTCAGAGCCAAATTCCTTTTCTACTTCCTCATATGTCATCCAGGTATCCTCCACGGCATCGTGAAGAAGTCCTGCCACGATCGTTTCCTTGTCAAGCTCCAGATCTGCAAGAATAATCGCTACACAAAGAGGGTGGATAATATACGGTTCCCCGGATTTTCTCTTCTGATCCTTATGCGCCTCACTTGCAACTGCATACGCTTTCTCAATCATGGAAATATCCGCAGAAGGATGGTATTTCCGCACACTGGTGATCAGTTCTTTATAAAGCTCCTCCGGACTTGTAAAATCATTCATGGATTTTACTGCCGCATCTGCTTTTTTTACAGATTCCAGTTTTTCCTTTTCTATCTGTACGTTATTCTCTTCTTTTCCGTTTATAATCTCTGCCATAAATTCCACCTGCCTGTCTACAATACAATAGGTTTTACTTTCCTTCGTAGCAGATTACAGACGCTACATCGTAATCTTTCAGCTTTTCTCTTCCCTTCAGACCGGCAAGCTCCATAAGGAATACCACCTTGACAACCTCGCCGCCAAGCTCTTCTATCATATGGATCGCAGCTTCAATAGTTCCGCCTGTTGCAATTAAATCATCCACAACAGCAACCTTCTGACCCGGTTTAATAGAATCCTTATGCATCTCAATAGTTGCACTTCCATACTCCAGATCATAGCTTTCTGATATTGTCTCGCAGGGAAGTTTTCCTTTTTTACGAACCGGTACAAACGGTTTATGAAGATTATAGGCAATGGGAACTCCAAAAATAAAACCTCTTGATTCTGTACCTACAATCACATCTACATCTGTATCTTTTAAACATTCCTGCATGGAATCAATCGCAAGCTTCAATCCATCTGCATCCTGTAAAATACTTGTTACATCACGAAAAATAATTCCCGGTTCCGGGAAATCCGGTATACTTCTTACATACTCTTCAAGTCTTTTCATTTTCCCATTCCTCCACTTTATCTCATAAATATTTTTTAGTATATCACTTTTCCATGAGGGAATCAATCTAAAACCCGACAGAATCCGCATAAATGCGCCCATCTTCGAGTTTTTAACGATACTCCTGAATAATTACCTGCAAATTTTCTCTTCCCTGATACCGATTGATCTCCGGATAATAAGTAATCATAATCGTTTCTTTTTCGGAAATATACTGAGAAAAACGCTCTGCTTCCCCAAAATAGATTCCGTCAATCACTGTACCGTTCCCGTCCATAAGCTGCATTTTTGCCACATTTCGATTTTTCCCAAAAATTCTTAAATTTAAAACATGCAGATCCTTCTGGGCAAAAACCGGCTTTGTATTTCCCTTTCCAAACGGCTCAAGCAGAGAAATTTCCTCCACCAAGTTTTTTGTAATATAGGACAGCGGCATGGGCACATCAATTACCACCTTTGGAATCAGGTCCTCTTCTGTAAGACTGCAGTTTTCATTCAGTCTCTTTCGAAACGTCTCTATGTTTTCTTCTTTTATGGAAAGTCCTGCTGCCATTGGATGACCTCCGAACTGCTCCATAAGATCTGCACATTTTACAAGCTCCTCATACATGGAATATCCCTCTATGGATCTTCCACTACCTTTTACACAGGCTTCCCCTTTTGTGAGAACAAATGAAGGCTTATGGTATTTTTCCCGAATTCTTCCCGCAATGATTCCGGCAAGACTTTCATGGCAATCCGGAAGATAAACTACAAGAACCCTGTCGTTTTTGAGAGACGTATGTTCCACCTGAAAAATTGCTTCCTCTTTTCCCTTTTCTGTCAGAGCTTTTCTACTGTCATTTAGAGCCTTTAAATCTCCTGCCAATTTCGCCGCCTCATCTCTGTTTTTTGCACTTAAAAGAGCAAGAGAACGGGCTGCTGTATCAAGACGGCCACTTGCATTGATACATGGTCCCAGCACAAAACCGATATGATATGCTGTAATTTTGCCATCTTCCAGTCCATTTACGCGAATCAGCTCCCGAAGTCCCACGTTTTTTGTATCGGCAATGCGACGAAGCCCCTCTTTTACAAGAATCCTGTTTTCTCCCTGAAGTTCCATCACGTCTCCTACGGTCGCTATAGCTGCAAACTCAAGAAGTTCCTCCGCCGTTTCCTTTGGGAAAGAAAAACTTTCGTAAAGGGCGCAGGCAAACTTAAATGCCACCACAGCTCCGCAAAGATTTTTGTTGGGGTAAGGGCAAGCCGGCTGTTTTGGATTAATTACCGCATCTGCCGGAGGAATCTGATACTCCCTTCCCTCTTCTGTTTCTTTATAGGGAATCTCGTGATGATCTGTGACAATTACTGTCATTCCCGCCTCTTTTGCCATTGTAACCTCTGCTGATGCCGCAATTCCATTGTCACAGGTCACAATCGTATCTACTCCATCTTCCAGAGCTTTTTTTATAAGATGCTCATGAATCCCATAACCGTCTGCCACCCGATCTGGAATATAGGTATCTGCCTGCGCACCAATTTTCTGAAAACAACGGATCAGAATATATGTAGAAGTCACACCATCAATGTCATAATCTCCAATAATACGGATTTTCTTTTTCTGACACACTTTTTCCTTTACAATCTCCACCGCTTTTTTCATATCTTTTAAAAGCCAGGGAGAAGGAAGCTCGTCTGTTGTTCCAAAAAGGTACTGCCGCACTGCCTCATCTCCCACTACGTCTCTGTTTCGGATCAGTCTTGCAATGACCGGGTCAATTCCAAAAGCTCTCCCCATCGCCTGAAAATCTGCTCCCTTTGCAGTTACTACCCATTTTTCCATTTTGTTTCTCCTCGCTACAAAGATAAATATCCCAGGCAGGAGATACCTGTCCGGGATATTTGTTTTTTTATTTTGTTTCATTTTCTTTCTCAGAAGCTGCTTTTTCTGCTGCTTCCTGAGCTGCAAGACGCTCTGCTACTCTCTTGCGGTTTTTCTTTTTCGGCTGTTTTTCTTTGGAAGAAACGCTCTGACTCTGAACAGAAAGTTTCTGTGCATTCACCTTTTTCTCAGTCTGGTTATTTGCAGAAATTGCTTTTACCGGTTTTGCTCCTCCGGAAAGCCGTTTTTTCATAACAAGCCACAGTGCACCTGTAATACATACAGAAGAGTACGCACCACAGATAATACCTACCATAAGAGGCGCTGCAAACTCACGGATAGAAGAAACGCCCATGATATAAAGAACAGCAACCATTACAAAAGTAGTGAAAGATGTATAAATGCTTCTTGTAAGTGTCTGTGTAATACTTGCATTTACCACTTCCTCAAGATTCTCTGTACGTTTGCTGCCGTGGAGATTCTCACGGATACGGTCGAAAATAACGATCGTAGCATTAATGGAGTAACCCACGATTGTCAGCATACATGCAATAAAGGTATTTCCCACAGATACTCTTGCGATGGCGTAAAATGTCAACACAACGAGAACGTCGTGAAGAAGTGCCAGAACTGCACTGCTTGCAAAACGAATATCTTTAAAGCGCAGCCAGATGTAAAGAAGCATACATACGGTTGCTACAAGAACTGCCACAATCGCGTCCTGACGCATTTCTTTACTTACAGTCGCAGAAATATTTTCTGCCTGGATCAGTTTTTCATCTACATCAAATTCCTTAACAAGCGCCTTGTTCAGTTTTTCACGCTCATCAAGAGAAAGGGTTCTTGTTTTAATAATAACCTGATTAGTTCCCACAACTTTTGTAGGCTGTACGTTCTTATCGCCTGTTACTTTTTCTACAAGAGGTGTTACCTTGGAGTCAATTTCCTTAATATCCATGTCTTCGTTGAAGGTAACATTTGTAGCTGTACCGCCTGAGAATTCAAGGCTGTAGTTTAAAGCCTTTCCCTCACTCTGGCTGTGGAACAGCATAAATGCAGGTCCGCAGAGAATAAGTATGAGAGAAAGGATAAAGAATACTTTTCTTTTTCCTACAAAATTGATAGCTTTTCTCTGCTTTGCGCTTCCGTAAAATTTTGGATTGCGGATTCCTACTGCATAAAGCGCATTTACGATCAGTCTTGAAATCACAAGAGCGGTAAACATGGAAATCACAATACCAAGAGCCAGAGTATATGCAAAACCTTTTACTGTACCGGAACCAAGCCACATCAGTACAAAAGCTGCGATCAAGGTTGTGATATTGCCGTCAAAAATTGCAGAAAATGCTTTACTGAAACCGCTCTTAATAGAGTTTCTCACAGATACTCCTGCTGCAATTTCTTCCTGTATACGCGCATAAATAATAACATTTGCATCTACTGCCATACCAATACCCAGGATAATACCTGCAATACCCGGAAGTGTCAGGGTAATGTCAAAGGCATTTAAGGTGATCAGTATCATAGCTGTATAAAGAACAAGTGCAATTCCTGCCACAAGACCGGGAATGCGATATACAAGAATCATAAACAGGATCACGATCACAAGACCGATTGCCGCAGCCTTTACACTTGTCTCAATGGCTTCCTCTCCAAGCTGTGCTGCCACAACGCTGGAACGTACTTCCTCAAGTTCAAGACTTAAAGAACCGATCCGAATATAAGAAGCCAGCTCCTGTGCTTCCTCAAGGCTTCCCATACCGTCAATCTGTGCGCTTCCGCCTGTAATTGCTTCGGACACATTCGGCGCGCTTAAAATACCATTGTCATATACGATAGCAATCTGCTTTCCCACATTTGCCTTTGTTGCTTCTGCAAATTTTTTCTTTCCTTCTTTTGTGAGAGTCAGACTTACCACATACTGTTTTGCATTTGTCGTCTGATCCTGGATAGCGCCGCCTTCTGCCTCTGCTATATCTGTGCCTTCCAGTACAACAGAACCAGCTTCACGAATCTGGTCAATGGTTCTTGAAAGCTCATATCCATTTTCTCCATATGTGAAGTTTTCATTTCCGTCTTTATCTGTCTGCTCCACAAAACAGAGAGAACCTGGTTTTCCCAGCTCTTCCAGAATGGCGTTTGCATCTGTTACACCTGGAATTTCCACATTGATACGGTTTCCGCCTTCCTGATAAGCCTGTGCTTCTGTGCTGTACTGTTCCACACGCTTCTGCAGCTTATATGTGGTATCTGCCATATCTTCGCTGCTTGGATTTTCTTCTTTTGCCTCATAGGTAATGCTGACGCCACCTGAGAGATCAAGACCGGTTTTGATATTTTTTGCCGCACCGGTTCCTGTTGGTCCGAATCCCACTGCTGCTGTAAAACACAGTAAACCTGTCAGCAGAACAGTGCAGATCAGGACAAGGACTCCTCTGTTTTTCTTCATTGTTTTTCCCTTCTTTACTTCTTTTTATTCCGCAAGAGCGGCTTTTATCATGATAGCGCACTCCACACGTTTACGCTGGAGCTCGCATCCGATTTCATAATTCCCCTGAATATCGCCTTTAAAATGGTACGCATTTGCAGCACAGCCGCCGCTGCAGTAAAAACGGGCAAAGCAATTTTTACAATCCGGTTTTGTGTACACATTACAGTGTCCGAATTCTTTCTGGATTTCAGGTTTTGTGATTCCCTCGTCTACATTTCCCATCAGGTATTCTTCTTCCCCTACAAACTGATGGCAGGGATAAAAGTCACCCCACGGGGTCACTGCCAGATACTCTGTTCCGGATCCGCAGCCTGACAGGCGTTTGTATACACACGGTCCTCCTGTAAGGTCAATCATAAAGTGGAAGAAATTAAATCCTTTTCCTTCTTTCTCCCGTTTGATCATTTCCCTTGCAAGAAGATCGTATTCTTCCAGAATCTTTGGAATATCCTCTTCTTTAATCGCATATTCTTCTGTATCAGGCGCCACCACAGGCTCTACGGAAATCTGCTTAAATCCAAGGTCTGCCAGATGAAGAACATCTTTTGAAAAATCAAGATTATGGTGGGTAAATGTTCCTCTCACATAATAATTGTCCTGATTTCTTGACTCTGCAAATTTCTGGAATTTCGGCATGATCAGATCATAGCTTCCTGCGCCTTTCCGGAAGGGACGCATATAATCGTGCACTTCTTTTCTTCCGTCTACACTTAACACTACGTTACTCATTTCTCTGTTGCAGAATTCCATTACTTCGTCATTTAAAAGAACTCCGTTTGTAGTAAGAGTAAAACGGAACTTTTTATTATGCAGTTTTTCCTGGCTGCGGCCATACTCTACCAGGTCTTTTACAACCTGCCAGTTCATAAGTGGCTCGCCGCCAAAGAAATCTACCTCCAGATTCTTTCTGGAACCGGAATTGGCAATGAGAAAATCAAGCGCCTTCTTTCCTACTTCAAAGGACATTAACGCTCTTCTTCCGTGATATTCTCCTTCTTCTGCAAAGCAGTAACGACAGGCAAGATTGCAGTCATGAGCAATGTGAAGGCAAAGTGCCTTTACTACTGTCTGTCTGCTGTCTGTAAATTCTTCGATTGCTGCCTCGTAAATATCTTTTGTGAAAAGCATTCCCTCTTCTGCAAGCTTTTTGCATTCAGAAACAGAAGTTTCCACAGCTTTTTCATCAAAACGACCGTCAAGCTTCTGTATAATCTCAGCAGTGTCCATTCCCTCCTCAAGATAAGGAAGCACTTCATATGTAACTTCATCTACAAGATGAATACATCCGCTGTTTATATCCAGAACAATGTTATAGCCGTTGCTCTGATAACGGTGAATCAGACTCATTTTTCTTAATCCTTTCTGCTTATTTTCGTAAAAAGAACAAAGCGGACAAGTCCGCTTCGAACATTATAATTTCCTGTTATACAAGAAGAAGCAGCGGATAAATACCCGCTGCCCGATGTTTTTCTACAGCCGCCTTATTTATGCTCGCAGCTCTGATTTCCTACTGTACAGGAAGTTTTACAAGCAGACTGACAAGATGTCTGGCATTCTCCGCAGCCGCCTTTTTTTACTGTGTTCTGTAAATTTTTTGTATTTAATGTTTTGATATGCTCCATCGTATATCCTCCTTAATATATAAATATTTCTTGGGATAGTATAGCATACATTTTCATAATTTAAAAGACTTTTTTGTGCAAATTTCTCTCAGGAGAGCATTCCACCAAGCGCTCCTCCTCCAAGACACATAAAAAATGTAGTTATCACATGTTGTACCGTCATATCCCACTTTCCCTGCACTCCGAAAGACACAACAACAAGCAACAGAAAATAAGCAAGCCCTGTCAGAGTTCCCCAGAAATATTTATCCTTTCTGATAAATTTTCCCGCTGCAAAACCTCCGAAAAAACAAGCCAGAACGTAAACTGCTACGATTCCTCCTGCCGCTGTTCCCTCTCCCAGATTGAACTGAAACAACAAAAATGCAAGGAGCAAAAGAAGAATACCAGTAATCCCGTAAGCAAAAAGTAATGCTTTTAAAACTGCCTTTCCCTTCATAATTAAAAATCCCCCTTCCATATGAAAATATATGGAAAAGGGATTTCCCTTATGACTGCTTATTTTCTGTTTTTCTTCAGATAAAGAACAACACCAACCACAATCACTGCTGCTGCCACCAGAATTACAAATGGCAGGATCACGGTAGAATCACCTGTGTTTACAGATTTTTTACTGTCAGATGTGTTTGTCTTTTCATCTGTCTCTGTTTTGTTTTCAGTATTTCCATTTGTTTCCGTTTTATCTGACTGGGACTGCACTGACGTATTCCCGGATGTATTGTTGGAAGTTTCCTGATTTTCCCCATCAGAAGAATCAGAAGAAGGAGCTTTCGTTACTTCCGGCGTTTTTGTTGTCTCAGGAGCTTTTGTAGGTTCTGCATTTCCGCCATATCCATCCTCTGCAATTCCATTATCTACAATAGGCTTACTTCCGGCAATTCCGAATGGGCTGAAAGAATGTGTACTGAATACCATAACTCCATCTTCCACATTTGGAATAATCGTCTCCATTGCTCCATTATCAAGAAGATGCTCTACAGAGTAATCATATCCATCTTTCACAGGAACTGTTACACTGATATACTGTCCGTCCGGAATCGCATATTCTGTGTTGTTCTTTAAATCCCACAACTCAAATTCGTAGGATTTAAAAATTGCTGCGTCTTCTTCATTTGTAAAATCATAGCTCTCACCGCTTGTGGCACGGAACTGTACATACCACGGAAGATTGATGCCGGAAACAGAAATCCCGTTACAGGTATGGTTCTGTTCTGCCATCTCTGCCATCTCCTGCTCTGTAAGATTTTCTTCCATATCAGAAGGACGGTCCATTTCTTCCTCGGAAGGCTCCTGCGGACGATCAAAAATATTATCATCTTCTTCCTCTGGAGCAGGTGTTGCTTCCGGGGTTTCTGTCGCTTCCGGAGTTATCGTTGCCTCTGGTTCTTCTTCGTCCGGTGCTTCTTCTTCAGGTGTTACCGTTGCTTCCGGAGTTACGCTTACCTGTGGTTCTTCGTCCGGTGCTTCTTCTGCTTCAGGCGTTACCGTTGCTTCCGGAGTTGTGGTCACTTCTGGTTCTTCCTTCTCAGGCGCTTCTGTCACTTCTGGAGTTACTGTTACTTCAGGAGTTGTGGTTACTTCAGGCTCTTCCTTCTCAGGTGCTTCCTCCTCCGGTGTTTCTTCTGCTTCCGGAGTCACGGTTATTTCCGGCTCTTCTGTTTCTGTCTCCTGATCCTGATTTTGTTCAGGAGATTCTTCATACTCTTCTTCCTGTTCTGCAAGACTGCTTACCACAACATTTACATATCCGATCACTGTTCCTGTTTCCTTATCATAACCGGAAACACCGGATACATCTGTTTTCCCTGAAGGTGTAAATATAACTTCACAGGACTGCACATGTTCGGAAGGAACAAAAGATTCATCAGCCCACGCCAGAGTTCCATATTCACTTCCCGGAAGAGAAACCTCAGAAAGTGCCACCGGTTCTGAAATTGTGACATTGTCCGGTATCAGGCTTCCTTTTGTTATAGTAGTGCCGTATTCTGCTGCTGCAGCTACAGGATATACCTGTCCTCCCAGTAAAGATGCTGTCAAAACTGCCGCTGCCAGAACGGAAATACCTTTTCTATTTGTTTTTTTTACCATTTTCTTCTGCTCCATGTTTACCTCCCGGGAACGCTTTCGCGTCATCTATATCAAAAAATTTATCTGTTTTTCATTTTATATGTATTCTCTGATACATCTGTATCTCTATTATAATAACAAATCTTTACTAATTTGTAAAGATTTTGTAATAATATTTTTTCATTTTTTGTCGAAAAAATTATACCACATTTCCCCTGTTTTTTACACCCCTGAAATTACTTTTTTCACCCTTGCATTTTTCGTCGAAATCATGTATATTTTTATTCAAATATTAAAAAACAAGGAGTGAACAAATTTTGGATTCGAGTGTTCCCATACAAGCGGTTACTATTGTACTTATGATTCTTCTTTCTGCATTTTTTTCTTCCGCAGAAACAGCAATGACAACAGTAAACCGCATTCGTATTCAGGCTCTCATAGAGCAGGGAGACAAACGGGCAATTATACTGGACAAGGTAATTTCCAATTCCAGCAAAATGCTCAGCACAATTTTAATTGGAAACAACATTGTAAACATCTCCGCTTCTTCACTTGTGACAACCCTTACCATTCAGGTGTTTGGCAACGTCTATGTGGGAGCGGCAACCGGGGTACTTACCCTTATTATCTTACTTTTTGGCGAGATTACGCCAAAAACACTGGCGTCACTTCACGCTGAGAAAATTGCACTGTCTTATGCCAAAATCATTTATTTTCTTACAGTTATTTTAACTCCTGTAGTTTTCATTGTAGGAAAGCTTGGCAACAGCGTAATGTTTCTTCTCCGTGTAGACCCTAATGCAAAAGCAAATCCCATGACAGAACATGAGCTTCGTACTCTTGTAAATGTGAGTCAGGAAGACGGCGTTATCGAACGGGAAGAAAAACAGATGATTTACAATGTGTTTGATTTTGGTGATTCCGCCGCAAAAGATGTTATGATTCCAAGAATCGACATGACTTTTGTGGATATTAACTCCACTTATGACGAGTTAATGGAAATATTCCGGAAGGACATGCACACCCGTTTCCCGGTTTATGAAGAAAACACAGATAATATTATAGGAATCATTAATATAAAGGATTTGATTCTTTATCCCAAAAATCAGGAATTTTCCATACAAAAGATTCTGCGGGAACCATATTTCACATATGAATATAAAAGAACTGCTGATTTGATGGTAGAAATGCGTAAGGCATCTGTAAATCTTGCCATTGTCCTTGACGAATACGGCTCTACTGCCGGTCTTGTCACACTGGAAGATCTTCTGGAGGAAATCGTGGGCGAAATTCGCGATGAGTACGATGAAGACGAAGAAGAAGATTTAAAAGAAATCCAACCAGGCAAAGAATATATCGCCCTTGGTTCTGCCAAACTTGACGATATTAATGAGGCGCTGTCCATTCATCTTGAATCAGAAGATTACGATTCTGTCGGCGGTTATATCATCGAACAGCTGGATTCGCTTCCCTCTCAAGGTCAATCCGTTACTCTGGAAAACGGAATCCGCCTTGTGGTAGACGAATTGGATAAAAATCGAATTGAAGCCGTACATATCTGGCTTCCGGAAACTTCTGACAACAAATAATTTTTCAAAAACAACAGCCCCGGACTTTGACGCAAAACAAAGTTCAGGGCTTTCTTATTTTTTTATTTCGGCATCAACAGCGAAAACT
>JAUNAX010000143.1 GCA_030527365.1 Eubacteriales bacterium | reverse complement strand
AGGAGCGAGGAAACATGGAACTGATTCAAAGACCAAGAAGATTGAGAGGCAGCGAGACACTGCGAAAAATGGTACGGGAGACAAGAATGGATAAATCATCTCTTATTTATCCTCTTTTTGTAAAAGAAGGTACAGGTATTGAGGAGGAGATTCCTTCCATGCCGGGGCAGTACCGCTACAGCATTGACCGTCTTCCTTACGAGCTGGAGCGTCTGACAAATACAGGAGTAGGAAGCGTTATGCTTTTTGGCATTCCGGACCATAAGGACGAAGTGGGAAGCGGTGCATATGATCCGGAAGGAATCGTGCAGAGGGCACTTCGTGCAGCAAAAAAAGAATTTCCGGATATGTATTACATTACAGATGTATGTATGTGTGAATATACTTCTCATGGACACTGCGGTGTTCTTTGCGGACATGAAGTGGAAAACGATAAGACTCTGACACTCCTTGCAAAAACAGCTCTTTCCCATGTGGAGGCAGGTGCGGATATGGTAGCGCCTTCCGATATGATGGACGGACGTGTGCGGGCAATTCGGGAATGCCTTGATGCAAATGGGCATAAAGAAACACCAATTATGTCTTATGCAGTAAAATATGCTTCTGCTTTTTACGGACCATTCCGTGACGCAGCAGGTTCTGCGCCTTCTTTTGGAGACAGAAAGAGCTATCAAATGGACTTTCACAACAGACGGGAAGGAATGAAAGAAGCGCTTTCTGATATTGAAGAGGGAGCGGATATTATTATGGTAAAACCTGCCCTTGCATACCATGATCTGATTTCTGAGATTTCCAAAGTAACGAACGTTCCAATGGCAGCGTACAGCGTCAGTGGAGAATACGCAATGGTAAAGGCAGCTTCCCAGATGGGATGGATTGACGAGGAAAAGATCATCTGCGAAATGGCTGTTGGCGCTTACCGTGCAGGTGCACAGATTTACATTACTTATTTTGCAAAAGAGCTTGCAAAATTTATGGATGAAGGGAGAATTGGCTGATGACAAGATCAGAGCAGTTATTTGAACGTGCAGTAAAAAGAATCCCGGGAGGCGTAAACAGCCCGGTCCGTGCTTATGGTGCAATCGGAGAAGCTCCCAGATTTATTGAAAAAGCAGACGGCTGTTATATTTATGATGTAGACGGAAACCGCTATATTGATTATATTGATTCCTGGGGACCTATGATTCTGGGACATAATTTTCCGGCAGTGAAAGAAAGTGTTATAAAAGCATGTGAAAATGGATTAAGTTTTGGCTGTGCAACAGAAATCGAGGTGGAGATGGCAGAGTTTATCTGCGAGAATATTCCCCATATAGACATGATTCGTATGGTAAATTCCGGAACAGAAGCGGTTATGAGCGCAGTTCGGGCAGCAAGAGGATTTACAGGGAAAAATAAGATTATCAAATTTGCAGGATGCTATCACGGACACAGTGATGCCATGCTGGTAAGCGCAGGCTCCGGTGTGATGACAAGCGGAGTGCCTGACAGCGCCGGTGTTCCAAAAGGCTGTACGGAAGACACCATGACAGCCGTATATAATGACCTTTCCAGTGTGGAGGAGCTTCTTTCACAGGCAGATGGTCAGACTGCAGCAGTGATCGTAGAGCCGGTAGGAGCAAATATGGGTGTCGTTCTTCCGAAAGAAGGATTTTTAAAGGGGCTTCGGGCGCTTTGTGACAAATATGGCGCACTTCTTATTTTTGATGAGGTAATAACAGGCTTCCGTCTTGCTTTCGGTGGTGCGGCAGAATATTTTGGCGTAAAGCCGGATCTTGTAACTTATGGAAAAATTATCGGAGCCGGAATGCCGGTAGGTGCATACGGCGGAAGAAAAGAAATCATGGAGATGATTTCTCCTGTTGGAAGTGTATATCAGGCAGGAACTTTAAGTGGAAATCCCATTGCCATGTCAGCAGGTCTTACCCAGTTGAAATACCTTCATGCACACCCTGAAGTTTATAAAGGACTGGAAGAAAAAGGAGAAAAGCTTTATGGAGGAATGAAAAAGATTTTGGAAGAAGCGGGACTTTCTTACCAGATCAACCACATTTCTTCTCTTGCAAGTCTTTTCTTCACAGAAAAAGAGGTAGTGGATTATCAGTCTGCAAAGACTTCCAACACAGAAGCTTTTGCGGAGTATTTTAAAGGAATGCTTAGCATGGGAATCCATATGGCTCCGTCTCAGTTTGAGGCGATGTTCCTTTCCGATGCCCATACAGACGAGGCAATCGAAAAAACTCTTGATGCTGTGAAAAAGTATTTTTCGCAGAAGTAAACTTGTTCACAGAAACAGTTTATGCTATAATGAAATCACTTTATAAAGGCGATTAGGAGGCGGACAAAATGGGCAAAAAGAAATATGTAGCTTATGTGGGTTCTTATACTCACGGAGCCAGTAAAGGCATAAAAGTATACGATGTAAATGTAGAAAAGGGACTTCTGACAGAGAGGAATGAAGTGGAGGTAAGTAACTCTTCCCATACTGCTGTTTCCAAAAACGGGAAATACCTGTATTCTATAGAGGATGAGGGTGTTGCTGTTTTTGAAAGAGATAAAGATGGTGATCTGACACGAATGAACAGCGTGGATATTGACGGAATGAGAGGCTGTTACCTTGCTACAGATGTGGACGGAAAATATCTTTATGTAGCAGGTTATCATGATGGAAAGGTAACTGTTGTACATACGCATCGTGACGGAAGTCTGGGAAGCCTTATGGACGGTGTTTTTCACAAAGGGCTTGGAAGCGTGGCGGAAAGAAATTTCAGACCTCATGTAAACTGTGTGCGGCCTACACCCGATAACAAATATCTCTGTGCAGTAGATAACGGAATCGATCAGGTGAAAATTTACCGTATCAATAAAAGAACACATAAGCTGGAACTTGTTGATATTTTAAGATGCCCCAGAGAAACGGCTCCTCGTATTATCCGGTTCAGTGACGATGGAAAGTATGCGTATCTTCTCTGTGAACTGAGTAATGAAATCCGTGTTTATACATACGATGGAAGTGGGAAACACCCGGAATTTGAGCTGATCCAGACAATCAGCACGCTCCAGAAAGCAGAGGACCAGGATGCCGTTCATAATGCGGCAAGCGGTCTGACGCTCGCCAATGACGGAAAGCATCTTTTCTGTACTACTGCAGGAGAGAATACAGTTTCTATGTTTGAGATTGATCCGGACAGCGGTTTTCTTACCAAGAAATTCACACTTCCTATCAGCGGAGATTATCCAAAGGATATTGTGATTTTCCCGGATGACAGACATCTTGCGGTGACAAACCATGCAAGCAATACAATTACAGTTTTCTCTATTGATTATGAGAAAAATATTATTGTTATGAACGGAAAACCATTAAAAGTAGATATGCCAAACAGCATTCATATCTGGGCAGTTCCGGAAGAAGAATAAAAGATAAGAAATAAAAAAGGATATTCAAAGAGCAGACAGTAAAATGTTCTATGAATATCCTTTTTGGGTTATCTGCTATAAAAATCAAGAATACGGTCAAGACGTGCGCTCATATTGGAAAAGAGAGCGTCTGTAATGGTGAGAGCAGCCATAGACTCCACAACTACGACAGCTCTGGGAACAATAACAGGGTCGTGACGTCCGTGAATTATCATGTCAAATTCTTCGCCGCCTTTTGTGATGGTATGCTGTGGCTGACTGATAGACGGAGTGGGCTTTATGTGGGCGCGGAGGATAATTTCGCTTCCATCGCTCATGCCTCCCATGATACCGCCTGCGTGATTGGAGGTTTTGCATACGTTTCCGTCTTTTACACAAAAGCCGTCATTATCCGTGGAGCCGTTCAGGGAAGCTACCTGAATGCCATCGCCGATTTCCACAGCCTTTACAGCGCCTATGGACATGATTGCTTTTGCAAGCTCTGCATCCAGCTTTCCGAATACAGGGTCACCAAGACCGGCAGGAGTTCCCTGAATGCGGCATTCAATGACACCGCCTGCACTGTCGTGGTTTTTCATACACTGCTCCAGGTATTCTCCGGCTTTTGCAGCAGCGTTTGCATCTGGCATATAAAAAGCATTGTTTGGGATTTCTTTTTTACAAAAAACAGAGGCGGAAACAGGTCCTATGGAGCGGGTGTATGTACAGAAAGTAATGCCAAGCTCTTTTAAAAGCTTTGCCGCAATGGCTCCGGCAGCTACACGGCCTGTTGTTTCACGACCGGAAGAACGGCCCCCTCCGCGGTAATCGCGTAGTCCGTATTTCTGGTCATATGTATAATCTGCGTGTCCCGGACGGTAGGAATAAGCAATATTTCCATAATCTCTGGAACGCTGATCTGTGTTTCGGATCATAAGAGAAATTGGTGTTCCTGTTGTCTTTCCTTCAAAAACACCGGAGAGGATTTCTACTTCGTCTCCCTCTTTTCGGGGGGTGGTGTAGCGGCTCTGTCCGGGACGCCTTCTGTCAAGAAATGCCTGAATGTCTTTTTCTTCCAGGGAAAGACCGGCAGGACAGCCGTCCACCACTGCGCCCAGAGCTTTTCCGTGAGATTCTCCCCAGGTTGTGACTACAAATTTTTTTCCAAATGATGACTGGCTCATGGGAACTCCTTTCTTTTGTTCTGCAAGTGTATTTCCGGACTTTTGTTCGGATTTATGGAGATATTATATCGGAGTGTAAAAAGTTTGTAAAG
>JAUNAX010000014.1 GCA_030527365.1 Eubacteriales bacterium | reverse complement strand
GTTAAGTTGATTGAACCGCCGTATACGGAACCGTACGTACGGTGGTGTGAGAGGTCGGAATTCCTCATTTAAAGAGAAATTCCTCCTACTCGATTATGAGAGTGGAAGAAAAGCTATCACAAAAAAATTATATTTCATAGGGGACTTCTTTCTACAGGTTGTGATACAATGAACCATATGTAAGATGAATTGGGAGAAAAATAATGGAAAAGCCAACAGTTCGTATTTCTGTACGAAATCTCGTAGAGTTTATTCTTCGGGAGGGAGATATTGACAGCCGCCGGGGCGCAATGGACAAAGAAGCCATGCAGAAAGGAAGCCGTCTTCACAGGAAAATACAGGGAAGACAGGACGCCACATACAGGTCAGAGGTCTCGCTGAAATGGAAAAGTGAATATGAGGACGTTATCATTCTTGTAGAAGGACGGGCAGACGGGATTTTTATGGAGGAGGGAGAAACCTTTATTGACGAGATCAAGGGAGTTCTTACAAATCTGGAAAATATAAAAGAGCCGGTGTCTGTTCATCTGGCGCAGGCAAAGTGCTATGCAAGGATTTACGGAGAAATGGAAGATTATGCGCGTATTGGGATTCAGATGACTTACGGAAATCTCGATACAGAAGAGATAAAATATTTTCGCCGGGAATATTCCCTGGAAGAATTAAAACAGTGGTATGGAGGGCTTCTTGATGAATATCACAAATGGATTTCTTATCAGATAAAGTGGAGGGAAGAGAGAAATCACTCCATGAAAAATCTGGATTTTCCATTTCCTTACAGAGAGGGACAGAGGCGTATGGTAAGCAGTGTCTATCACGCCATTTCCGAAAAAAAGCAGATTTTCATTCAGGCGCCTACAGGCGTGGGAAAAACCATGTCTACTGTTTTTCCGGCAGTGCGGGCAGTGGGAGAAGGAAAAGGAGAGACGGTCTTTTATTTGACGGCGAAGACTATCACAAGGACAGTAGCAGAGGAAGCCTTTGAGATTTTAAGGAGTAAGGGGCTGAAATTTAAGTCTGTGACCATTACTGCAAAAGATAAAATCTGTCCGTTTCAGGAGGCAGAATGCAATCCGGAAAGCTGCCCTTATGCGAAGGGACATTATGACAGAATCAATGATGCTGTGTATGAGCTCTGGCAGGGAGAACACGCTTACAGCAGGGAAAAAATTCTGGAATATGCGGAGAAATGGAAGGTCTGTCCTTTTGAGATGTGCCTTGATCTGGCGCTTTGGACAGATGGCGTGATTTGTGATTATAATTATGTATTTGATCCAAATGTAAAGCTGAAGCGCTTTTTTGGAGAGGGTGTATCAGGAGAATATATTTTTTTGATAGACGAGGCGCATAATCTTGTGGAACGCGGAAGAGAAATGTATAGTGCCTCCATATGCAAGGAGGAAGTTCTGGAAATCAGAAAAAGGGCGGGAGAAAAATACCCTCGTTTTGTGAAAGCATTAAATCGCGTGAACCGCCAGCTCCTTGAAATAAAGAAAGAATGTGAGAGGTATAAGGTTTTGGAGGGACCGGGAGCGCTGCCTCTGAGTCTTCTCCAGGTGATGGGAGAGATGGACAAAATTCTGGAAGAGGGGACAGATTCTCTGTTTGTAGATGAAATTCTTGATTTCTACTTTTCTGTGAGAGATTTTCTTAACGTATCGGAGCTTGTGGACGAGAATTACCAGGTGTATGCGGAAAACGGAGAGGACGGAAATTTCAGAGTAAAGCTTTTTTGTGTCAATCCGGGAGCAAATCTTGGGGAATGTCTTTCAAAGGGAAGCAGCGCCGTATTCTTTTCCGCAACCTTTCTTCCTATGGGATATTACAGGAAAATGCTGAGTGTGAGAAAAGATGATTATGGAATTTATGTGCCATCTCCTTTTTCAGCAGAAAACAGGAAGATTCTCATAGGAGATGACGTAAGCAGCCGCTATACAAGAAGAGGGTATGAAGAATACAGAAAAGTGGCGGAGTATATTGCAAGGGCTGTGTGGCAGAAGAAGGGAAATTATATGGTTTTCTTTCCTTCTTACCGCTTTATGGAAGAAGTGTACCGGATTTATGAAGAAGAATTTTCTGTAGGGTGGATTCGGACAATCTGTCAGGAAACAGAAATGAGCGAAAAGAGGCGGGAGGAATTTCTCAGTGAATTTTCAGAGAACGGAGACGCAGTCGTGGGTTTTTGTGTAATGGGAGGTGTGTTTTCCGAAGGAATCGATCTTATTGGAAGCAGGCTGATCGGAGCTGCTATTGTGGGAACGGGACTGCCCCAGATCAGCAATGAAAGAGAAATTCTTAAAAATTATTACGATAAGAAGGGGGAGGGCGGTTTTGATTATGCCTACCGTTATCCGGGAATGAATAAAGTTCTTCAGGCAGCGGGACGAGTGATCAGAACCCAGGAGGACAGAGGAATTCTCCTGCTTCTTGATGAAAGATTCTGGGGAAATGATTACAGAGGGCTTTTCCCGGCAGAATGGGCAGACAGGAAACGATGCAGGCTGGAAAATATAGAGAGAGAACTGCAGGTGTTTTGGGACAGCCAGAATCTGGAGAAATAAAAGAATTGCACTTCCGGAGAAAACAGGGTATACTTTCGGTAATATTTCTTTCTGACAGAAATAAGAAAGGGAGAGTTTTATGAAAAAACAAAAATGCACTTTGTCGAAGCTTTTTTTGAAAGGAGTGCTTCTTGTGGCTTCTGCCAGCGCCTTGAGTGCAGGAACAGAGAAGGTTCAGGCAGGAAGCCTTTTAAGTGTGACAGAAGAAGCTCAGATTCTTGCTATAGAAGATGGAAGCGGAAAGTATCTTTTAAAAAGCGATGGTTTTTACTGCCTGAATGAAGACGGAACATTGGAGACTGCTCCGGCAGTTCATTATTTTGACCATTTTGTGATAGACGGAACGGTATTTGACGGTTATTATTATCACGATGAAAGTGGAAAATTCCGTGCAGGAAATCCATATATGGCATATTTGAATATACCGGCTGGTTCTGCGGGAGAGATAATGGAAGAAATGGCAGTTTCTTTTGAGGGATATTTTATGGTAAATAATCTGGGGAAACTTACGGCTGCCCCTCAGATTCGCTATATGAATGACCTGAAGCTGAATAATCAGTCTTTTAACGGTTACTATTATTTTGATGAGTATGGAGAACTTGTAACAGAGACTGGAATCCATGAGCTTGATATGACTTCCAATGGACAGCATTTCCAGGGAGTGTATTATTTTGGTGGAGAAAACGGGCTTCTTGTTCAGGAAGAACAGACAACACCCGAGGGATTTTCCGTAGATGAGACAGGGCGTTTAAAAGATGGAGATAAGCTTGGTATGGAAACTCTGGAACCAAAACTTACAGAGATGCTGGAAAGCTATCAGGGAGAGTGGAGCGCCTATGTAAAAAATCTGGATAGCGGAGAAGAAATCCTTATAAATAATCAGCCCATGTATTCTGCTAGTCTGATTAAAGCGTTTGTTCTGGCAGATTCTTATAACGAGATGGAAAGCATAAAAGCAAATGAGGGACAGAAGCTGAAAAAAGAAGCGAACAGCCCGGAAGTAAAGGTAAAAGTGGACGACCTTATCCAGAATATGATAACAGTCAGCGACAATGAGTCTTTTAATGAGCTGGTTCGGCTCCAGTCAGCGACAAATGATTTTAAGGAAGGCGCAGAAAAAATCAATGAATATTTAAAAGAGGAAGAATACAAAGATACTTCTGTGCAGCACACCCTGGCGCCGTCCGCTTCACCAGCTACAGGACTGGGAGGAAGAAATACCACTTCTGTGAAAGACTGTGGACTGCTTCTGGAACGGATTTATGAAGGAGAATGCGTGAGTAAAGAAGCGTCAGAGGAGATGCTTAATATTCTTCTTCAGCAGGAGGTGGACTGGAAAATCCCTTCCGGCCTTTCGGAAGATGTGAAGGTAGCAAATAAAACAGGGGAAACAGACACAAGCCAGCACGATATTGCCATTGTATATGGAGACAAAACAACGTATATTTTCTGTATCATGTCGCAGGATTGTCCGGAAACTGCGGCAATTCATAATATCAGGGATTTGTCAAGAGTGGTGTATTATCATTTAAATCTGTGAAAATACAAAAAAAATTATTGATTCTAACATTTTTTTGATATACAATGAAATTAACAAAATAACGATATAGAATAAGAAGGGAGATTTTTTTATGAAAGTCATTCACACAGACAAGGCTCCGGCAGCTATCGGACCATATTCCCAGGCAATCGTATTCCAGAACGTACTGTTTACTTCAGGTCAGATTCCGGTAAATCCCGCAACAGGAGAAATTGCAGGAACGACTATTGAGGAGCAGGCAGAGCAGGTAATGAAAAATCTGGACGCTGTTTTAAAAGAGGCTGGAACAGGATTTGAAAACGCAGTGAAGACAACCTGTTTCCTTGCAGATATGGCAGATTTTGCAGCATTTAACGAAGTGTACGCAAAATATTTCGTAAATAAGCCTGCACGTTCCTGTGTTGCTGTAAAAACACTTCCAAAGAATGTTCTCTGCGAAGTGGAAGTCATTGCGGCAATCGAAGCGTAAAAATAAAATATGCAGATAGAAAACCCTCCGGTCTGTCAGGTTTATGTACCTGCTTCGGAGGGTTTTTCCTGCATTGCTTTTTACACAAAAATCGTGTATAATACCGAGTTATAAAAGTTTATGAAAATCAGGAGGAGAGAAACACATGCGAGTCGATGCGGACGATTTTGCCCGACCTTGTAGCTGCGGAAGGGAACACCACATAGATGTAAAGGAAATTTTAATTGAGTCAGGAGCCGTAAAGAAACTGGAAGAGGAGATGTCAGAAGGATTTCTGAAAAATTACATTTCCCCTCTTTTAATCTGCGACACAAATACCTGCTGCTTTGCAGAAGAAGAGATGGAAGATATAAGTGACAGATGCCAGGTCCTTGTTCTGGAAGCAGAGGGGCTTCATGCAGATGAACATGCGGTAGAGGTTGTGGAAAACAATATGGATGAGGATATTGATCTGATTCTGGCAGTTGGTTCCGGAACTATTCATGACATCAGCCGTTTTGTTGCTCACAGATATAAAATTCCTTTTGTATCAGTACCAACTGCAGCAAGTGTGGACGGATTCGTATCCACAGTGGCAGCCATGACCTGGGAAGGAGTAAAAAAGACAATTCCCTGCGCTGCCCCGCTGTGTGTCTATGCAGATACCAATATTTTTGCAAAAGCCCCCGGGCGTCTGACTGCGTCAGGCGTATCGGATCTGATGGGAAAATATATCTGCCTTGCAGACTGGAAGATTGCAAATCTTCTGACAGGAGAATATTACTGTGAATATCTGGCAGAGATGGAGGAGAAGGCGTTAAAAGCTGTAAAGGGAAGTCTTCGCGCCATTGCGTCAGGTGAGGAGGAAGCCTGTGAAAAGCTGATGTACGGTCTGATTCTTTCCGGACTTGCCATGCAGATGGCAGGAAATTCAAGACCAGCCTCAGGAGCAGAACACCATATGTCCCATTTCTGGGAAATGGAAGTAATAAACGGACCTCTGGACGCTCTTCACGGGGAGAAGGTTTCCGTAGGAACCATGCTTGTGCTGGAAGAATATAAAAAGATTGCACAGGCAATTTCGGAAAAACAATGCAAAGTGACAGCATATGAAAACAGAGATGAGGAGCTTCTTAAAGAAACTTTCGGAAACAAAGGAATCCTTGAGAAGATAAGAACAGAAAATGAGCCGGAACTTCTTCTGGAAGTCCAGCCAGAGCATTTAAAAGAGTGTCTGTCTGAAATTGCAGAGATTATAGAAAAGCTTCCGGAACCGGAAGAGATGAAAGCGCTCCTTGAGAAAGCAGGCTGTCGGAGAAAGCTTACGGACATCGGGCTGTCAGAAGAGAATAAGGAGTTAAGCCTTCGTCTTTCTCCCTATGTGAGAAGAAGACTGACGCTTATGCGTGTAAGTAAGATGCTGGAAATATAGTTACTGACTTTAGGAGGAAAAATATGCGGGTTGGAATGGGTTACGATGTACACAGACTGACAGAAGGAAGAAAGCTGATTTTAGGAGGCGTGGAGATTCCGTGGGAAAAAGGGCTTCTCGGACATTCTGATGCGGACGTTCTTGTTCATGCGGTAATGGACGCACTTCTTGGAGCAGCAGCTCTTGGGGATATAGGAAAGCATTTTCCGGATACAGACCCGGCTTATAAGGGGATTTCCAGTATCCTTCTTCTTCGCCATGTGACGGAGCTTTTAAAGAAAAACGGATATGCAATAGGGAACGTAGATGCAACCGTCATTGCACAGAAACCGAAGATGGCGCCCCATATTTTGAAAATGCGTGAAAACATGGCGGAGGCAATGGGAATTTCTATTGACTGCCTTAATATAAAGGCAACAACAGAGGAAGGGCTTGGCTTTACAGGAAAAGAAGAGGGCATTGCAGCCCAGGCAATCTGCCTTCTGGTATAAAAGAGAAGAGAGTGGAGGAAAACAGACATGAAACTTTTTAATACTCTTACAAGAAGAAAAGAAGAGTTTGTGCCTTTGGAAGAAGGCAAGGTAAAAATGTATGTATGCGGTCCGACGGTATACAATCTGATTCATATTGGAAATGCACGTCCCATGATCGTATTTGATACAGTGCGCCGCTATATGGAATATAAGGGATATGAGGTGAACTTTGTATCCAACTTTACAGATGTGGATGATAAGATCATCAAAAAAGCCATTGAGGAAGGCGTAAGTGCAGAAGAGATTTCCAGCCGTTATATTGCGGAGTGCAAGAAGGATATGGAGGGAATGAATGTAAAGCCTGCAACGACTCATCCGCTGGCAACACAGGAAATTGACGGCATGATCGATATGATCCAGACTCTTGTGGATAAAGGCTATGCCTATGCTGCCAAAGACGGCACAGTATATTTCCGCGTGAAAAAATTTAAAGAATACGGAAAGCTTTCCCACAAAAATCTGGACGATCTGCAGTCCGGCTTCCGTTCTCTTCAGGTATCCGGAGAAGAACAGAAGGAAGATCCCCTTGATTTTGTACTGTGGAAACCGAAAAAAGAAGGAGAGCCGTTCTGGACTTCACCCTGGTGTGACGGACGTCCTGGCTGGCATATTGAGTGCTCCGTTATGTCAAAAAAATATCTGGGAGAGGAAATTGACATTCATGCAGGCGGCGAGGACCTTGTATTCCCGCACCATGAAAATGAGATTGCACAGAGCGAGTGCTGCAACGGAAAGCCGTTTGCAAGATACTGGCTTCATAATGCCTTTTTAAATATTGACAATCGCAAAATGTCAAAATCTCTTGGAAATTTCCGCACAGTCCGGGAAATCAGCGAACAGTATGATCTTCAGGTACTTCGTTTCTTTATGCTGAACGCACATTACAGAAGTCCGTTAAATTTCAGCGCTGACTTAATGGAAGCCTCAAAAAATGCACTGGAGCGTATTACAGAAGGCGCAGGTCGTTTAAAAGACAGAAAAGAAAATGCGGCTGTTTCGGAATTTCTGGAAGAAGAAAAAACACTTCTTGCTGAGGCAGAAGGCTTTACTGCGAAATTTGAGGCTGCTATGGAAGACGACTTTAACACAGCAGACGCCCTGGCTGCAATTTTTGAGCTTGTAAAATTTGCAAATACAAATGTGACAGAGAAAAGCAGTGCTGCTTTTGCAGACGCCCTTCTCTTACAGCTTGTGAAACTTTCTGATGTTCTGGGACTGAAAGTGCTTAAAAAAGAAGAAATTCTGGATAAAGAGATTGAGGCGCTCATTGAAGAACGGCAGGAAGCAAGAAAGGCAAAGAATTTTGCAAGGGCAGATGAGATCAGAGATGAGCTTCTGGAAAAAGGAATTATTCTGAAAGATACCCGGGAAGGCGTAAAATGGAAACGGGCTTAAAGAATCTGAAAGAAATATTTGAATTAAAAGATATGGATTTACGAACATACTCTCCTCTGACGCTGGCATATATTGGGGACGGGGTGTATGAGCTGATCGTGCGTACCGTTCTTGTAAAGAGAGGAAACTGTCCTGTAAACCGTCTTCATAAGCAGGCAAGCAGCCTTGTAAAGGCTGCTGCCCAGTCTTCCATGATGGAAGTGCTGGAGCCCATGCTGACTGAAGAAGAAGCGGGAGTGTACAGACGAGGCAGAAATGCCCACTCTCCTACAATGGCAAAACACGCCACCATGTCGGATTACAGGAGAGCCACCGGGTTTGAGGCGCTTATGGGGTATCTGTATCTGAAAGAAGATTTTACACGTATGACAGAGCTTGTCCATGCAGGACTGACTGCACAGGAGCAGGCGATTAAGGAGAAAACAAAAAAATGAGCGAGCAGATAGAAGGACGCAATGCGGTAATGGAAGCCTTCCGCGCAGGAAGATGCGTAGATAAGCTTTTTATTCTGGACGGCTGTCAGGACGGACCGGTACGAAGCATTGCAAGAGAAGCGAGAAAACATGATACAATTATAAACTTTGTTCCCAAAGAACGTCTGGATCAGTTAAGTGAGACAGGCGCGCATCAGGGTGTCATTGCTCAGGTGGCTGCTTATGAGTACGCAGAGGTGGAAGATATTTTGAAAAAGGCAGAAGAAAAGGGCGAGCCCCCTTTTATCTTTCTTCTTGACGGAATTGAAGACCCACATAATCTGGGGGCGATTATCCGTACAGCTAATCTGGCAGGGGCTCATGGAGTAATCATTCCGAAACGTCGGGCAGTGGGACTTACCTCCACAGTGGCAAAAACATCTGCAGGAGCGTTAAACTATACGCCTGTGGCAAAGGTAACCAATCTTGGAAAAACCATTGATGAGTTAAAAGAAAAAGGTATCTGGTTTGCATGTGCAGACATGGGCGGAGAAACCATGTATCGCCTGAATCTTACAGGACCGATCGGTCTTGTGATCGGAAACGAGGGAGAGGGTGTCAGCCGCCTGATCCGGGAAAAATGCGATTATATTGCTTCAATCCCCATGAAAGGAGAGATTGATTCCCTCAACGCATCTGTGGCAGCAGGTGTGCTGGCATATGAGATTGTGAGACAGCGTCTGTCAGCAAAATAAGACGGAACAGAAAGACAACGGAGGCAGAATGAGCCGGTACGACAATATAAAAGACGAGGAGCTGATTGCCCGATTCCGAAAAGGGGAAGAGGGCATATCAGATTACCTTATGGAAAAATATAAGGAACTGGTGCGGAAAAAGGCAAGAGCCATGTTTCTCATAGGCGGGGACACAGACGATCTGATCCAGGAGGGAATGATAGGACTTTTTAAGGCTGTGCGGGATTATCAGCCGGATAAAGAGGCGTCTTTCCAGACGTTTGCAAGGCTCTGTATTGACAGACAGATGTATAATGCCATTCAAAATTCCAACAGACAGAAGCACCAGCCTTTAAATTCCTATGTTTCTTTAAGCCATGAAGACGAAGATGGGAATTTTGAAGATTTCCATATGGAAAATCCGGAATCGATTCTGATCGATCAGGAAAATGCGGAAAATTTAAGAGAAGAGATCAAGCGATGCTTAAGCCCTATGGAAAACAGAGTGCTTGACTGTTATCTTGAGGGAAACAGTTATATGCAGATTGGAGAGCTTCTTGGGAAGTCTTCCAAATCCGTTGACAACGCCATGCGCCGCATCCGCACAAAGATTAAAAAATTTTCCTGCTAAGTGTTGACAACAGAATAAAATTCTGATAACATAATCAACTGTGAGCGGCATCATGCTGCCGTGAACAGAGATGCTGATGTGGCTCAGAGGTAGAGCACTTCCTTGGTAAGGAAGGGGTCACGGGTTCAATTCCCGTCATCAGCTCTTTTTTTGTACCATAAATTTTAGGAGGGACAGAGATGGAGAACGAAACTGTTTCAAAAAATTTTATTGAAAACATCATTGATAAAGACCTGGCAGAGGGTGTTTACGATACCGTACACACACGTTTCCCGCCGGAACCAAACGGCTATCTGCACATTGGACATGCAAAGTCTATTCTTTTGAACTACGGTCTTGCAAAGGAGTATAACGGAAAATTTAATATGCGCTTTGACGACACAAACCCTACAAAAGAAAAGATAGAGTTTGTAGAGTCCATCAAAGAAGATATTAAATGGCTGGGAGCAGACTGGGAGGACAGACTGTTTTTCGCATCTGATTATTTTGAGCAGATGTATGAAGCTGCCGTAAAGCTTATCAAAAAAGGAAAAGCCTTTGTGTGTGATTTAAACGCTGAGGAGATCCGCCAGTACAGAGGAACACTTACTGAGCCTGGAAAAGAGAGTCCTTATAGAAACAGAAGCGTTGAGGAAAACCTGAAGCTTTTTGAGGAGATGAAAGAAGGAAAATACGGAGACGGAGAAAAGGTGCTCCGTGCAAAAATTGATATGGCATCTCCGAACATGAATATGCGTGACCCGGTTATTTACCGTGTGGCACATATGACACACCATAACACAGGAGACAAGTGGTGCATTTACCCGATGTATGACTTTGCTCACCCGATCGAGGACGCAATCGAGGGAATTACTCACTCTATCTGTACTCTGGAATTTGAGGATCACAGACCTCTCTACGACTGGGTGGTAAGAGAACTGGAATATCCTCATCCTCCAAAACAGATTGAGTTTGCAAAACTGTACCTTACAAATGTGGTAACAGGAAAACGATATATTAAAAAACTGGTAGAAGATGGAATTGTAGACGGCTGGGACGATCCGAGACTTGTATCTATCGCAGCTCTGCGCCGTCGTGGATTTACACCGGAATCCATCAAAATGTTTGTGGATCTTTGCGGTGTATCAAAGGCGAACAGCTCTGTAGATTACGCAATGCTGGAATATTGTATCCGCGAGGATCTGAAATTAAAACGCCCTCGTCTGATGGCAGTTCTCGATCCGATCAAGCTGGTAATCGACAATTATCCGGAGGGACAGGTGGAGTATTTGGAAGCTCCAAATAATATGGAAAACGAATCTCTCGGAAACCGTAAGCTTCCATTTGGAAAAGAACTTTACATTGAGAGAGAAGACTTTATGATCGATCCTCCAAAAAAATATAAGAGAATGTTTGTGGGAACAGAAGTGCGCTTAATGAACGCTTATTTTGTTACCTGTACAGGCTATGAGGCAGATGAGGACGGCACAGTACGTGTAGTCCACTGTACTTACGACCCGGAGACAAAGGGCGGAAATGCACCGGATGGAAGAAAGGTAAAAGGAACCATTCACTGGGTAGAAGCTTCTAATGCAGGAAAAGTAGAAGTACGTCTTTATGAAAACATTGTAGATGAGGAAAAAGGCGTGTATAATAAAGAGGACGGTTCTCTGAATGTGAACCCGAATTCTCTTACAAAGGTAACGGCATATGTGGAGCCGTCTCTTATGGAGGCAAAAGGCTATGACAGCTATCAGTTTGTCCGCAATGGATTTTTCTGTGCTGACATTCATGATTCAAAAGAGGGAGCGCCGGTATTTAACCGCATCGTATCTCTGAAAAGTTCCTTTAAGCTTCCGAAAGCCTGAATAAATATGAGCGTTCAGAGTTCTGGTGATTCTGAGCGCTTCATATAAAACCAGGGTGTCAAAACACCCAAAACAAAAGAAGATTATGCGGAGGGTACAAAATGAAAAGATTAAACGTGGCAAAGAAAGATGCCTGTATGGCGTGCAAAGCTTGTGAAGTTGCCTGTTCAGAGGCTTTTTACAAGGAGTACAAAGAAGAATATTCCTGCATACATATTGATGTGAAAAAAGACGGTGTGACACCGAAGCCTGTAAATTGCGTACAGTGCGGTAAGTGTGCAGCTGCCTGTCCGGAAGGCGCTATCACTCAGAATGCAAAAGGCGTATACATGATCAATAAGAAAAAATGTATCGGCTGCGGCAAATGTGTGGAGGCATGTCCGTTTGGCGTAATGGTAAAAGCGGAAGATAAAGAATATGCAAGTAAGTGTATTGCCTGCGGAATCTGTGTAAAAGCATGTCCGGCAGACGTACTGGAGATTAAAGAAGCGTAAAATTACATGATAAAAGTATAAAAGGCTGTTCCTTTCACTGTACTTTACAGTGGAGAGGACAGCCTTTTTTGCGTACGATTTTATGGAGTATATGAAGTAATTGCGTTTATATATTCACGGAGAATGCGAACGGCATATTCACGGGCTTGTGGGGGAAGAGAATGTAACATTTCCAAAATCATATCTATTTCAAATCCTTCAGTATTTCCTCGAATAATATAATCAGCAGAAATATTTAATGTGTTACAGATCTTAAATAAAGTTTTAGATGTTATTGCTTTTTTGCCATTTTCAACAGCGGCTAAAAAACTACTTGATATATCACACTTTTCACTGAATTCTTCACGGGTCATATTTAAAACTTCACGAACTTCACGAATTCTTAAACCAACCGTTAAATTATAATCTTTATCAATTTCTATCATTTTATTCAATCCTTTCTTGTTATAAATAAGTTTAGCAAATAGGATTTTGATAAAAATACTCTATAGAATATATTAAGTTATTCTATAGAGTTGACAGAGAGAATATGTGGGTGTATAATAAATAAAAAAATGCTTTATGTGTTAAAGGGCGTGTTTAATAAATGAAGATAGAAAAAGAAATCTATCAGAAGATTATTCAGGAAATACCAGAAAAACCTCCAGAAATAGGAGGGATTGTGGGAGGGCGCAATGGGATTATTACTCATTTCCAAATAGATAGAGGAAATTCGAATATAGATTATTGTAAGTGCAGTTATATACCAGATATTGTTAAAATAAATTCATGTATTGGTGAGTGGGAAAATAATAATGTGGATTTTTATGGGATATTTCACTGTCACTTTGGAGGTGCAAGAACTCTTTCTACAAGCGATGTTTTATATATTAAAAAGATTATGAGAAATATGCCGGAAAGAGTTAAAAAATTGTATTTTCCTGTTATTGTGCTACCTCAAAGAGAGATGATTTGTTATTATTCTACTATTAAAAATAAAAAAGTGAATTTGGGAAAAGAGGCTATAATTATTTTATAAAATAGTAGTTATATAACGGAAAAATTAAATTTAAGGAGGATATTTATTATGCCGGGATTCATTAGTCAATTGGTAAAATTTGCAGGAGAAACATCGCGAATTAAAAAAGAGAAAAATCAAGAAAACGAATTAGATCCTTTAAGTAAACAACGATTGGAAATTTTAATGCAACGTGCACATGACGATGATGTGCAGTCTATGCTTGATTTGGGAATACTTTATATTCAGGGGCGCTTTGTTGGCTATGATCCAGATATGGCTCGATATTGGTGGGAAAAAGCGGCTCAAAAAGGTTCTGTACATGCCCAATATAATCTTGGGCTGCTTTATCATGGTGAACTTAGTACATATTATTTTGATCCGAATTTAGCTGGTTATTGGTTCAATATTGCCAGATACAATGGTATGGAGGAAGCAGATCAAATAATCGAAAGCTATTATAAATATAAAAGCTCCTCGGATAAATGGGTCAGAATCAAGTGATTTGAAGAGGGTATACGATAAGTGACTTAATATACAATAAAGAAAAAGTAAGTTGGCAAGAAATAAAGAGAGAACTATTACAGGAGGTAAGACATGGAAAAAAAGAAGGAAATCAAAGACAGAATTGTGATTCCGGCAGGTATATTTGAAGGAAATTGTTCAGATTGTAGGTATGCAAATTGGTATGACAAAGATAGCTATGGTAGAGTACATTGCGATGGTCCATATGGAGGATATAATCGTCCGAGTGACCGAAATGGTTGCTTTTACTATAAAAGATGATGTTTAATAGAGAGATTAGTTGGCATAATTTTTAGATAAAACTTGTAAACTTGCTTTTTCTTTATATAATTATATGATAATAAGGAAAGGAATAGGATATATGTTAGGAATATTTAAAAAACGTAATCAGCGACATGAAAAAGAAAAGTGTTATAATAATAGTGAGCAGCAATATAATCAAGAAAATCAACAGGAAGAGGAGTTAACATTACAAGAAGTACAGGAATTTGTGGATGGTTTGAAAGAAAAAGCAGAAAGTGGTGATGTACAGTCTATGAAATGGCTGGGGGATATTTACTACAAAGGTCAAGGTGGAATTCCTCAGAGTGACGAAATGACTTTCAAATATTGGAAGATGGCTGCAGATTATGGAGACGTTGATATGGCATTTAAAACAGGTCTGTTCTATTCAGAAGCACCTAGGCTAGATTATGAAAAAACTTATTTTTATGTGAAAAAGGCTGCGGACGGCGGCAATGAGAATGCCATGTATGTACTTTATAAATTATTAGCATCTGGATTGGGGTGTACTCAAAATATTGAATTGGCTTATCAATATTTAAAGATGGCAGCAGAATGTGGAAATGGAGATGCTATAGAAGAACTGTCGAAATAGGATAATGAAAAAATAAAATATATTTGTGTATAGAAAGAAAGTGCAATTAACTGATTATTGGTAGAATGAGGTGGGTAACTTTGAGTGGGAGAAGTTATCTACTTTTTATTTTATAGTGAAGATAGATTGATGAACAGTGAATCTTATGATTTAATCAATACTTAATTGGTGTGTAAATGTAAATATTGGAATTGTGCATATTGAGCGATATGCACAGTAAAATGAGCAGGAGGCAGTGAGTTCTGCCTCCTGTTCGAGAGTATATGAATGTAATGATAATATAGCAAATGTTTTTCTTTTTTATTCAATTACCTGAATCCAGCCTTTTGGCGCCTCGATCCGTCCCATCTGAATGCCTGTAAGTGTCTCATATAACTTCTTTGTAACAGGCCCCATTTCTGTCATGCCGCTTGGAAAACATATTTCTTTTCCGTGGTCTACAATTTTTCCGACCGGGGAAATGACAGCGGCAGTTCCACAAAGACCGCATTCTGCAAAATCCTGTACCTCGTCAAGATAAACTTCTCGCTCCTCTGCTTCCAGACCAAGATAATCTTTTGCTACCTGGATCAGAGAACGGCGGGTAATAGAGGGAAGAATGCTGTCAGATTTTGGTGTGACAACTTTTCCATCTTTTGTTACAAAAAGGAAGTTGGCGCCTCCGGTTTCCTCTACTTTTGTGCGTGTCTGCGGGTCAAGATACATATTTTCATCAAATCCCTGCTTATGTGCGTCTACGATAGCATGCATACTCATAGCGTAGTTAAGACCTGCTTTGATATGACCGGTTCCGTGGGGAGCGGCACGGTCAAAATCACTGACGCGGATTGTAAGAGGTTTTACACCGCCTTTAAAGTAAGGGCCAACCGGAGTGGTAAATACACGGAACTGATACTCATCAGCAGGCTTTACGCCGATAACCGGATTTGTGCCAAACTGATAAGGACGGACATAAAGGGTAGCTCCAGAGCCATAAGGGGGAACAAAGGCTTTATTTGTCTTTACAGTCTGAATTACTGCGTCAATAAAGCGTTCCCTGGGGAAAACAGGCATTTCCAGTCTTTTTGCGGAAGCCTCCATACGTTCTGCATTTAAGTCCGGGCGGAAGGTAACAATGCGTCCGTCTTCTGTTGTATAAGCTTTCATTCCTTCAAATACAGTCTGTGCGTATTGAAGGACGCCGGCACATTCACTGATGGTTACCATAGGGTCTTCTGTGAGAGCACCTTCGTCCCATGCGCCGTTTTTAAAATTGGAAACAAAACGGTAATCGGTATCTATGTATCCAAATCCCAGATTTGCCCAGTCAATATTCTTTTTTTCCATAATAATTTCCTCCGTTTTATCTGGTGCTTTACTTGTTTACTATTGTAAAACTTTTACTTATTAAGTTCAATGGAAAAATTGTATTTTTTTAGAAAACAGCAAAAAATTTTTGAGAATTTCCGGGGTGCTTGTTTTTAAAACAGGATTTCGTTATAATAAAGCTATTAAAATAAGGTGGAGTTGACGAAAATGAATCATAAAGAAAGAAAACCGGGAGATCAGTTAAAGGCAATGCTTATGACGGTTACAGGAGGAATCCTTGGAAGCGGAATGGGACTTGGAGTTCTTGTTCTGGCGCTCTGGGGTGCGTTTGGTCACAGAAACAGTATGTGGCTTGGTGGAATAATTCTTATGCTTGTGGGGACTGTTGTGGGAATTGTTCTGTTTATTCTGGGAATGAAAAGGCAGAAGCAGTTAAATAAGGAGGACGAAAATGTACAGAGATAAGACAAAGGTAATTCAGATTGGAGATAAAAAAATCGGAGGGGGAAATCCCATTCTGATCCAGTCTATGACAAATACAAAAACAGAGGACGTACAGGCAACAGTAGAGCAGATTTTGGCTCTGGAGGCAGCAGGGTGCGAGATTATCCGCTGTGCAGTTCCTACGATGGAAGCGGCAAAGGCTCTTGGAGAAATTAAAAAGCAGATACATATTCCTCTTGTTGCAGATATTCATTTTGATTACAGGCTTGCCATTGCGTCTATGGAAAACGGAGCAGATAAAATCCGTATCAATCCGGGGAATATCGGAAGCACAGAACGTATTAAAGCGGTTGTTGATGTGGCAAAAGAGAGAGGCATTCCCATTCGTGTTGGTGTAAACAGCGGTTCTCTCGAAAAAGAACTTGTGGAAAAATATCACGGCGTGACAGCAGAAGGACTTGTGGAGAGCGCCCTTGATAAAGTAAAAATTATTGAAGACCTGGGGTATGACAATCTTGTGATCAGTATTAAATCCTCAGATGTTTTAATGTGTGCAAAAGCCCACGAGCTGATTGCGGAAAAGACAAATTATCCGCTTCATGTGGGAATTACAGAGGCAGGAACGCTTTATTCCGGAAATATTAAGTCGGCAGTGGGGCTTGGAATGATTCTTTCACAGGGAATCGGAGATACTATTCGCGTTTCTCTTACAGGAGCCCCTCTTGAGGAAATCAAATCCGCAAAGAGAATTTTAAAGACTCTGGGACTTCGAAAAGGCGGAATCGAGGTGGTTTCCTGTCCTACATGTGGAAGAACCCAGATTGATCTGATTGGTCTTGCAAATCAGGTGGAGACAATGGTACAGGACATTCCGCTTGATATTAAGGTGGCAGTGATGGGCTGTGTAGTAAACGGACCGGGAGAAGCAAAGGAAGCAGACATAGGAATTGCAGGCGGCAAGGGTGTGGGACTTCTTATTAAAAAAGGAGAAATTGTAAAGAAAGTGCCGGAATCTGAGTTGCTTGATACCCTTCGTGCAGAGCTTCTTGCCTGGAAGTAAAGGAAGAATCATTTATGGAAAAAGACTTTTTTGATGTATTTCCTCATTTGAAGGTAAACGAAAAGCTGGAAGAGCTTCTTGATATGGTATCTGTTACAAAGGTATCCTGCAATCCGGCAAAGACACATATCCGTGTCTATGTGAAAAGCGAGAGGTGGATTCACAAAAAACACCTCTTTGAACTGGAAAAAGAAATTGAAAGACAGTGTTTTCCAGGGATTGCCATTACAGTGACAGTTGTTGAAAAATTTATCCTTTCCAGACAGTATACGCCAAAGAATTTTCTGGAAGCATACAGGGGAAGTATGGAGCTTGAACTTCGCAATTATAATATGCTGGAGTATAACCTTTTTAAGCGTTCCCACATAGAATTTCCAGATGACAATACCCTTCGCATGGTGCTTCCGGATTCCGTGATCGCCAGAGAAAAAAGCGAGATCCTTGTGGAATATCTTCATAAAGTGTTCTGCGAGAGATGCGGAATGGACCTGAAGGTGGAGATGGAATTTGAGGAGACAGAGGAGAGCAAATACAGAAAAAACGCGGTTCTTCAGATTCAGCAGGAAGTGGAAAATGTGCTGAAAAACGCAGGTGTGCGCGCACAGGAAAAAGCGGAAGAGGAAGAAAAGAAGAAGGAAAAATCTTCTGGAAAAGATGGCAAAAAGGAAAAGAATTCCGGCAGCCAGGAGAAAAAGATTTTCGAAAAGAAGGGACAAAAGGGAGATTTCCGCGGAGGTTTCCGAAGAGACAGCAATCCTGACGTTATTTATGGACGGGATTTTGAGGGAGAGACAATTCCGCTGGAATCTATTACAGGAGAAATGGGAGAAGTCATTATCCGGGGTCAGGTTCTTGATGTGGAGGCAAGGGAAATCCGAAATGAAAAGACCATTCTTATTTTCCCTGTTACAGATTTTACAGATACGATTGTAGTAAAAATGTTTCTTCGCAATGAACAGGTTCCGGAGGTGACGGAGCATGTAAAAAAGAAGGCGTTTTTAAAGCTTCGGGGCGTTACCACAATCGATCGTTTTGACAGTGAACTGACAATCGGTTCTATCTGGGGAATCAAGAAAATCTCAGATTTTACAACTGCAAGAATGGACACAAGCCCACAAAAGAGGGTGGAGCTTCACTGCCATACAAAGATGAGCGATATGGACGGGGTCACCGATGCGAAGGCGCTTGTAAAGCGGGCATATGAGTGGGGACATAAGGCGATTGCCATTACAGACCACGGAGTGGTGCAGTCCTTCCCGGAGGCAAACCACTGCTTTGACGCGTGGGGCGGTTGTGTTCCAAAAGAGTCTGATTTTAAGGTACTTTACGGAATGGAAGCCTATCTTGTAGACGATTTAAAAGGTATGGTAACAAACGGAAAAGGGCAGAAACTTTCTGATGCCTTTGTTGTCTTTGATATAGAGACCACTGGGTTTTCCCCGTTGACCTGTAAGATTATAGAAATCGGTGCAGTCCGCGTGGAAAACGGGAAGATCACAGAGCGTTTTTCCACCTTCGTAAATCCCAAAGTGCCCATTCCTTTCCGGATTGAGCAGCTTACCAGTATAAATGACGCAATGGTAATGGACGCTCCTGTGATAGAGGAGGTTCTGCCTGAGTTTCTGGAGTTTTGTAAAGATGCAGTTATGGTGGCGCATAATGCGGACTTTGATATGAGCTTTATTATAGAGAATTGCAAGCGCCAGGGGATTTCCAATGATTTCACATATATTGATACAGTGGGAATGGCACGTTTTCTTCTTCCTGCTTTAAACCGTTTTAAGCTGGACACCGTAGCAAAGGCAGTGGGTGTTTCTCTGGAAAACCATCACAGGGCGGTGGACGATGCGGCGTGTACAGCGGAAATTTTTGTGGAATTTGTAAAAATGTGTGCAGAACGTGATATTTATGACGTGGAGGAGCTGAACCGCCAGGGAGCTGTTTCTTCCGATACTATCAAAAAGCTTCCCACTTATCATGCTATTATTCTTGTTAAAAATGAGACTGGAAGAATCAATCTTTATAAACTGGTAAGCCAGTCTCATCTGAAATATTACCACAGACGACCGCGTGTACCGAAAAGCGTATTTGAGAAGTACAGAGAAGGACTGATTATTGGAAGCGCCTGCGAGGCGGGTGAGCTTTATCAGGCAATTCTTCGAAATGCGCCGGAACAGGAAATTGCAAGACTTGTAAATTTTTATGATTATCTGGAAATTCAGCCCCTTGGAAACAACCAGTTTATGATTGCGGATGAGAGAAACGACATGGTGCATTCCGAGGAAGACTTAAAAGAGATAAATAGAAATATTGTAAAGCTTGGAGAGCAGTTTAAAAAACCGGTTGTAGCTACCTGTGACGTACATTTCATGGATCCCCAGGATGAGGTGTACAGAAGGATCATTATGGCTGGAAACGGTTTTTCCGATGCGGACAATCAGGCTCCTCTTTATCTTCGGACAACAGAGGAAATGCTGGAGGAATTTTCGTATCTTGGAAGTGAAAAGGCAGAGGAAGTCGTCATTACAAATACAAATAAAATCGCAGATATGATTGAGAAGATTTCCCCCATTCACCCGGATAAATTCCCGCCTGTTATTGAAAATTCAGACCAGGATTTAAGAAATATATGTTACGATAAAGCGCATGAAATTTACGGAGATCCGCTCCCGAAGATTGTAGAGGACAGACTGGAGAGGGAATTGAATTCCATTATTTCAAACGGATATGCCGTAATGTATATCATTGCCCAGAAACTTGTGTGGAAGTCAAATGAGGACGGTTATCTTGTGGGCTCCCGTGGTTCTGTTGGTTCGTCCTTTGCAGCGACCATGTCGGGAATTACAGAGGTAAATCCACTTCCGCCCCATTATATCTGTCCGAAGTGCAAATACAGCGAATTTGACACACCGGAAGTAAAAAAATATGCCGGAATGGCAGGCTGCGATATGCCGGATAAAATCTGTCCGGTATGCGGAGAAAAACTGTATAAAGAAGGATTCGATATTCCATTTGAAACCTTCCTTGGTTTTAAAGGAGATAAGGAGCCGGATATTGACCTTAACTTTTCCGGAGAATATCAGGGAAATGCACATCGCTATACAGAAGTTATTTTCGGAAAAGGGCAGACCTTCAAGGCAGGTACCATCGGTACGCTGGCGGAGAAGACAGCCTTTGGTTATGTGAAGAATTATTTTGAGGAGCGGGGCGTTCATAAACGCTACTGTGAGATTAACCGAATCGTCCAGGGCTGTACGGGAGTGCGCCGTACTACAGGACAGCATCCGGGAGGAATTATCGTTCTTCCAAAAGGAGAGGAAATTGAGAAATTTACCCCTGTCCAGCATCCGGCAAATGATGTAAACAGTGATATTATTACCACCCATTTTGATTACCACTCCATAGACGGCAATTTGTTAAAACTCGATATACTGGGACACGATGATCCTACCATGATCCGAATGCTGGAAGATCTGACTGGCATCAGTGCAAGGACGGTTCCTCTTGATCAGAAGGAAGTGATGTCTTTGTTTGCCAGCACGAAAGCACTTGGAATTTCGCCGGAGGATATTGGAGGCTGTAAGCTTGGCTGCCTTGGAATCCCAGAGTTTGGAACTGATTTTGCCATGCAGATGTTAATTGATACAAAGCCGAAATATTTTTCAGATCTTGTCCGCATCGCCGGGCTTTCACACGGAACGGACGTATGGCTTGGAAATGCCCAGGTTTTAATTCAGGAGGGAAAAGCGACCATTTCCACAGCTATCTGTACACGAGATGATATTATGATTTATCTCATTGGAAAAGGAGTGGAGAGCGGTCTTGCCTTTACCATCATGGAAAGTGTCCGTAAGGGAAAAGGCCTTCGTGATGAGTGGATAGAAACCATGAAGGAGCATGATGTTCCGGACTGGTACATCTGGTCCTGTAAGCTCATTAAGTATATGTTCCCGAAGGCTCATGCGGCAGCTTACGTTATGATGGCGTACCGTATTGCCTGGTACAAAGTGTTCCAGCCACTTGCGTATTATGCCTCTTACTTTAGTATACGTGCCACTGCCTTTTCCTATGAGCTTATGTGCATGGGAAAGGACAGACTGGAATTTTATATGGAAGAAATCCGCAAAAAGGGAGATGACGCGTCAAAAAAAGAGCAGGATACTTTAAAAGATATGCGTATTGTACAGGAAATGTATGCCCGTGGCTTTGAGTTTCTTCCCATTGATTTATATACGGCAAAGGCGCATCGTTTCCAGATTATTGACGGAAAGCTGATGCCCTCTCTGGATACCATTGACGGTCTTGGAGACAAGGCGGCAGACGCAGTTGTGGAGGCTGCAAAGCAGGGAAAATTCCTGTCAAAGGACGACTTCCGCGACAGGACAAAGGTAAGTAAAACTGTCATTGATTTAATGGACGATCTGCATTTGTTTGGAGATATTCCACAGTCGAATCAGATGTCACTTTTTGATTTTACAGGCTAACAGGAGGACTTATGAAAGAAGAACTGCGGTATTTAGAACGTCTGGCAGAGCTGTATCCAAGTATTGGAAAGGCTTCTACAGAAATCATCAATCTTCAGTCAATTTTAAATCTGCCAAAAGGAACGGAGCATTTTCTCTCGGATATTCACGGGGAATATGAGGCGTTTTCCCATGTGCTTCGAAACGGCTCCGGCGCTGTGCGGAAAAAAATAGACGATGTATTTGGACACACCTTAAGCAATCAGGATAAGAAGGCTATAGCCACACTTATTTATTATCCGAAAGAAAAGATAGCCCTTGTAAAAAAGACAGAGGAGGATATGGAAAACTGGTATAAGATTACCCTGTACCGCCTCATTGAAATCTGTAAAACAACGGCTTCCAAGTATACGCGCTCCAAGGTTCGAAAAGCCCTTCCTCCGGATTACGCTTATGTGATTGAAGAGCTGATTACAGAGAAGGTGGAAGTTCTTGACAAAGAAGCGTATTATGATTCCATTGTAAATACCATTATTCAGATTGGCAGGGCAGAAAACTTTATCATTGCCCTGGCAGAACTGATCCAGCGTCTTGTTGTGGATCATCTTCATATTTTGGGAGATATTTACGATAGAGGACCAGGTCCCCATTTTATTATGGACCGGCTTATGGAATACCATTCTCTTGACATTCAGTGGGGAAATCACGATGTTGTGTGGATGGGAGCGGCAGCAGGAGAGAGAGCCTGCATTGCCACAGTGATTCGAAACAGCCTTCGCTATGGAAATCTTGATATTCTGGAGGACGGATATGGAATTAATATGATGCCTCTTGCCACCTTTGCAATGGAGGCATATAAAGACGATTCCTGTCAGTTTTTCCCGGTAAAGGGAGATGAGGACGGATATAGCTCCCTGGAAAAAGAATTGGGACGAAAAATGCACAAGGCGATTTCCATTATGCAGTTTAAGCTGGAAGGTCAGCTTCTTATGAGAAATCCGGGGTATCGCATGGAGGACAGATGTCTGCTCCACAGGATTGATTACGATAAGGGGGAAATTACTATGGCAGACGGGACGGTATACCCTCTTCGTGACAACGTATTCCCTACAGTTGATCCCAAAGAACCTTATGTTCTCACAGAAGGAGAACTGGAGGTTATGGAGCGTATGGAATGGGCGTTTCGAAACTGTACAAGGCTTCAGGAGCATGTGCGCCTTCTTCTTGATAAAGGCGGCTTATATAAGGTCTATAATGGAAACCTTCTGTTTCACGGAAGTATTCCTCTAAATGAGGATGGAAGTCTGAAAGAAGTGGAGGTTTACGGAGAAACATATAAGGGAAAGCAGCTGTATGATGTACTGGAAGCCTATGTGAGAAGAGCTTTTTACTCTCTTGAGGAAGGAGAGCTTCAAAAAAGCAGGGATATTCTCTGGTATATTTGGGCGGCTCCCAATTCTCCGCTTTTCGGAAAAGATAAGATGGCAACTTTCGAGGGATATTTTATTGCGGATAAAGAGGCGAAAAAAGAGAAGAAAAACGCCTACTACCGCCTTCTGGAAAATCCGGAGGTTGTGGGAAATATGCTTCGTGAGTTTGGGCTTGACCCAGAGAGAGGGCATATTATCAACGGACACGTTCCTGTTCACCAGAGCGAGGGAGAAAGTCCTGTAAAATGTGAGGGACGCGTCATTGTAATAGACGGCGGATTTTCCGAAGCCTACAGAAAAGTAACAGGAATTGCAGGTTATACCCTGATTTATAATTCCTACGGACTGATGCTTTGTGCCCATGAGCCGTTTTCTTCTGCTGAGGAGGCAGTTTCAAAGGAAAGTGATATTGTGTCAAACCGGGTGGCAGTGCGTTATACGTCCCAGAGACAGCTTGTGGGAGATACGGACACAGGAAAAGCATTAAAAGTAAGAATTGAAGAGCTGAAAGCACTTCTTGAGGCGTACAGAAAAGGTATTATAAAAGAAAAAGTGAAAAATGTCTTTACTTATTAAATTGTGTTCTATATAATTGTACCGTATGATTATCACCCTCCAAAAGGGAGGAAACACAAAAAAGGAGACAAAAAAATGGGTGGAATTTTTGGAGTAGCTTCAAAATCCAGTTGCGTTCTGGATTTGTTTTTTGGTATTGATTATCATTCTCATCTTGGTACAAGAAGGGGTGGAATGGCGGTTTACGATGAAAAAAAAGGCTTTGACCGCGCCATTCACAACATTGAGAACTCTCCCTTCCGTACAAAATTTGACAAAGATGTTGCGGAACTTGAAGGAAATCTGGGAATTGGCTGTATTTCAGACAATGAACCTCAGCCGCTTCTTGTTCGTTCTCATCTGGGAAATTTTGCCATTACGACAGTTGGAAAAATCAACAATATGGACGAGCTGGTTGCACATTCTTTTAAAAATGGCAGCACACATTTCCTGGAAATGAGCGGAGGAAGTGTAAATCCAACAGAGATGGTGGCATCTCTGATCAACCAGAAAGGAAATATGATCGAGGGAATCCGTTATGCGCAGGATATGATCGAAGGCTCCATGACCATGCTGATCCTTACGCCAAAGGGACTGATCGCGGCGAGAGATAAGCTTGGAAGAACACCGCTTATTATCGGACAGAAGGAAGATGCCTGCTGTGTGTCTTTTGAAAGTTTTGCATATATAAATCTCGGATATGAGGACGTAAAAGAACTTGGACCGGGAGAAATTGTGGCAGTGACACCGGAAGGTGTGGAAACTCTTCAGAAACCGGGAGAGAAAATGCGTATTTGTTCTTTCTTATGGGTATACTATGGATACCCAACCTCTACATATGAGGGCGTAAATGTAGAGACAATGCGCTACAAATGTGGTGACATACTGGCACAGAGAGATATGGGAGAAGTAAATCCTGATATTGTGGCTGGTGTTCCGGATTCCGGTATCGCCCATGCTATTGGATATGCAAATCGTTCCGGTGTTCAGTTTGCCCGCCCGTTTATTAAATATACGCCGACCTGGCCGCGTTCCTTTATGCCGACGCAGCAGAGCCAGAGAAGTCTGATCGCAAAAATGAAGCTGATACCTGTTCATCGCCTCATTAAAGATAAGAGCCTTCTTATGATCGATGATTCCATTGTGCGTGGAACACAGCTTCGCGAGACATCAGAGTTTCTTTACAGCAACGGTGCAAAAGAGGTGCATATCCGTCCGGCATGTCCGCCTCTTCTTTTCGGTTGTAAGTACCTGAATTTTTCACGCTCCAAATCGGATCTGGATTTGATTACAAGAAGAACGATTTTAAAGAGAGAGGGAGAAAATGTAGATGCCAAAACTCTGGCAGATTATGCAAATCCTGATTCCACCAATTATAAGGAGATGCTGGAGGACATTCGCAAAGAATTAAACTTTACTTCTCTGAAATATCATCGTCTTGACGACCTTGTAAAATCCATTGATATTGAACCGTGTAAATTGTGTACATACTGCTGGAGCGGAAAGGAATAATTACAGAAAATAAGAACCAGACCAGTATAATGAAAACAGAGGTGATGACGTATGAAAAGAAAAAAAGAGAGATTAAAAGTACTTCTTATAATATCAATAGCCCTGTTTCTTATACTGGGAATATCAGCAGTTGCTATAAGCGGTTATAAAAAACATATAGTAGCAGAAAAAGAAAAGCAGGAAATGCTGGAGATTTTAAAAAAAGTGCCAAAGGCAACGCCAACTCCTGTAGCTACTGCAACCCCTACTCCGGAACCGACTGCAACGCCCACACCCACGCCGGTGATTACCATGAGAGCAACCTTTAATCCGGACGATTACTGGGATATGTGGTACAGTGCTGATGGGCTGGTAAGTCTTAATATTTATAATATTAATAATAAAAGCGTTTCCTTTTCTTTCAGTCAGGCAAACAGAGCGGACGGCGCTCATGTATGTGAAGCGGACGTGACAGCAGAAGTAGCAGGAAACGCAGCGACTTTTTCCTTCAGCGATTCCTTTGGAAGCAGTGCGTCAGGAAGCCTTACCTTTGACGGAGGAAACTTATATGTAAATATCCGGACAGAGGCGAGAGCAGAAGGGGCAGCTGTAAGTCCTGAGATAAGCGGACTTTTTACAAGGGAGAAAAAGGAAGCGCCAAAACCGGAGCCGACTGCAACGCCTGTTCCAGAAGAACCGGAGAAGAAACCGGAAGGAACAGAAGGGGATTATATTTTCCCTGAAAGCAATACCCGTTATCTCACAGACGAAGAGGTTTCCCAATACTCTTCAAAAGAGCTGGAGCTTGCAAAAAATGAAATTTATGCAAGACATGGAAGAATATTTGTCACTGAGCGGATTGCCGATTATTTCAATGGCAAATCCTGGTATCAGGGAACGATTTCTCCGGAAGAGTTTGACGCAAAGCAGGATCAGATTTTCAATGAATATGAAAGTGCAAATGTGAGTAAAATCGCCCAGTGGGAAGAGAAAAAGAGAAACGAAGGCAAATAGAAGAAGATAAATAAATGAGAAAATCCCGGATTCAAAGCCCGGGATTTTCTTTTTTCGTTTTTGGGGACGCTTTTTTTACATCGGTTCTTCCTACAAGATAATCAATGCTTGTATCATAATAGTTTGCAAGCCGGATAAGCATTTCTATTGGAATATTGCGGGAGCCGGTTTCGTAATGAGAGTAAGAACGCTGGCTGATATGGAGAATTTGACTCAGCTCCTTCTGGGACAGATCTGCGTCTGTACGCATATCCTGAATACGCTGAAATTTCATGTTTTCACCTCTTTCTCCGAAAAGTATAAAACAGAACGATTTGCACTATTGCAATACAGAGCAAAATGGACTATACTAAAATCAAATTTCAATTTTTTTCGCTCAGGCAGGTTCCTGTCTGTTTTCCACATTTTATTTTGTTATATATATCAGGCTGATGTCGGGCAGCATCTGAGGAAAGGAGAAATATGTTTGCAAGTGTGTTGTCGGCAGCTATTTTCGGAATGGAGGTCTGTCCTATCCAGGTAGAGGCAGATGTAAGCAATGGCTTACCTTCTTTTTCTATGGTTGGATATGCGTCCGCGCAGGTAAAAGAGGCTCAGGAAAGGGTGCGTACTGCTTTGAAAAACAGCGGAGTGGCTCTTCCACCAAGGCGGATAACTGTAAATTTTGTTCCGGCAGATATTAAAAAAGAAGGGGCAGGTTTTGACCTTCCGGTTGCAGCAGCAGTTCTGGCAGCTTCTGGTATGTTAAAGCCGGAGCTTTTAAAAGATGTGATGATGGTGGGAGAGGTAAGTTTAAATGGAGAGATCCACCCGGTTTCCGGGATTTTGCCAAGAGTAATCCATGCGGGGGAGACGGGGCTTCGCTTCTGCGTTATTCCCTTTGGGAATTTAAAGGAGGGGCTTCTTGTAAAAAACATAAATGTTATGGGAGTCCGTACCTTAAAAGAAATGCTGCTTTTTCTTCAAAATCCGGAAAAACATTTTGCCGGACAGGAGGAAACAAAAAGGCTAACCGATACAGAAACGGTAGATTTTAAAGAAATACAGGGACAGGAAGGGGCAAAAAGAGCAGCGGAAATCGCGGCAGCAGGATTTCACAATATTCTTCTTATAGGACCTCCGGGAGCCGGGAAAACTATGCTTGCAAGAAGGATTCCCACAATTATGCCGGATATTACAGAAGAAGAGGCAATGGAGCTTACAAAGATTTACAGCATTGCAGGGCTTTTATCAGAAGAAGCCCCCCTGATTTTAAAGCGTCCCTTTCGAAATCCCCACCACACAAGTCCGCCCCAGGCTCTCACAGGAGGGGGAAGAAATCCGGGACCAGGAGAAATTACCCTTTCTCACAGAGGCATTTTATTTCTCGATGAATTTCCGGAGTTTTCAAGGGCTGCGCTGGAGGCTCTGCGCCAGCCTCTTGAAGATAGAGAGATTGTTTTATCAAGAGCTTCCGGAACGTACCGTTTTCCGGCAAATTTTATGCTTGTGGCAGCTATGAATCCCTGTCCCTGTGGATATTATCCGGATATGAACCGGTGTATCTGCACAGAAGGTCAGGTCAGCCATTACCTTGGAAAAATCAGCCGTCCTCTTCTTGACCGAATTGATATTTGTACGGATATTCCGGCTGTTACCTTTTCACAGATGACGGAACAGGAGAAAGGAGAGGGCTCTTTTGAAATGAAGGCTCGTGTGGAAGCAGCGCGGGATATACAAAAAGACCGATATAAAAAAGAAGGGATCCGCTTTAACGGAGAACTGACCGGGAAACAGATCAAAAAATATTGCTCCTGTACAAAAGATGGGGAGAGGCTTCTTGGAATGGCATTCGAAAAAATGAAATTCAGCGCCCGCTCCTACCATAAGGTGCTTCGAACAGCAAGAACCATAGCAGACCTGGACGGAAAGGAAAAAATTGATTCCTCTCACATTGGAGAGGCGCTTTCCTGCCGGGCTTTTGATAAAAAATACTGGAATTAAGAAGGAGGACTTCTATATGGAAGAAATAAAAAATAAGATGTATTGCGTAAAAAAAGGGGAACCAGGGTATCCCAGGCGTCTTATGGAACTTTCGGGAATGCCGGAGAAGCTCTATTTCTATGGAAGACTTCCTGACGATGAAACGCCGTCTATAGCTATTGTTGGCGCGAGAATGTGCAGTCCCTATGGAAGGATCCAAAGTTTTTCCTATGGGAAATTTGTGAGCAGGGCAGGCGTTCAGGTGGTGAGCGGTCTTGCCATTGGGATTGATTCAGAAGGGCATAAAGGGGCGCTTGAGGGAAATACGCCCACCTTTGCAGTTTTGGGAAGCGGGGCGGATGTCTGTTATCCTGCGGCAAATAAACACCTGTACGACAGGATTTTAAGAAACGGAGGAGGGATCATCAGCGAGTATCCTCCGGGAACAGCTCCCAGAAATTATTTTTTTCCTGCAAGAAACCGTATTATAAGTGGACTTTCCGATGTGGTACTCGTTGTGGAGGCGAAGGAAAAGAGCGGCTCTCTTATTACAGCAGGCTGCGCTCTGGAGCAGGGAAAGACAGTTTACGCTGTTCCGGGAGCTGTAAACGATGCCTTAAGCAGAGGGTGTCACAAGCTTATTTATGACGGAGCAGGGATTGCTTACTGTCCGGAGATTCTTCTGGAAGAATGGAAAATTTCTGTTAAATCCCGTGAAAAAAGTAAGTTGG
>JAUNAX010000142.1 GCA_030527365.1 Eubacteriales bacterium | reverse complement strand
CCGCCGCTTGTCAGCATACCGATTCTTTTAATCATAATAACCTCCATTCTGTGCTTCCTGTCTGCACAATCGCAATTCTTAATGGTTATTATATAACAATTTGTCGCTTTCTACAACAAAAATAACCAGAGTTCTCCTTTCGGATATACTCTGGTTCGATTACTTTTTTTACGCGCGCCGCACTTCGAAATGGTCCCACAGACGTTACCTCTACAGTTAACTCGGCTCAGGCACCCTCACGGCACACAAGAGCTCCTGCTTAGTGCTGCTGCATTCCTGCCCTGACACGGTTCACAGGTTCCTGTTGCGTAAGACCCAAACGTCAACGCCACTTATAAAGGGCAGCTCTGCAGGATACAGTCCTCAGATTGGCATCACCCCTGCTGTAGCGGATTGCAGGTACAGGGCACCGCTAACTCCCCGGCTGCGCGGAATTTAATTATAGATGGTTTCCGGGGATTTGTCAATCATTTGCGAAAAACTCTTTCAACTTTCTCTTATCTGCACTCCTGTTTCATGGCAAAATATCCAATTAACACAGTCCACACATAGGCGCAGGTCTTGGGAATCATAAGCATTCCGATCATAGGAATCGCATCTGCCCACAGTACCACCGGAATATAGAATCCAAAACTCAGCACGATCGTAAGCCACATCCACCGAAATGCCTTGTCTTTATGCTCCTTTGCACTGCGATAGAATAAAACAATTACCAGCAGCCCCAGAAGAGCAAAAGGAATATTACGGTAAATTCCCCAGGAAAGAGGCGCTTCTGCACTCAACCACTGATTCTGCGGCATCATACAGAGAATCACTCTCAACCCTGCCAGAATATATACCGCAGCAGTGATACCGTTTTTTCCTCTGATCTGATAACGCTGACGCCATACATAGTAAAGCAGTACATAGAAAACCGTCATGGTAACGGAAGTAATCCACTTTCCAATTCCCAACGGAACCGTATAATTTTCCAGTCCTGTGGTACAGAGAGCCAGCGCACGTGGAACAAGGTGGAACGCATCTCCCGCTCCCAGTACAACTGCCATAAGACCAAACAGCCGGAACTGACGATTTCCCTTACTGCCACGAATCATCAATATTCCAATAGTAATCACGGAAATCAAATAAACCGCGTCAAACAAAGTTTCTACAATAGCCTGCATAATTTATTCTCCTTTATTTTTCATTTTATTTTGAGCTGAATCATGCGCCAGAACCGCTTTGCCATAATTACAGCCAAATAACAATCCCGCCAGCAGAAGAGAAGCTCCCAGCCCAGTATAGAATACTGCAATAAAGCGCTCCGGAGCCAGCTCGCTTGCCCTCAGGGCAATTCCGCCTGTCATCATCACTGCCATAATAATAAATGCCTTTTTATCAAAAAATTTCAAAAAGAAGTGTCGTTCTTCCTGATAGGAATTAATTCTGGCGGTATGCTTTTTTACTAATTTTCCAAAAACAAATTTTTGAAAAACAGCAAATACCAATATAGACAACAAAAAATTCAATATACTGTAGTAAGCCGGGTATGCCATAACTCCAATACGAAGTATATTAAATCCCGCTATGCCCCATACAAAACAGGCGATAAGCAACAATGTATTTCGTTTTACTTTCATCATATTTATTTACCTCCTTTTATGAACATTGTTCAGTTTCCAGGATAAAAAATTCCCACACTTATGTGGAAATTTTAATATATAGTTCTGCGGATAACTTCCAGCACGGCCTCCACATTATAATCCTGGCGGAATAAAGCTGAAAGCATTAAAGAAAACAGTACATCTGCAAACTGTTCTACTGTGAACTGTTCTGTAAAAGCATTCTGACGAATCTTATTATCTCTCCTCAGCACAAAACACAAACCATCTAAAATATGCTGCCATGCCTGCTTCATTCGTCGTTTTCCATCCGGTCTATCTTCCTGCATAAATCCAAGTGAATGCAGAACAAAGAAACCCGGATACTGTTTCCGTCCATACTCCATTCTCTCATACATCCAGGTAATGCAGGCTATTGTATCCTGAAATACCTCTTCATCGTCCTGACGATGAAAAATTTCAAACCAGATGCTCTCTACCGCCGCTTCTATTAATGCAGCTTTGGAATCAAAATAATTATAGATAGAGCCAACTGATACTCCGCAAGCTGCCGCAACAGAACGTATATTAACAGCAGCGCATCCCTGTTGTTGAATTAATTTCCGACTGGTTCTTAAAATTTCTTCTTTTGATGTTACAGTTTTATTCATCCACTCACCTCAACTTGAACAATGTTCATTATACGGAAACGTACTATATTTGTCAAGACTTATTTTAAAAAAAGCTGGAACATATCAATGAAATGCCCAGCCTTTTTATTTATTTCGTATTATTTACAATATTCTGCCACAACCTGATTTATCACTTTGCCGTCTGCTTTTCCTTTTAACTCGCCCATAACGGTTTTCATAATCTGACCTTTATTTTTTGTGGCAAGAACGTCTGCGAATTTTTCCTCAAGAACTGCCTTGATTTCCTCTGCGCTCATCTGCTTTGGCGCGTATTTTGCAATTACATCGTAACGTGCCTGGTACTCATCGCGAAGATCCTGGCGGCTTTCCGGGCATGTGTCAATCTGCTCTTTCACCGTCTTCAATTCTTTTAAAATAATGCGATCCACAAGCTCCGGCGCAATGTCATCACGGCAGCCTTCGTCAATGGCAGCCTTTTTTACTGCTGCAATAAGAGAAGAAACTGCTTCTTTTGTCACCTTGTCCTTTGCTTTCATTGCAGCTACCATATCTTTTCTTAACACTTCTAATTCCATGATAATACCTCCCTGTGTTTTATTTCTGCTATCATACTACATCATTTCCATTTTCGCAAATCTGCATTTCTCTCTGCTGCTTTTTTGCTTCTTTTGCCTGTTTTTTCTTTTCCCGCAGCTTTTTAAAAAAAGCGGAAAGCATAGTGGAGCATTCCTCCTCAAGAACGCCTCGCACTACCTTTACTTTGTGGTTAAAGCCTTCCATTTCAAGAATATTGATCACGGAGCCTGCGCAGCCCGCCTTCGGATTCATGCTTCCAATTACCACCTTGTCGATCCTCGACTGTACAAGGGCGCCTGCACACATCTGGCACGGCTCCAGTGTCACATACATAGTACAGCCCTCAAGTCTCCAGTCTCCAAGCTTTTTGCTCGCCTTTCTGATTGCGTTCAGCTCTGCATGGGACAGAGTATTTTTGTCTGTATTTCTCCTGTTATAACCTCTTGCAATAATTTTTCCGTCATTTACGATCACACAGCCTATCGGCACTTCTTCCAGAGTCTCCGCCTTTTTCGCCTGACGGATTGCCTCTTTCATAAAACGTTCCTCTTCTGTCAGCATGTTTTTCCTCCAAGAGCCTTCTCAATTTTACCTTTGTTTTTTATGTAATAAATCACTCCTACTGCATCTGCAAGAATCCATCCAATGGGAACTGCCGCCCAGATTCCTCTGACCCCTATCATGGGAATCGCAGACAGTCCATAAGCAAGGGCAACTCTCGTTCCAAGAGAAAGAATCGTAAGCACAACTGACATTCCCGGAAGCTTCACTGCCCTGTAAAGTCCGTAGAGAAGGAAAAGGATTCCGATTCCAAAATAAAAGCTCCCTTCTATACGGAGATATTCCACTCCTACAGAAATAATCTCTTTTTCCGCCCCGCTCACAAAAATTTTCATAAGCGGTTCTGCAAAAATAAAAACTGCGCCGCTGATCACCGCACAGAAAAGCACGGAAGTCATAACTGCACTTTTTATTCCTTTCTGGATTCTCTCAAATTTCTTTGCGCCGTAATTCTGGGCAATGAATGTAGAAAACGCATTTCCAAAATCCTGCACCGGCATATAGGCAAAAGAATCAATTTTTACTGCTGCCGCAAACGCAGCCATTACAACCGGTCCAAAACTGTTTACAAGCCCCTGCACCATCAAAATCCCAAAATTCATAATCGACTGCTGCATACAGGTAAGAAAAGAAAAACCGGCGATTTCATTCAGCATTTTCCCTTTAAACTGAACCTCTTTCAAAGACACTCGAAGCTCCGGAAAATGTTTCTGTGTATAAAAAGCAATTCCAATCCCCGACACAAACTGTGCGATAACTGTCGCCTCTGCCGCTCCTCCCACGCCTCTCTGAAACGTGAACACAAAAAGAAAGTCAAGGATAATGTTCAGAACTGCCGACACACCAAGAAAAACAAGGGGTACCACAGAATTTCCGATTGCCCGAAGAAGCGCCGCATAATAATTATATAAAAAAGCAGCGCTGATTCCCACAAAAATAATTTTCAGGTATTCTTCCATATAGGGGCTTACCTCTGCCGGAACCTGTAAAAGTCTTAAAATCAGAGGAAGCCCTGCAAATACAAGGACATTCAGCACAATAGTCACTGCTGCGATCAGCCCGAAGGCGTGTACCATTCCCTCCTTCAGCCGTTTCATATCCTTCTGTCCGTACCAGATAGAAAAAGCAGCGCCGCTCCCCATACACATACCAAGCAGAATAGAGGTAAGAAACGTCATAAGCGTATAGGACGAACCCACTGCCGCAAGAGCATTCGCCCCCAGAAAACGGCTCACAATCAGAGTATCTGCAATATTGTAACACTGCTGCAGAAGGTTTCCCGCCATCATTGGAAACGCAAAAAAGAGCAGGTTCTTCGTAATGTTTCCTTCCGTCAGATTTCTCTGTCTCATAACTTCCTCCCAAAAGTAGTTCTTCTGAAATTATACGAATTTCCTGCTCTTCTGTCAATT
>JAUNAX010000141.1 GCA_030527365.1 Eubacteriales bacterium | reverse complement strand
CCATTTTCAGCCTTCTGAGAAAAGGAATCACAACAGGACCCAGCACAACGCTGACAGCAAAGGCAATCAGCACAGGAAGTATAACATCAAACTCCATTCTCACACCTCATTTAATTCTTTCGTTTTTTATTTTTATTGCGTTTAAAACACTTTCTAGTATAAGGCTTTTTTGCTTATTTATCAACCCTCTTTGGCTGTGTTCTCCTCCTCTTCTGTCCCGTTTTTTTCAATTCCCATATAGGGCAGCACATTTTCAAAAATGCTTCGTATAACAGGTGCGGCTATGGTTCCTCCGTAATAAATCCCCTGAGGATTATGAATGATACAAATCCCCAATATCTGAGGGTTTTCTGCAGGAGCAAAACCGAGAAAAGAAGAGATATAACGATTTGCGCTTCTTGGAAGCGTCTGGGAGGTAGCAGTTTTCCCTCCTATAGAATAGCCCTCTATCTTTGCATTTTTTCCGGAGCCTTCTGAGACAACTGTTTCCAGGATTGCCCGCACTGTTTCTGAGGTTTCCTGTGATACGATTCTTTTTTGGGGCGGATATTCGATTTTCTGTGCCTTTGTGCCATCGCTGCTCCTCACAGTCACTCCAAAATGGGGCGTTACTCTGTTTCCTCCGTTAATAAGCCCGCTCACAGTTGCAGCAAGCTGAATAGGTGTAATCTGAAAAGACTGCCCGAACGCAACAGTGGCAAGCTCTACCTCACCCATATTTTCCATTTTGTGCATGATTGTTCCTGCCTCTCCCGGAAGATCCACCCCTGTTTTTTCCATCAGTCCAAACTGCTTGAAATATTTATAATAATTCTCCACTCCAAGACGAAGCCCTACCTCTATAAAAACAGGGTTACAGGAGTTCTGTGCGCCCTGCACAAAAGTCTCGGCTCCGTGTCCTGTCCTTCTGGCACACCGTATCCTTCTGTCCTCCACTATTTTATAGCCCGGACAGAAAAAATGGTCGTTTACAGATACCACGCCTTCCTCAAGACCAGCGGACATGGTAATGATTTTAAAGGTAGAACCCGGCTCGTATGTATCGTTCAAACAGGGATTTCTCCACATCTGATTCAATAGATCCTGTTTCTTTTTCTCCGAAATCCCGGACGTATCCTGCCCTGTATTAAGTACAAACGGATTGTTTAAATCAAATTCCGGCACATTAACACAGGCATAAATCTCACCGTTTTGCGGATTCATAAGCAAAATGGAAACGCGCTCCGCCTGTTTTTCCTCCATTACCTTTAGGGCTGCCTGCTGAACATATTCCTGTATGCTGGCATCAAGGCTGATCTGAAGATCATTTCCTGAAACCGGATCTTCTCGGTTCTCCCCAAGACGTTCCAGCTCCACTCCTCTTGCATCTGTTGTAGTCAGGATTTTCCCTGCCTCTCCTTTTAAAACCTCCTCGTATTTTACCTCAAGCCCTATAATTCCCTGATTGTCTCCTCCCGTAAAGCCCAATACCTTTGAGGCAAGAGAACCATACGGATAATATCGCTTATAATCTTCATCAACCTTTACGCCGGAAAGCCCGTACTCCCGAATGGCATCTCCTGTCTCCTTTTCCACATTTGTTTTGATTCTCTCAATAGAAGAAACTTTTTCTACACGTTTTCTAATTGTCTCCTCCTTCATTTCCAGTTCCTTAGCAAGTACGGAAATTACCTTTTCCGGTTCTTTTATCTGACTATGTATAACAGAAACCGTGCAGACTGTCCTGTTATCTGCCAGCACCTTCCCTTTTGCGTCCAGTATCCGTCCTCTTGCAGCTTTTATATCTCTTTCTCTCTCGTGAAGCTCCTGTGCTTTTTCATAATAGTAATCTGAGCGGAATCCCATCAGATACACAAGTCTTCCGATCAGTCCTGCCATAATAAAAAAGCAGATAAAAAACACAAGCCACACTTTTTTTCTGTGGAATGTCCTGTTTCTTTTCATAAAACAAAACCCCGGCAGAGATTGTCATTTCAATATATGACTTCTCTCTGTCGGGGTATTCATTTATTCCAGTCCTGCTTCCTCGTTTGTAAGACCTTCGCTTTCCATATCATTTCCCTCTATTGGATCGGAATCGTCTTCAAGAGGTCCGGGAGCTTCCACATTGGACACTCCGTCCTGCAGTTCTTCTCCTCCTGTATTGCCGTAACTTCCCAGATTTTCAGATTTTATATATTCTCCGTTTTCATTTACCTGATAGCTGCCATCCTCATTGAGGAGGTAGCCGTTTTCATCAATGCGGTTTCCGTCCCAGTCAACGAGATTTCCCTTATCGTCTATGAGATTTCCGTTTTCGTCTACCTTGCCTCCAGCCGGATTCTTCAGATAGCCGGCAAATCCTTCCCACAGCTCTGTCTGCGGAACAGTTCCGTCTGTAATTTCGTCCGGCGCAATATTCAGATACGGAAGCAGCTCTGACATGATTCCCTGTGCAATATACTGTGGATAACGGCTGGTTGCCTGATCTTCTGTATTTGGCTCATCTACAACAACATAAATCACAACCTCCGGTTCCGCTACAGGTGCAAAACCGATAAAGGAAACGAGATATTTTCCATTTCCACGGGGGAATTTCTCCGCTGTACCAGTTTTTCCACCTGAGCTGTAGCCCTGCACCTTGGAATAATGGCTGGTACCCTCTTTTACACTCAATTCCATATAACTTCTAATATCAGCAGAGATATTAGAAGAAATTGTCTGTTTTAAAAGAATAGGCGAAAATGTTTTTACAATTCCACCATTTTCATCTTTAATTTTTGTCACAAGATGGGGCTGATAATAATATCCGCCGTTTATAACAGAGCAAAGAGCATTGATTTCCTGTATCATGGTACAGGTATAACCCTGTCCGAATGCAGAAGTTGCAAGCTCCGTCTCTCCCATCGTATCTTCCGTATGGATAATACCTGTTCCCTCATTTGGAAGATCGATACCTGTTCTTGCTCCGAAATTAAAAAGGCTCTGTGCCTTGATAAACTGCTCGCTTCCCATTTTTGCGCCAATCTGCATCATACCATCGTTACAGGAATTGGCGATTACTTCTCCCAGTGTTTCCGTACCGTGAGCGTCCGGGTAAACAGCACACTTGATTTTCGTCTCCGCATTTGCTCCGAAAACCTCAAGACCATCGCATAAAAACGTATCTGACTCGGAAATTTTTCCTTTTTCCAGTGCGCCCGCCATTACAATGGGCTTAACAACCGAACCGGGCTCAAACGCGTCTGTCACACAGTAGTTGCTCCATATTCCGTTTAAAGCTTCTACTGTCTGCTCATCGTTCATTGCCTTGATTTCTTCCTCTGAGTATTCTCTGGACAAGTCTCTCGGCTTATTCAGATCATACCTGTCACCACCGTCCATAGCGATGATCTCTCCGGTAGAAGGATTCTCCACAATGACTCCAACGTGCTTTCCTCCCATTTTTTCATTGAACGCATTAACATATTTCTCCACGATCTGCTGTGCGCCAATATCAAGAGAAGTCTCAATACTTCTGCCATTTACCGGCTCTATAATCGTCTGCTCCACATCGGCATTGTTATTAAAATATCCGTACTGTCTTCCATCTACCCCCATCAGGGTACTGTTATAATAGCTTTCCAGACCTATATCTGCCACATCTCTTGAAAGCGTAAAACCGATAGTATCGCAGGCAGCTTCTTCAAACGGGTAAATTCTCAGATAATCTTCCTCGAACCATACGCCCTTTACATTTCTTCTCTCTTTTATCTCCGCCTTTGTCAGCCCGCTTTCTTCTATGTCTTCCGGAATCTCTGTAGCATCCTCAAACGCCTTCTTTTCGTCCATAGAGATCCGTTTTTTCAAAATCTGATACTGGCTGTTTTTTGTATCCTCAGCGGAAAGCCGGGAACGTATATCCTTCTCGTCCAGTCCCAGAACGTCCACAAGCGCCCGGACAGTCGGTTCTGTATATGCTTTTTTTTCATTTACTGCCTTGCAGTCCAGAATTACATTATATACCTTGTTGCTTGTAGCAAGAAGATTTCCATTTCTGTCATAAATATCTCCTCTCCTCGCAGGAATCACACGGTTTTCATATCTCTGCTGCGCCTGACTTAATACCTGTTTTTTGTATTTACTGCCACTTGTTGCATTGATATAAGTAATCCTTGCTGCCAAAGCGACTAAAGCCAGCAACACTGCACAAAACAGCATCACCAGCTTTTTTCTCATGACCAGATTAATTTTTCGGGTTGGTTTTCTTCTTTTTTTTCCTGTGGTAGCCAATCAATCACCTGCCTAATTTGTATTCGGAATATCCTGATACTGCCTTACATAGCTGTTTCCTTCTGTCGTATATGTCATTACCTGCTCTTTTGTCGGATAACTCATACCAAGGCGTCCAATAGCAATTTTTCGAATAGTATCCAGATCAACATTAGAGGTTACCTGACTGTAATACGCGTCATTATCCTCCTTAAGCTGGGTAAGCTCCGATTCCAGAACTGCGACTTCCTTCATACTGGCAGTAATTTCCGCCTTGAGCTGAAGATAATGAATGCAGAAAAAAAGAATTGCAGCGGAAACAGCCGCTATGAATACCACATAGCCTTTTCCCATTCCCATTGCACGCTCCCTGTTCTTCTGCGTCGCTCGGCTGACTTCCCTGTATCTTTCCGGGCGCGCAGTTTTTTTCTGAGCTGCTCTTGCTCTTCTGACTGCCTCCTGCCTCTGCCTGTCCGGATAATTCCTTGCAGGTTCTTCTGCAAGCCTTCTTACCGCATTGCCCTCTACATAGACTCCTCCTGCGTTCCTGGCACTGTTCCGTCTTCTTCTGGCTGTCTCTGCTTGGTTTGTATTCGCCATTTTG
>JAUNAX010000140.1:1903-4863 GCA_030527365.1 Eubacteriales bacterium | reverse complement strand
ATTTCCGGACACAGAAGGGAATATGTATATAAAGTTCAAAGGAAGTATCCTTTCTGTTCATTCCGCTTTCTCCTCTGCAAGATATGAATTAACCATAGTTATGTTTCCGTTTTTTACTACTGCATCGGGGTTGATTTTCTCCGGTGCAGGCGTAGGGGTAGGTTCCGGCGTTATGGTAATTGCCATAACCTTTTCCTCTTTCTCGTCCTTCTCTTTTCCGCAGCCGCACCCGGCAGCAAAAATACAGAGAAAGCTGAAAGCCAAAGCTGCCAGAAGCCTTTTCTTTCTGCTTTTCATAAAAACTCCGCTCTCCGGCTGGAATTATGCCGGCAAACCTTACTTATCATCAAGCTTCAATACGCTCATAAACGCCTTCTGTGGAATCTCTACGTTTCCAATCTGGCGCATACGTTTCTTACCTTCCTTCTGTTTTTCCAGAAGTTTCTTCTTACGGCTGATGTCACCGCCATAACATTTGGCAAGTACGTCTTTTCTCATGGCTTTTACAGTCTCTCTTGCAATAATCTTGCTTCCCACTGCTGCCTGAATGGGAATTTCAAAAAGCTGTCTCGGAATTTCCTCTTTCAGCTTTTCACACATCTTTCTACCTCTCTCATAGGCAGTATCCGCATGGACAATAAAGGAAAGAGCATCTACTTCTTCTTTATTTACAAGAATATCAAGCTTCACAAGTTCACTTCTTTCATAACCGCAAAGCTCATAATCAAGAGAAGCATACCCTCTGGAACGTGATTTCAGTGCGTCAAAGAAATCATAAATAATCTCATTAAGAGGCAGCTTGTACTTTAAGAGCGCACGCGTCTCTTCCATATATTCCATACCAATATACTGGCCTCTTCTTTCCTGGCAAAGATCCATAATCGCGCCGATAAATTCTGTCGTTACCATAATTTCCGCATTTACCATCGGCTCTTCCATATATTCAATCTCTGACGGGTCAGGAAGATTTGTAGGGTTTGTAAGGTCAATGACTTCACCGTTTGTTTTATATACTTTATAAATAACACTTGGTGCAGTTGTCACAAGATCAAGATTATACTCTCTTTCCAGACGTTCCTGGATAATCTCAAGATGAAGAAGACCAAGGAAGCCGCAGCGGAAACCAAAGCCAAGGGCAATAGAAGTCTCCGGCTCATAGAAAAGGGAAGCATCGTTTAACTGAAGCTTTTCTAAAGCGTCTCTTAAATCTCCATATTTTGCTCCGTCTGCCGGATAAAGTCCGCAGTAAACCATCGGATTTACCTTTTTATATCCCGGAAGAGCCTCGCTGCACGGCTCCGCGTTATTCGTTACCGTATCACCCACGCGGGTATCACGCACGTTTTTAATGCTGGCTGTAATATAACCTACCATTCCTGCTGTCAGTTCATCGCAAGGAATAAACTGTCCCGCGCCAAAATATCCAACTTCAACAACCTCTGTTGTAAAACCGGTTGCCATCATACGGATCGGCGTACCTTTTTTTACCCTTCCGTCCATTACACGACAAAATACGATCACACCTTTATAAGGATCATATATAGAGTCGAAGATCAGGGCTTTTAAAGGCGCGTTTATATCCCCTGACGGAGCCGGGATCTTTGTCACGATCTGCTCCAGAACCTCCTCCACGTTAAGACCTGTTTTTGCAGAAATCTGAGGAGCGTCCTGCGCCTCCAGACCGATCACATCCTCGATTTCATTGATAACACGTTCCGGATCTGCGCTTGGAAGATCTACCTTATTAATAACGGGAACCACGTCCAGATCATGGTCAAGCGCCATATATACGTTCGCAAGTGTCTGCGCCTCAATTCCCTGGGCTGCATCTACCACAAGAATTGCGCCGTCACAGGCTGCAAGGCTTCTGGAAACCTCATAATTAAAGTCTACGTGTCCGGGGGTATCAATGAGGTTAAAAATATACTCTTCTCCATCGTGCGCCTTATACACAATACGCACTGCCTGGGATTTAATGGTAATGCCTCTCTCCCTCTCAAGCTCCATGTTATCAAGAACCTGGGACTGCATCTCTCTTTCTGTCAGAAGACCTGTCTTCTGGATAATACGGTCCGCAAGCGTGGACTTTCCATGATCAATATGTGCTATAATACAAAAATTACGAATTTTACTCTGTTCTATCACCAGGAGTCCTCCTCTGTTTCTATGTTCGATTCTCCTCATTATATCACAGAAACTCCTCTGTTGTCACTTCCCTTTTAACACCCTGTCGAGAATATCTGCAAAAGGTTCCATCGCATTTTTTACCTCTTGCACCGTATTTGTCTGTGCCCCGGCTTCCAGAAGAATAGATTTTGGGCGGAGATGGAGATTATACCGAAGCCCTGCAAGGTAAATCCCCCTGTAAAAATCAGGATAATAAAGAGCAGACTGATATTCAAGCTGAAAAGAAAAAGCAAGGTTATCCTCTATATATGGATTGGGAAGATACGACACGTCTCCCTGGCTTGCCGTTCGGCTTACCCCGTTAAAAAACATAATCTGTGCCGTTGGCTTTCCATTAATCTCCGTTACAAGATGGCGTTCCTCTGAAACTCCGTCCCTGTGAAGGTCAATAATGACTTCTATAGACGGATTTTCTTCCAGAAAAGGCTCCAGATAGTCCCTTGCATAATCGTAAGCCTTGCTTCTGTCCTCCACACCTCCTGCAATATCAAACTCCTCTTTGACGTGCACCACATGATACCCGTATTTTTCTTCCAGAATGGATTTCAGATAAGCTCCCACTCCCACAATAGTATCTTCCACTTTCCCTTCCCTGGAATCAATAAAAGCTTCCTGAGAATGGCTGTGGTAAATCAATATCTGAGGCGCAGACGCATCCTGCTTTAATGTCATATCTTTTTCCAGAAAGCGCGCCGCATCGAGAAGGTTCTCTTTTATTGATACATTTTTATCTTCAATAAAAAACTCACTCTTAAAATAATCTGGATCTGCCA
>JAUNAX010000140.1:0-1803 GCA_030527365.1 Eubacteriales bacterium | reverse complement strand
GGTGTTTCTGCCGGAACTTCCTCTTCTTTTTCTTCTGCTGTGTTTTCCTCCTGTACCTTCTGTGCAAGGTACTCTGCATTTTTCTCCATAATCAGCTCAGAAGTAGCTTCATCCGTCTCAACTGCATCACTCCACGCTTCTTTTTCCAGAAAGTCATAAAGCGGTATCTGCCTGTAAAAATTTCCCCTCAGAAAAAAAGGCTCTGGCAGAAACACCAGAACAATTACGAAGCACAGGCTTAAAAATACGCAGAATGCTTTCTGAAAATTTGTCACACGATCACCTCTTTAAAGGTATCCTATGATGGGACAAGATAAATTATGTCAGGAACAAAGCGCCATATTCAGTCCCTCTGAAATAGTAAAGCTTAAATATTTTATGGTTTCGTCCACATCTTTCGGCGTCACAAACATGGCATGGAGATGCGGGGAAATCATTTCCTCCAGAAATTCCTTCTGTTCTGTCTCCTCAAGTGCATCCAAAAGATGCGCCATAGAATCATGAACAATGGTGGCTGCATCTACCACAGTGGGAACGCCGATTCCAATTACCTTTACTCCCATGCTCTCTTCCGTCAGACCATTACGGTGATTCCCCACACCGGAACCTGGATTGATTCCCGTATCTGTGATCTGAATGGTTCTGCTTAACCTTTTTGTACTTCTGGCAGCAAGAGCATCAATGGCAATAATAATATCCGGCTTTGTCTCCTGCACAATCCCACTGATAATCTCCGACGTTTCCATGCCTGTCTGTGCCATCACTCCGGGGGCAATTCCGCTGATACTGTGAAGCTGTTCTCCTTCAATCCCCATTCTTCCATATTCCTGAAGCACATGGCGCGTCATGTGCATATTTTCCACAACAAGAGGTCCCAGGGAATCCGCCGTAATCCTCTGGTTTCCCAGCCCCACCACAAGAATGGATTTTTCTTTTTTCAGATCAATCAGTTTCCCAAGATGTCTGGCAAGCTCTTCCGATACCTCCCTGTGATAATCCTCATCTGGAACAGAAAGATTGGGGGCTTCAATGGTGATATAATTTCCCTGCGGACGCCCCATTGCCTTTGCCCCGTTTTCTGTTCTGATTTTTACAACTGTAGTACGAATATCTTTCTCCTTATCATAGTGTTCCTGAACCTCCACACCCCGCACTTCCACATTTTCTTCCTGAAAACGCTCCTTTGTTTCCAGAGCAAGGTCTGTTCTGATCCTGTATCCTGTCTGCATGGTCTGTCCCTCTCTTTTCTCACAATAAATATGCCTGACAAATTGTTCCGCACTTCGTGCTTTCACAACTCTCCCTTATATTTTTTGCAATTTTTGTGGAAATATGTATTGACATTTGCACGAATTTATACTATGCTAAATAAGCATGTTTCGTGAGGACGCCCGTGTCTGTTCTCATGGAGAAAATATTTTCATTATTAAAATACGTATCGGAGGTGTCAAAATTGGCTAACATCAAATCTGCAAAGAAAAGAATTTTAGTAAACAGAACAAAAGCGGAGAGAAACAAATCCATTCGTTCTGCTGTTAAAACTTCCATCAAAAAAGTAGACGCAGCAGTAGCAAACCAGGATAAAGCAGCAGCAGAAGCAGCATTAAAAGACGCTATCTCTACAATCAGCAAAGCTACTTCCAAAGGTGTTTATCACAAAAACAACTGTGCAAGAAAAGTTTCCCGTTTAACTAAAGCTGTAAACAGCATTGCATAATTAGTTATTCGTTTTTAATTATAAGCTTATAAGTAAGAATGAAAAGGCAGCCATACCGTCATGTGGCTGCCTTTTTTCTATCTTCC
>JAUNAX010000139.1 GCA_030527365.1 Eubacteriales bacterium | reverse complement strand
ATGAAATCTGGTGGTTTGAGACAATAGGAGGACACAACTGGATTGCAAAAAAAGTGCCGGACGATACATATGTTGTTATGCCAAATCAGCTGGGAATGGACTTTTTTGATTTTGAGGATGCCTATGGAGAACAGAAAGAGCATATGTGCTCTGCTTCTTTAAAAACGTTTGTGGAAGAAAACCATCTTGACCGCCGTATGAATCCGGAGGAAATATTTAATCCAAGAGACGCCTTTGGCTCTCATGACGATGGAGATCATATTTATAATACGCCTCGCGCCTGGGCAATGCTTCGGTATTTTAATCCCCGTTCTTTTGTATGGGACGGACCAAATGCAGATTTCACTCCGGAGAGCGATGACCTTCCCTGGGCGTTTGTACCAGAAAGAAAAATCACACTGGATGAGGTAAAGTGGGCGCTTTCCAACCATTATCAGGGAACGCCGTATGATGTATACGGAAAAAGCTTTGGCGGTCAGATGGCAGGGAAATATAGAGCAATCGGTGTGAACCGTAATAATGTGCTGGGACTGGTACAGATTCGTCCATATATGCCGGAATCTTTAAAAGCAATTCAGTGGATTGCTCTTGGAAGTAATGTGTTTAATGAAATGGTTCCGTTTTATACAAGAATTGATAAAACTCCGGCATATCTGGCAGGGGATCAGACAAAGCCCACAACAGATAATTTTTACTGGACGAACAGAATAATTGCTGCTCTTGCGGACCCTCATTTTGGAGAAAATGCTTCTCACATTGAGCGGTATCAGGGGGCGGTGAGCAGCAAAACATCTGAAATGATTAAAAAATTCGACAGGAAATTTATGGAAGAAAAACCGGAAGATGAGAAGGCATTTTTTGAGGCTGCAAATCAGGAAATTTCTGATTTTATACAGGAAGAAACGACAAACCTTCTTGATAAAGTTCTCTACACCTCCAGCTGTCTTATGAAAAACGGTTTTTCCAGAAGTGATGCCTGATGAGCGGGCAAAAAAGAAAAATTTTCGTTATTGACGATGATGTTTATATAGGAGATATGCTTGAGGAGGCTCTGGGAAAAGCGGGATATGGTGTTTCCCGCGCCTATTCCGGGACAGAGGCGCTTCTTTTTCTGGAAAAAGAAACGCCGGATCTGATACTCCTTGACCTGATGCTTCCGGGACTTTCCGGGGAAGAAATAATCTCAAAAATAAGAGGAATTCCCGTTATTGTAATAAGTGCAAAAGCGAGGCTGGAGGATAAAGTAAAACTTTTGATGGACGGCGCCTGTGATTATCTTACGAAACCGTTTGAAATCCGGGAGCTTCTTGCAAGAATTGCCGTACAGCTTCGGAAGATGAAAGAGTCTGGAAACAGAGAACAATTAAGAGTGGGAAATCTTGTTTTGGATTATCTTTCCCATGAGGTATCTGTTTCCGGCAAAAAGATAAGGCTTACAAAAACAGAATTTGCTATTTTAAGGCTTCTTATGCAGAATCCCGGGCAGGCGATGGCAAAATCGGTTATTCTGGACAGAATCAGTGAAGACACTCTGGATTGTACAGAAAGTTCTTTGAAACAGCATATTAGCAATCTTCGCAGAAAACTGGGAGAGGAAGAGGGAAAAGAATATATAGAATCTGTGTGGGGAATCGGATTTCGCTTTGCAGATAAAAAATCTTGACGAAATCTTTACCTTTTCCTGACCGCTGTCTTTCCTGTTTTTCGATAGACTGAGGCTATCAAATGAAAGGAGACAGAAAGATGCAGTATTGTCTGGAAACAAAAAAATTGTGTAAAACCTATAAAAATACAAAAGTTCTTCAAAATCTGAATATGAAGATTCCCAGAGGAGCTATTTACGGCTTTGTGGGAAAAAACGGCGCAGGAAAAACAACGCTTATCCGTTTAATCTGCGGAATGCAAAAATCCACCGGAGGAAGTTACCGGTTGTTTGGGGTAAGAGATACCGATGCAGGGATTTATAAAATGCGAAAGAGAATGGGCGCAGTAGTGGAAACACCTGCCATTTATCAGGATATGACGGCAGAAGAGAATTTAAAGGAGCAGTTTTGTATGCTTGGAATCCCCTCTTATGAAGAGATTCCAAAGCTTCTCTCTCTTGTAGGGCTTTCTCACACAGGAAAGAAAAAAGCCGGAAATTTTTCTCTGGGAATGCGCCAGCGCCTTGGGATTGCGGTTGCTCTTTGCGGCAATCCGGATTTCCTTGTTCTTGACGAACCTGTAAACGGATTGGATCCACAGGGAATCATTGAAATCAGAGAGCTGCTTTTAAGGCTGAACCGGGAATATCAGATTACGATTCTGATTTCCAGTCATATTTTAGATGAGCTTTCTAAAATTGCCACTCACTATGGATTTATAGACAACGGAAGGATTGTGCAGGAAATTAGTGCAAAGGAGCTTTTTCGTATTTGCGGCAAATATTTGAAAGTAAAGGTGACAGATACAAAAAAGCTATGTACGGTCTGCGATGATATGGGGCTGGAATACAGGATTCATTCCAGGCAGGAAGCAGACATTTACGGGGAGCCGGAAGTGACAGAGCTTGTAATGGCGCTTGCAGAAAAAGGATGCAAAATCTTATCTATACAGGAATGTGAAGAGGGGCTTGAAAATTATTATCTGAATCTTGTGGGAGGTGGCAGGTATGCGTAATCTGATTTCTGCAGGATTTTATAAAATAAGAAAGAGCAGGGTATTTCTTATCTGCATGATTCTTGTAAATGTGTTATCAGCTTTTTTGACAGTTCAGGTATATCAGAATTCCCTTTCTTGTGATGTGCCCTATACATTTGAAGATGGGATTTTTATGACGGAAACCATCATGATACTGATAACGGCAGTTTTTGTGAGTCTGTTTTTCGGCACAGAATACAGCGATGGAACGATTCGAAACAAGCTGATCGGAGGGTATACCAGGGGTAAAATCTATCTTTCCCAGGTTCTTGTAAACGTGGTGTCGTGTCTTCTGATTTATTTTTCGTCCATTCTGGTTTCCGGAATTCTGGGAGCTATTCTTATGGGAGCAGAAGGCACATCTATCGTGAAAACCGCAGTTTATGTTCTTGCAGGAGCAGGAATGTGCATAACAGATGCGGCTCTTTTTACCTTTCTTACTATGAGTACGGGAACAAAGGCGGGAGCTTCTGTGGCAGGACTTCTTCTGGCGTTTTGTCTTCTTTGCGGGGCGATGTTTGTACAGGAAAAACTGTCTGAGAAAGAATATATGTATATTCCAAAGGTGCTGGCAGAAAAAAACGAAACGGCAGGGACTGCGATAACGGGAGAGGAAGAGCTGGTAAAGCTTCCAAATCCATATTATATTACAGGAAGAAAAAGAAAGATATTTGAAATTCTTCTGGATATAAATCCCTGTGGACAGGCGGTACAGCTTGCAGCTTTGGATCTTCCAAGACCCGCCGCAGTAATGACTTACGATGCAGCGCTGACTGCCCTGTTTTGCGGTCTGGGCGTTTTCGTATTTAAGAAAAAAGATTTAAAATAAAGTTAAAATAAAGGCGGTGAAAAGATGCTTCCCTGGATTATAAGCGCCGGATTTTTTCTGACGGCAGCAGGGCTTTTAGTAAAAATCAGAATGATGCAGAAAAGTGCAGATGAAATCCGGCGAATATTCGGGGAGTGTCTTTTGGAGGATACGAATATGCAAATTACGGTTTCTTCAGGAGATCGGCATATTCGAAGACTGGCAGCAGATATAAACAGAGAACTGAGATTTTTGCAGGTTCAGAGACGGAAGTATCAGCAGGGAGACAGGGAACTAAAAGAGGCAGTAACCAATATTTCCCATGATCTTCGGACACCCCTTACAGCAATCAGCGGATACCTGGAGCTTCTGGAAGGGGAGGAAAAAAGCGAAGGGGCAAGACGGTATCTTTCCTGTATAAAAAACAGGACGGAAGCGATGAAGGGGCTTACAGAGGAGCTGTTTTGTTATACGATTATCCGGGCAGAGGAACCGAAAAAGAAAGGAAAAACCGATATTGCCGGTGTTCTGGAAGAGAGTCTTTTGAACTTTTACGGAGCAATGGCAAGTAAGGGGATTACACCGGAGATTCAGATAACAGATAAGAAAATTATCAGAGATATAAACAGGGAGTCTCTTGTAAGAGTTTTGGAAAATATTATAAGCAATATGATAAAGTACAGCGAAGGAGAGATGAAGGCGGAGCTTTTGGATAGCGGAGAAATGCGTTTTTCAAATAAAGCGCCAAAGCTTCAGACTGTGCAGGTAGAAAAGCTGTTTGATCGTTTTTTTACAGTGGAGGACGCCCGCGTATCAACAGGGCTTGGGCTTTCTATTGCAAAAACTCTGACAGAAAAAATGGGCGGAAGTATTCGGGCAGAGTACAGAGAGGAAATACTGACGATTTTCCTTGTTTTTTAATGGCTCATTTTTCCTGCTACTCGTTGGGGACGGTATTCTCTGGGAGATAGTTTTTCGCTTAAAAAAAACGTGAGAAGTAAAAAGCATCGGAAAAGCCGAGTTCTTCTGAAATTTTATTGATGGGATGGTTCGTATAAATTTTTTTAATAGTATACTATAAAATTATCAAAAAACAAGAGACGAAAGAGAGGAATGGCGTATGGATATGCGTAAATGGTTTAAGGAAGCGCAGTATGGAATGATGGTGCACTGGGGACTTTATTCTCTTCTTGCAGGAGAATGGAGGGGCAAAAGAAGCAACAGCTATGCCGAGTGGATCCAGACCTGTCTTCGCATTCCAAATGCAGATTATGAGAGACTGGCATCTGCTTTTAATCCGATTTATTTTAATGCGGAGGAGTGGGTAAAATTTGCAAAGGACTGCGGAATGAAATATTTCGTGGTGACAAGCAAGCATCATG
>JAUNAX010000013.1:3426-30050 GCA_030527365.1 Eubacteriales bacterium | reverse complement strand
TAGATAAAAAGCCGGGAGAACCTGTGCGTATCACAGAGGATATGCCGGATTATCTGCTGTAGAAATAGTATAAGGAAAAAATATACGATGTGGAAATAACGAAATAATCAGATGCCGCACAAAATCGGAATGTGAAAAACGATTTTGTGCGGTGTTTTTTATCTGACAGCATATACAAAGAGAAATACCCGGTAGGGGAGCTACCGGGTATTTCGAGGGGAGTATAAATAATTAAATAAGGGGTTATGTAAAAAAAATTTTTGAAGGGTAAATTCTTTTTACAACAGTAATTATAATATAAACTGGAAAAAAAAGCAATAATATTTTGCTGAATATTCTCCTGACTTTTTGACATAATAACCAGTGTAAGGAACAAAATCATTGTATCAGGAGGGCTATTAAAATGGCAAAAAATTATGAGTCTGAGAACAAAAATTTAAGAACAGCAGCGAATTCCAATAAAAATGAAATGAATGAACAGAATTCCAGAAATGCAAAAAACGAGCAGAACAGCCGTAACTGCAATTACAGCAAAAATGCACAGGATAAAACAGAAAATTCCAAAAACAGATACTAAGGCAAGAAAGGGCGGCGCAGAGCTGCCCTTTTTTCTTTGGCATCATATAATAATAAAAAAGGAGTTTGTCATGTTTCAGGTAGAAACGATTTCTGCAAAAATGCTGGACTATTATGTAAACAGGTCAGATGCGCTTATTATAGATATGAGAAGAGAAGAGGAGTATCGTGTCTCTCATGTGAAGGGAGCAGAAAATGTTTCCTATCAGGAAATAGAAGAGGGGTATACTTTCCCAAAAGGCAAAATTCTTGTTTTGTACTGTGAAAGAGGGGGAGCGAGCTTAAAAGCAGCGAAGCTTCTTGGTGCAAAAGGCTACCGAACAAGGAGCGTAATTGGCGGATTTGCCGCATATAGAGGAAGAAATCTTGTAATTTCCCGTTAAGCATGATAATGTAGTAAGAGAAAAAACAACAGGAGAAAAAATAATATGAAATACATGTTTGCATCAGATGTACATGGCTCTGCATATTTCTGTCGGAAGATGCTGGAGGCGTACAGAGAAGAAGGGGCAGAGCGCCTTGTACTTCTTGGAGATCTGCTTTACCACGGACCGAGAAATGACCTTCCGAAAGACTATGCGCCAAAAGAAGTCATTGCCATGTTAAATGATAAAAAAGACGAAATTTATACAGTAAGAGGAAACTGCGAGGCAGAGGTGGACCAGATGGTACTGGAGTTTCCTGTGCTGGCTGATTATTGTGTGCTTGTAATTGAGGGGAAAACTTTTTTTGCTACTCACGGTCATGTGTACAACACAGACCATCTGCCTCCTCTGAAAAAGGGCGATATTCTTATCCACGGTCATACACATGTTTTAAAAGCGGAAAACATGGGGGATTATATATGGCTGAATCCGGGGTCTGTTTCCATTCCGAAAGAAGGAAATCCGCCTACATATGCAGTTCTGGAAAACGGGTTGTTTGAAATTAAAGATTTTGACGGAAACGTAGTGAAGAGTATTCAGTTATAAGACAGGGAGGAAAAACAGAATGGAAAAATGGGAATTGATCGCGCCCTGTCATTTTGGGCTGGAAGCAGTGTTAAAAAGAGAAATCCTGGATCTGGGATATGAGATCAGTAAAGTGGAAGACGGAAAAGTTACATTTTTTGCAGATGCACAGGGCATTGCAGATGCAAATATGTTTCTTCGCACAACAGAGAGGATTCTCCTTAAAGTAGCGGAAGTAAAGGCAACCACATTTGAGGAGCTGTTCGATAAAACGAAAGAGCTTCCCTGGGAAAAATTTATTCCCTCAGACGGGAAATTCTGGGTGGCAAAGGCAAACTCTATAAAGAGCAAGCTGTTCAGCCCTTCAGACATACAGTCTATTATGAAAAAGGCGATTGTGGAGCGATTAAAGGGTGTATACGGAATTTCCTGGTTTCAGGAAGACGGAGCAAGCTTCCCTATTCGTGTGGCGTTTATGAAAGATGTTGCAACCATTGGAATTGATACTTCCGGAGTGTCCCTTCATAAAAGAGGATACCGCCAGATGACAGTGAAAGCGCCAATTACAGAAACTCTGGCGTCTGCACTTATTATGCTGACACCGTGGAATAAGGATAGAATCCTTGTAGATCCTTTCTGCGGAAGTGGAACTTTTCCGATTGAGGCTGCTATGATGGCGGCTGATATTGCGCCGGGTATGAACCGTTCTTTTCTTGCAGAAGACTGGAAACATCTTGTTCCGAGAAAATGCTGGTATGAGGCTCTTGAGGAAGCACAGGAAAGGGTAAACTTAAATGTGGATACAGACATTCAGGGATTTGACATTGATCCGGAAGCTCTGAGGGCTGCAAGATCGAATGCGAAAATGGCAGGAGTGGACAAGCTGATTCATTTTCAGCAGCGACCTGTAAAAGAACTGCGCCATCCAAAGCCTTACGGATTTATTATCACAAATCCACCGTATGGAGAAAGACTGGAAGAAAAAGAAGCTCTCCCTGCACTTTACAGAGAGATTGGAGAGAGCTACAATCGTCTTGATAAGTGGTCTATGTACTTAATTACTTCTTATGATAAAGCGGAACTTGATATTGGAAAAAAAGCGGATAAGAACAGAAAAATTTATAATGGTATGCTGAAGACGTATTATTATCAGTTTTTGGGACCGCGTCCGCCAAAAAGAAACAAAGGAGAGTAAGAATCATATGAAAAAAATTATTTTTGCAACAGGCAATGCCGGAAAAATGAAAGAAATCCGTGAGATCTTAAAAGACCTTGATGCAGAAGTGCTTTCCATGAAAGAAGCAGGAGTGGAAGCTGATATTGTGGAAGATGGAAAAACATTTGAAGAAAATGCAGTCATTAAAGCGAAAACTGTATGTGAGCTGACTGGAGAAATTGCTCTGGCAGACGATTCCGGTCTGGAAATTGATTATCTGAATAAAGAACCTGGAATTTATTCTGCGAGATATATGGGAGAAGATACTTCTTATCGCATTAAAAATGCAAATCTGATCGAGCGCCTGGAAGGCGTACCGGATGAAAAACGTACTGCCCGTTTTGTATGCGCTATTGCAGCGGCTTTTCCGGACGGAACTGTAAAGACAGTAAGAGGAACAATGGAAGGCCGCATCGGCTACGAAGAAGCGGGAGAAAATGGTTTTGGTTACGATCCGATTTTTTATCTTCCGGAATATGACTGCTCCTCCGCAGAGCTTTCTATGGAAGAAAAAAATAAAATCAGTCACAGGGGAAAAGCGCTTCGCGCTATAAAGGAAGAGCTTTTATGAAGATTTTAGTTGTAAGCGATACACATGGGAGAGACAGGGAACTGGAAAAGGCAGTGGAGAGAGAAGCTCCTTTTGACAGACTGATACATTGCGGAGATGTAGAAGGAAGAGAAATTTTTATTGAGGCTCTTGCAGATTGTCCCTGTTGTATTGTAGCGGGGAATAATGATTTTTTCTGTGATTTACCAAGAGAGCAGGAAATTACTATAGGAGGTAAAAAAGCGCTTGTAACACATGGGCATTACTATGGTGTTTCTATTGATTTAAGTGGAATTGCAGATGAGGCAAAGTCAAGAGGCTGTGAGATTGCGCTTTTTGGTCATACGCATAAGCCGGTTGTTACAGAAAAAGACGGTGTTCTTGTAATAAATCCAGGAAGCCTGTCATATCCACGTCAGGCAGGACGCAAGTCAAGTTATGCTGTTTTAAATACAGATATACGGGGAAATATAGAAGCAGAGATTAAATATCTTGATTAAAAAGAAAAACACCGAGAAATCTCGGTGTTTTTTTGATGCGGAAGATGGGACTTGAACCCACACGAGCGCATTGCTCACAAGATCCTTAGTCTTGCTCGTCTGCCAGTTCCGACACTTCCGCATATCGCATTCGTGGAGATGCTTCTCCGCGCGATGAATATTATTATCCGGAATAAAAGCTCCGGATGCAGATGACAGGAGTTGAACCTGCACGTCATAGACACCAGAACCTAAATCTGGCGCGTCTGCCAATTCCGCCACATCTGCAAAAAATTAGCGGAAAGCGTTGCTTTCCGCAGAAGTGAAGCATCGGGGATTCGAACCCCGGACAACTTGATTAAAAGTCAAGTGCTCTACCGACTGAGCTAATGCTCCATATAAAAGACTGGGCTAGTTGGATTCGAACCAACGAATGCAGCAGTCAAAGTGCTGTGCCTTACCGCTTGGCGATAGCCCATTAAAGGAAAGGGTGGATACAGGGATTCGAACCCTGGGCCTCCAGAGCCACAATCTGGCGCGCTAACCAACTGCGCTATACCCACCACAACGTGCCTGAAGGGATTCGAACCCCCGACCCACGGCTTAGAAGGCCGTTGCTCTATCCAGCTGAGCTACAGACACATTTTCTCTGGATTGTTGCATCAGAGAAGCGGGTGATGGGAATCGAACCCACGTATCTAGCTTGGAAGGCTAGTGTTCTACCATTGAACTACACCCGCATTTCGCTGAAACGGTAAATGTTACAGCAGTCGGGGTGACAGGATTCGAACCTGCGGCCTCCTGGTCCCAAACCAGGCGCTCTAGCCAAACTGAGCCACACCCCGCTGAAGTCATTTGATGTGATGTATTAAGTTGTTTGTTTTGTTTCGTCTTGGCTTTCCCGCCTGACGCAAGACATATTATATTATAGGGTTCTACAAATGTCAACACTTTTTTTGAATTTTTTTAAAAAAAAATTTTCGAGGGTTTTCAGGTAGCGAAAACCCCAGTATTTATGCTATAATACGGGCATATCAGATTGCAGAAAAAGGGAGAATTTTGAATGGACGTATTAGAATTTCAAAAAAAATTAGAAGGAATCTGCGCTCTCGCAGAGAGGAATAATAAAAAACTTACAACGGAACAGGTAAGAGAATATTTTGAAGCCTCCCAGCTGGAAAAGGAACAGCTCCTTAAAATATTACAGTATTTAAAAGTAAAGGGAATTTCTATAGAAGGACTTGCTGAAAAAAAGGAAGATACTGCTCCTGAAGCAGAAGAGGAAGAAACATATGAACCGCTGACAAAAGAGGAAGAGGCGTATCTTCAGAATTATCTGGAAGAATTAAGGCAGACAGAGAAAAAAGAAGAGGAACTTTCAGAATTGTTTCAAAAGCTGGAGGAGGGAGATGTACTGGCACAGATGGAGCTTGCTCAGTATTATCTTCCATATGCAGCCCGTATGGCGGCTAAAATGAACAGCAGGGATATTTTTCTTGCAGATTTGATCCAGGAGGCAAATGTGGGGCTTTTAACAGCTCTGGAAGAAGAGCAGCCGACACACAAAGACGAAAAATGGCTTCTTGGAAGAATCCGCTTCAGTATCCGCCAGGCAGTAGAAGAGCAGACACAGCAAAAATTCCATGACGATTATCTTGTATCAAAGGTAGAAAAACTGGAATCAGCAGTGAAAGAGCTTACAGAAGATGAGGAAGACGGAAGCCTGAAATTCAGTATAGATGAACTGGCGGTAATTCTGGATATGGACGCGGAAGAAATCCGTGATGTACTGCGTCTTACAGGAGACGATAAAGACTGAGAGACCATTGAAAAGTACACTGCTTTGTAAGGTGGTGTTCTATCTGAAATTTGAATCGGGCAGGTGCAAACGCATCTGCCTGGTTTTTTGAGGCTTATCCGTTGTTTTGAGCATAAAATTCTCTTTTCTATTCTTTTTTGACAGGAACGGAAAATTGTTGACATTCTTATTCAGAAAGGGTATAGTACCCTAATAATTAAATGGAGGGAACAGGAGGAATAACATGGAGGCAGTCCGTATTTTTTTGAAAAGACACTGGAAGCTTTGCATTGTACTGGCAATCATTCTTTATTTAGTGATAGGAATGCTGGCACCTTTTGCAGTCCAGAAAAAGATAGGACCGGAGGAGAATCCTTTTCATAAGGAGGATTTTTATGCGTCCGGGAATGAAAAGTGTGTGGACAGAGCCCACGTTGTGGAGGAAAATGCAGAAGCTCTGGATTTAAGGCTTCGAATGATAAAAGAAGCAGAAGAGAGGGTGATTTTATCAACTTTTGATTTCCGTGAGGATAAGAGTACATGGGATCTGGCAGCCGCGCTTTATGAAGCGGCAGAAAGAGGAATTCAGATCCAGATCATGGTAGATGGAGTCAGCGGTCTGATTCGTATGGAAGGAAATCCGTTTTTCTATGCGCTTTCCGGACACCCGAATATAGAAATTCGAATTTACAATTCCCCTAATCCTCTGAAGCCGTGGACATTTCACGGGCGTATGCACGATAAATATGTGATAAGTGATGATAAAACAATGCTTCTGGGAGGACGAAATACGTTCCGGTATTTTCTCGGAGGGTATGACACAAAATCAAGAAGCTATGACAGAGAGGTTCTGATTTATAATACAGATTATAAAAACGGAGCTGAAAAAAGTGTGATTTCTCAGGTGGAAACGTATTTCCACAGTATATGGGATGGCCCGTATGTGAAGGCTTTCCATGATAAGGAGAGCATTTACGAGAAAAAGAAGGTACGTGAGACAGTTGAGAAGATGGAAAAGAAGTGGGATAAGGTACAGAAAAAATATCCCCAGGTTTATGAACCATATTCCTATGAGGAACACACCGTTCCTATCAGGAAAGCCACTCTGATTTCAGGTGAAACACATATTTACGGAAAAAAACCTTATGTGTGGGATACGCTGAAAAATCTTATGCTGAATGCGAAAGAGCGTGTTGTGCTTCACACACCATATGCAGTTCTGGATACTCCAATGGAAGAGGGAATGAAGGAGATTGCAGAAAATGTGGATAATTTTAAAATGGTAATTAATTCTGTGGAAAACGGAGACAATATTGTGGCATCCAGTGATTACCGGATTCATAAGAAAGACGTTATAGAGACAGGTGTGGAACTGTATGAGTTTGACGGAGGGGATTCCACTCATGGAAAATCTCTTCTTATAGATAACAATATGGCGATTATCGGTTCGTATAATCTTGATATGAGAAGTACCTATATGGATACAGAGCTTATGCTGGCAATTCACGGAGAGGAATTTTGTAAAGAGTTGGAAGGTCATATGAATGTGTTCCATGAGAAATGCAGAAAAGTCCTTGATAAGAAAAATTATGAGGTTCCTGAAGGCGTGACAGTCCAGGAAATTCCTTTCATAAAAGAAGTGATTCTGAGAGTTCTGGGAGTGGTGCTGCAGCCGGTAAGGTATCTGGCGTAGTGAGAGTTGCGAAACAGCAGATTTTGTGTTACCATGAAAATACAATGATGGGAGGTATTTGTATGGAGATTCGTGAATCTGCTGAGGATTATCTGGAAGCAATTTTAAGGCTGTCCAGACAGGGCGAGGGTGTCCGCTCTATAGATGTGGCAACTATGCTGGGAGTTTCCAAACCAAGTGTCAGTCACGCAATGAAGCTTCTTCGAGAGGACGGATATATTGCAATGGACCGATACGGAACGATTACGCTTCTTGATAAAGGGGCGGAGATTGCAAATAATATATATGAGCGTCACAGAGTATTATCACAGATGTTGGAGAGCATTGGAGTAAGTAAAGAAGTTGCGCTGGCAGATGCGTGTAAAATAGAGCATGACATCAGCCCGGAAACATTTGAGAAAATCAAGGAGTATTTTCTTAAAAACATCAAAGAAGAAACAGAATAAAAAGAAAACGGGGACTGCCGGTTTAGCTGCCGGACAGTCCCCGTTTTCATAGAGCTTTTTTCGTAATCGTGAGGGTATGAAACCGTTACGATTTAGATTAATATATACTTCAGCACAAACAGGACTGCAAGTACATACATAAGTACACTGATTTTCTTTTCTTTTGCTTTGCCTGTTACCAGATTGATCACTACATAGGAGATAACTCCAAGAGAGATACCTTCGGAGATGCTGTACAAGAACGGCATTGCGATAATTGCGATAAATGCCGGGATAGCTTCTGTCATATCGTTAAAATTGATTTTTGTAACAGAAGTCAGCATCAGGAAGCCTACGATGATCAGAGCCGGAGCGGTTGCAAAGGACGGAATAGCCAGGAAGATCGGGGACAGGAACAGGGAGAGTCCAAAGAGGATTGCTGCAACGATAGCAGTCAGTCCTGTACGTCCGCCTTCTGCTACACCGGAAGCACTTTCTACGAAGGTTGTAACAGTGGAAGTACCACATACAGCACCTACAGAAGTACCAACAGCGTCAGAGAGGAGAGCGCCTTTGATCTTCGGGAGATGTCCGTCTTTATCAAGCATATCTGCTTTGGAGGCAACACCGATCAGAGTTCCCAGAGTATCGAACATGTCTACGAAAAGGAAGGCAAACATGATCACTACAAAATCAAATGAGAATACAATGGAAAAGTCCATTTTCATAAATGTAGGAGCCATGCTTGGAACAGAAATTCCGTTTGAGAAATCCGGCAGAAGACTGAAAAATCCTGCTTCCGGATTCGGTACATAAATTCCTGCAAACTGGCAGAGGATTCCGAGTCCCCATGTGATCAGGATACCCCAGAGAATACCGCCTTTTACATTTTTTACAAGAAGAACGGCTGTAATGAGAATACCAATAAGTGCCAGAAGCACAGTGATTCCCATATAATTAAAGGTTCCGTCTGCAATAGAGCCCTTGAAAGAAAATACGCTTACAAGAGTGGAATCGTTGTTTACTACAATTTTTGCGTTCTGAAGTCCGATAAATGCAATGAAAAGACCGATACCTACAGAAACTGCATGTTTTAAATTCATTGGAATGGAGTTAAAAATCGCTTCACGCACATTTGTGAGAGAGAGCAGGATGAAAATAAGACCCTCTACAAATACAGCAGCCAGAGCCTGCTGCCAGGAATATCCCATGCCAAGGACAACTGTGTATGCAAAGTAAGCGTTTAATCCCATGCCGGGCGCAAGAACAAACGGATAGTTTGATAAAAGCGCCATCAGGCAGGTTGCAATAAAGGAAGCAAGGGCGGTAGCTGTAAAGACAGCTCCCCGGTCCATACCAGAGGCTTCCAGAATGTTTGGATTTACTGCCAGAATGTAAGCCATAGTCATAAAAGTGGTAATACCTGCCATGACTTCTGTCTTCACGTCAGTGTGTTTCTCTTTCAGATGAAATAATTTGTCAAGATTCATATTTCTTTCCCCCTTTTATAGCGTATGTCGGTACGCTAAAATAATTCGACTCCGGCTACATATTTTCCCTGAATATGCCGGTCGTCAGAAAGATAAATAAGCCGCTCAAGACGCTGCTTTGGTGAGAGAGGCTGTGGATGCAGAAGTGCAGAGTCGTCCATAATAACTGCATCAAACTCATATCCGGAAGCGAAGCTTCCTGCTTTTCCAAAGAAGGAACCACCACCTTTTGTTGCCATATAGAAGACTTCTTCCACAGTAAGCGCTTTCAGAGAATCATCTACAAGTCTCCAGCGAAGCTTTGATGTTTGAATAGCGTCAGACATGGCGCGGAAAATAGAAAGAGAAGTTCCGCCTGCAATATCACTTCCGAGTCCGATGTGAAGTCCTTCGTCTAAATACCGCCGTACAGGAGCTATTCCTGAGGATAGGTTGGAATTGGACTGGGAACAGTGGGCAATGTAAACGCCCCGTTCTTTCATAAGAGCAATTTCATCATCCGGGCAGTGTACACAGTGCGCCATAATTGTGGGACAGCCGTTTCCTCCAAAAAGTCCGAACTTGTCATAAGCTTCTCCGTAGAAGGCAGTATCAGGGCAAAGCTCTTTTACCCATGCAATTTCACCCAGGTTTTCAGACAAGTGGGACTGAACGGGAAGATGAAATTGGCGCTGTATTTTTCCTAATTCGCTCATTAGTTCGTCAGAGCAGGAAGGAGTAAAGCGCGGGGTAAGGATTGGTTTGATATTCGGGTAAAGGTCTAAGGTTTCCTCCACCCATTTCCAGGTTGCGTCTGCAGAAGTTCTGGCGTTTTCTTCCTGAAGAGTTGGCGCTCCGTTTCGATCCATATTGACTTTGCCAACCAGCGCTTTGATTCCTGTCTCATTTAAAAGTTTCATGAGATGTTTCGTTGCAGGAACATGAAGGGTAGCAAAAATGGAAGCTCTTGTTGTGGCGCTTTTTTTCAGATCCTCTGCAAAAATGGAATAGGCCTTGTCTGCATATTCCAGGTCTGCATATTTGGATTCTTCAGGAAATGCCAGGGTGTCCAGCCATTCCAGAAGCTCAAGATCCATACCGATGCTTCGGAAGCTGTACTGTGGTGCATGAAGATGTAAGTCCGTCAAACCGGGGATTATAATGCTGTCTCCTGTGTCCCGGCAGGAAATTCCTGCAAATTTTTCCGGTAGTGTTGGAAAAACACCGGCACATACACCGTTTTCGCAGATAAGGTAGGAATCTTCATGGATGGAAAGCTGTGTGGGACTTTCACTCCAGATAATGGTACCTTTTAATGCGAAAGTTTTCTGTGTCATATACGTCACCTTCTTTCTCGTGTCGGCAGCAGTTATTTCATGGCGGCTCATCAAAAAAACTACCGGGCATACGTTACCTGTTTTTTTTCGCCGTCCACGAAATAAACTTATAGGCAACTATTACGGTAGTTGGTAGAGACGTCCAACCGATTATGGGCTTATATAAGTTGCTGCATTCTGCGATATATCTTTTACATAAAATATTATAAAAGATAATAATTTTTCTGTCAATTATTTTGTGAAAAAAAGAAAATATTGAAAACGCCAAAAAAATAATGACAAAATTATTGAAAATGTACAGTGGAAGAAAAAGATAAAAAAAGTTTGATAAAAACAGAAATCTATTATATACTTTACTATACTTACATATAGAAACGGGAGGTGTTTTTATGAAAAAAAATGAAAACGTAAGTATGAGCAACATTTACCGTCTTGACGGAAGAGTACCAGTTGGAAGGGCAGTTCCCTTTGGACTCCAGCACGTTTTGGCAATGTTTGTCTCAAACCTTACACCCATTACCATTATCGGGGCAGCAGCAGGTCTTGATAACGGGAAGATTGCCGTATTGCTTCAAAATGCCATGTTTGTGGCAGGCATCGCCACGCTGATTCAGCTCTATCCGGTGTGGAAAATCGGTTCAAGACTTCCTATTGTAATGGGGGTCAGCTTTACCTTTGTAACGATTTTAAGTTATGTAGGAACGACTTACGGGTATGAAACCATGATAGGGGCTGTGCTTGTAGGCGGTCTTGTGGAAGGTACGCTGGGGCTTCTTGCAAAATACTGGAAGAAGATTATTACACCGGTTGTTGCGGCGTCTGTTGTAACTGCGATCGGTTATTCCTTATTTACTGTGGGAGCAAGGTCTTTTGGAGGCGGATACACAGAGGATTTTGGATCTGCGAAGAATCTGATCCTTGGAACGATTACTCTTGTAACCTGTATTTTATTTAATATTCTTGCAAAAGGATACTGGAAACAGTTATCTGTTCTTGTGGGGCTTGTTGTAGGGTACATAGTTGCGATTTTCATGGGCATGGTGGATTTTTCAGGAATTATGTCAGGAGGCATTATTTCTCTGCCGCATTTTCTGCCATTTAAACCGGAATTTAATATTGGAGCCATTGTTTCAGTTGTGATTATTTTCCTTGTTTCTGCTGCCGAAACGATTGGAGATACAACCGCAATGGTATCCGGTGGATTGAACCGTGAAATCACAACAGAAGAAATTTCAGGATCTCTTGCCTGTGACGGATATGCAAGTACGATTTCTTCACTTTTCGGTTGTCCTCCTGTTACTTCTTTCAGCCAGAATGTAGGGCTTATCAATATGACAAAGGTTGTCAACCGTTTTACAATTATGACAGGAGCTGTGTGCATGATCCTTGCAGGGCTTCTTCCGCCAATCGGAAACTTTTTCGCAAGTCTTCCGGACGCTGTTTTAGGCGGCTGTACGATTATGATGTTTGGTACAATTCTTGTAAGCGGTATCCAGATGGTGTCAAAAGCCGGATTTTCTCAGAGAAATATTACAATAGTAGCCCTTTCTCTGGCAGTGGGAATCGGATTTACAAGTGCAAGCGAGATGGATATATGGAGAATTTTCCCGCAGGTAATCAAGGACGTATTTTCTGCGAACTGCGTAGCGGTGGTATTTGTGGTATCCATTGTTTTAAGTCTTGTACTCCCGAAAGATATGGATATTAAAAAGATAGAGGACTGATATGTTCTGATATAAGGTAGTAGATGGAGGAAATCTGTGGAAATAAAAATAAGTAAAGATACAATGAAAAAGGCGGCGTGTCTGATCGGGTTTGCAGTTCTGCTTTATGTGGGGGTTCGCAATATGGACGTAGTTCTGCAGTATCTGGGACTTCTCTGGAGCCTTATGTTTCCTTTTATACTGGGCTGTGCCATTGCGTTTGTGCTGAATGTTCCCATGAAATTCATGGAGAAGCATCTGTTTGAGAAGGCGCGGAGGAAGGGAAATAAGGCGGCAATCAAGCTGGGGCGTCCCATCAGCCTTCTGTTATCGATTCTGTTTGTAGTTGCGATCATTCTTGTTGTAGCTCTTGTGGTAATTCCGGAGTTGGGAGCTACTTTTGTAAGCGTGGCAAAACAGATAGAGAAAAGCATTCCTATGTTTCAGGAATGGCTGGATCATACGCTCAGTCAGGATTCGCCGATTGTGGTGTGGGCAAATTCTATAGATTTCCAGCCGGAAAAGATGTTGGATTCCCTGATTGATGTGCTGCAAAATGGTGTGAATAATATTTTGACTTCTGCCATTACCGTGACAACGGGAATCGTAAGCACAGCAGTTAATATAGGTATTGGTTTTATTTTTGCCTGCTATATCCTGCTTCAGAAAGAACATCTTATGCTGCAGATAAAAAAGGCTTTATACGCGCTGTTTTCACAGAAAACAGTAAATTATGTCCTTCATGTCTGCACTCTGGCAAACCGGATTTTTGCAAGCTTTATTGCAGGGCAGTGTATAGAAGCAGTAATTCTTGGAAGTATGTTCTTCGTAGTTATGACTGTTTTCAAATTCCCATATGCAATGCTTGTGGGCGTATTGATTTCGTTTACTGCACTGATACCTGTTTTTGGAGGTTTCATCGGCTGCTGGATTGGATTCTTCCTGATTTTTATGGTGAATCCTCTGCAGGCGCTGGTATTCCTTGGTATTTTCCTGATTCTCCAGCAGATAGAAGGAAATCTGATTTATCCTCATGTAGTGGGAAATTCTGTAGGTCTTCCGTCTATCTGGGTACTGATGGCAGTTACCGTAGGTGGAAGTCTTATGGGAATTGTGGGAATGCTCATATTTATTCCGCTTACTTCTGTGGCATACGCTCTGTTCCGAGAGTGGGTATATAAGCGGCTCAGAAAAAAGAGGATTCAGGTAATTTAATAATGAAATAAAAACGGGATAGCGCTTCTGGCTGTCCCGTTTTTCAGTGGTTATTTATTTTCTTTTAATGCTTCTGCCATTTTCATTGCACGAACTTTCAGAGGAAGTCCAAAGAGGGTAATGAAGCCTTCTGCATCGTGATGGTCATAAAGCTCGCCTGTTGTAAAGGAAGCAAGGGATTCGCTGTAAAGGCTGTATGGAGATGTTGTGCCTGCCTTAATGATGTTGCCTTTGTACAGTTTGAATTTTACTTCTCCTGTTACATACTGCTGAGTGGATTCCACAAATGCCTGGATTGCTTCACGAAGGGGTGTAAACCATTTTCCTTCATATACGATCTGGGCAAACTGGCTGCCCAGTTTTTTCTTCATTTCCATTGTGTCACGGTCAAGAATCAATTCTTCTAACTGGTCGTGAGCTTCCATAAGAATAGTTCCGCCAGGTGTCTCGTATACACCGCGGGATTTCATACCTACTACACGGTTTTCCACAATGTCGATAATGCCAATACCGTTTTCTCCGCCAAGTTTGTTTAACTCTGTAATAATTTCAGAAACCTTCATAGCTTTACCGTTTAATGTTTTTGGAACGCCGGCTTCGAATGTAATGGACACTTCTGTTTCTTTGTCAGGCGCTTTCTGAGGAGTCACACCGAGAACAAGAAGATCGTCGTAATTTGGCTCCTGTGCCGGGTCTTCCAGTTCCAGACCTTCATGGCTGATGTGCCATAAGTTACGGTCACGGCTGTAGCTGTGGCTTGCGTCAAAGGGAAGATCAATGCCATGTTCTTTGCAGTAAGCAATCTCATCTTCACGGGACTGCATAGTCCACACATCTGTCATACGCCAGGGTGCGATGATTTTTAAGTCAGGAGCAAGCGCTTTGATTCCAAGCTCAAAACGGATCTGGTCGTTTCCTTTTCCTGTTGCTCCATGACAGATAGCAGTAGCACCTTCTTTTCTTGCAATTTCCACAAGTTTTTTTGCAATTCCCGGACGTGCCATAGAAGTTCCGAGAAGGTATTTGTGTTCATATACAGCGCCTGCCTGTACACATGGAACAATGTAGTCATCGCAAAATTCGTCGATGATGTTTTCAATGTATAATTTGGAGGCTCCGGAAAGTTTTGCTCTTTCTTCCAGACCATCCAGTTCATTTCCCTGTCCGCAGTCAATGCAGCAGCAGATGACTTCATAATCAAAATTTTCTTTTAACCACGGGATTAAGGCTGTGGTATCAAGACCGCCAGAGTATGCTAAAATAACTTTTTCTTTCATAATATATTCCTCCTGGATTTTTATTAAAAATGTCGGGGTCAGAAGACCGGGCATTTTTCAATGTTCAATGGTTGTTGTCTGTTGACAATGAATAATATACACCTATTTTTATAAATATGCAATACCTAAAAATGAAAAAATAAGAAAATTTTTGCATAAAAATTTTATTTATATAAGAATAGATTTTTAAAAACTGCACAAAACAGCATAAATATGAATAAAAAACAAAAAACAAGTTGAATAATATACATTATAGATGTATAATGATACACACGAAACATTCATGTTTATACAGAGATAAAGGAGGGACCTGAATTATGATAAAGGTAGGAATTATCGGGGCAACCGGCTATGCGGGAAATGAAATCGTGAGGCTTCTTCTTGAACATAAGGAAGCGGAAATCGTGTGGTATGGTTCCAGAAGTTACATAAATAAGAAGTATGCAGACATTTATCAGAATTTTTTTAAGCTGGTAGACGCAAAATGTATGGACGACAATATGGAGTTCCTTGCAGAAGAGGCAGATGTGATTTTTACGGCAACGCCCCAGGGACTTTGCGCTTCTCTTATTAATGAAGAGATTCTTTCCAAAACAAAAATAATTGATTTGAGTGCAGATTTTCGTCTTAAAGATGTAGCTACTTATGAGAAGTGGTACGGAATCGCTCATAAAGCGCCGCAGTTTATTAAGGAAGCAGTGTACGGTCTCTGCGAGATTAACAGAGAACAGGTAAAAGGGGCAAGGCTTGTGGCAAATCCCGGCTGTTATCCCACCTGTTCCACACTTTCTATTTATCCTTTATTAAAAGAAGGATTGATCGACCCGGCTACGATTATTATTGACGCAAAATCCGGTACGTCAGGAGCTGGAAGAGGGGCAAAAGTAGATAATCTTTTCTGTGAGGTAAATGAAAATATCAAGGCATACGGTGTTGCTTCCCATCGTCATACGCCGGAAATCGAGGAACAGCTTGGATATGCCTGCGGACAGAAGGTGCTTCTTAATTTTACACCGCATCTGATTCCCATGAACAGAGGAATTTTGATTACAGCTTACGCATCTCTTACAAAAAAGGTTTCCTATGAAGACGTAAAGGCTGCATATGATAAATATTATGAAAAAGAAGCCTTTGTCCGTGTTCTGGAAAAAGATGTATGCCCACAGACAAAATGGGTGGAAGGAAGTAATTTTGTAGATGTGAATTTCAAAATTGACGAGAGAACAGGGCGTGTCATTATGATGGGCGCTATGGATAATCTTGTGAAGGGGGCAGCCGGTCAGGCAGTCCAGAATATGAATCTGATGTTTGGATTAAAAGAGACAGAGGGACTTATGAAAGTTCCAATGTGCCCGTAGGAGGAAGAGAAATGAAAGAAATAAAAGGCGGCGTAACGGCAGCAAAAGGATTTCAGGCAGCTTCTGCAGCAGCGGAGATCAAATATAAAGGGCGGACTGATATGGCAATGATTTACAGTACCGTTCCATGTAAAGCAGCGGGAACCTTTACCACAAATGTTGTAAAGGCAGCTCCTGTAAAATGGGATCAGAAGGTAGTGTATGAACAGCCTTACGCTCAGGCAGTGATCTGTAACAGCGGGATAGCAAATGCCTGCACAGGAGAGGAAGGATACGGATACTGTAAAGAGACAGCAGACGCGGCAGCGGAAATCCTGAATATTTCTCCGAATAGTGTTCTTGTGGCATCAACAGGAGTGATTGGCATGCAGGTTCCTGTTGAGAAAATCAAAAATGGGGTAAAAATGATGGCGCCTGTTCTTTCCGGGGAGATTTCAGCGGGAACAGACGCGGCAAAGGCCATTATGACAACGGATACTGTGCATAAAGAAGTGGCAGTAGAAATAGAAATCGGAGGAAAAACTGTAACAATAGGCGGAATGTGTAAAGGCTCCGGTATGATCCACCCAAATATGTGTACCATGCTTGGGTTTGTGACTACGGATATTTCCATTTCAAAGGAACTTTTAATGGAAGCCTTGAAAGATGACGTAAAAGATACTTACAATATGATTTCCGTAGACGGAGATACTTCCACAAACGATACGGTTCTCCTTCTTGCAAACGGAATGGCAGGCAATGAGGAAATCACAGAGAAAAATCAGGATTACGAAACCTTCAAAAAGGCTTTGAATTATGTAAATACAACTCTTTCTAAAAAAATCGCAGGAGATGGAGAAGGTGCAACCGCTCTTTTTGAGGTAAAAGTAATAGGAGCGGCAACAAAGGAAGAGGCGGTTATTTTAAGCAAATCCGTAGTAACCTCTTCTCTTACAAAGGCTGCAATTTACGGACACGATGCAAACTGGGGCAGGATTCTCTGTGCTCTTGGTTATTCAGGCGTTTCTTTTGATCCGGAAAAAGTGGATCTTTATTTTGAGAGCAGAGCTGGAAAAATCAAGATTATTGAAAATGGTGTTTCTACAGGCTACAGCGAGGAAGAGGCAACAAGGATTCTTTCAGAGGACGAGGTAACCGCCATTGCAGACATGAAAATGGGAGACGCTTTTGCCACAGCCTGGGGGTGTGACCTTACTTACGATTATGTGAAAATCAACGCAGATTACAGAAGTTAAAGGGGAGAGAAGAGATGGTAAATCATAAATATCTGGAAAAAGCAGAGGTGCTTATTGAGGCGCTTCCATATATACAGCGGTTTAACAGGAAGATTGTGGTAATCAAGTACGGCGGAAGCGCTATGCTTGACGAAGAATTAAAAAGAAATGTAATTAAAGATGCCGTTCTTTTAAAGCTTGTTGGTTTTAAACCGATAATTGTTCATGGTGGAGGAAAGGAAATAAGCCGTTGGGTAGGTAAGGTTGGTATGGAACCGAAATTTATCAACGGTCTTCGTGTGACAGATAAAGATACAATGGAAATTGCAGAAATGGTTCTTGCAAAAGTTAATAAAGAGCTTGTTACGCTTGTGCAGTCTCTTGGGGTAAAGGCAGTGGGAATCAGTGGAAAGGACGGAGGACTTCTTTCCTGTAAAAAGAAGCTGTCGGACGGAGAAGACATAGGATTTGTAGGAGAAATCACAAAGGTAGATCCTCAGATCCTGTACGATCTTCTGGAAAATGATTTCCTTCCTATTATTTTTCCGGTGGGATATGACGGAGAGTTTCAGACTTACAATATTAACGCGGACGATGCTGCCTGCGCTATTGCAAAGGCAGTTCATGCAGAAAAGCTTGCTTTTCTTTCTGATATTGAAGGGGTATACAAGGATAAGGACGATCCTTCCAGTCTGATTTCGGAACTTCATGTACACGAGGCGGAAGCTATGATAGGGGAGGGATATGTAGGAGGCGGTATGATTCCGAAGCTTCAGAACTGTATTCATGCCATTGAAGAAGGGGTAAACAGGGTTCATATTCTGGACGGCAGGATTCCACACAGCCTTCTTCTGGAAATTTTTACAAACAAAGGAATCGGAACTGCAATTTTAAGGGAGGACGGTGAAACATATGACTATGACTGAAAAGATGAATCAGGCGGAGGAGTATATCCTTCACACCTATAACCGTTTTCCTGTAGTGTTTGAAAGGGGAGAGGGAGTCTGTCTTTATGATACAGAGGGGAAAGAATACCTTGATTTTGCAGCGGGAATTGCAGTAAATGCTCTTGGTTACCATTATCCGGGATACGATGAGGCGTTAAAAGAGCAGGTAGACAAGCTGCTGCATGTATCGAACCTTTATTATAATGTGCCTATCGCGAAGGCAGGGGAAAAGCTTATAAAGGCTTCCGGGCTGGAGAAGGTGTTTTTTACAAACAGCGGAACAGAGGCGATTGAGGGTGCTTTAAAGGCTGCGAAAAAATACGCGTATGTTCGTGACGGACACAGCGGACATGAGATTATTGCCATGAATCATTCTTTTCATGGAAGGACGATCGGCGCTCTTTCTGTAACGGGAAACGCCCATTACCGTGACCCGTTTGCGCCCCTTATGGATGGTGTAAGGTTTGCAGATTTTAATGACATAGATAGTGTAAAGGCACAGATTACAGAAAAAACCTGCGCCATTCTTCTGGAGCCTGTACAGGGCGAAGGCGGGATTTTTCCGGCAGAACAGGATTTTTTAGATGAGCTTCGCCAGATTTGCGATGAAAAAGATATTCTTCTGATTTTTGATGAGATTCAGTGCGGAATGGGAAGGACAGGAAATTATTTTGCGTGGCAGGCATACGGCGTAAAACCGGATATTCTGACTTGTGCAAAAGCTCTTGGCTGCGGTGTTCCTGTAGGTGCGTTTGTCCTTGGAAAAAAAGCAGCAAATGCTTCTCTTGTTCCGGGGGATCACGGCACCACGTACGGAGGAAATCCTTTTGTCTGCGCCGCAGTGAGCAAAGTTTTTGAAATTTTTGAAAAAGATGAAATTTTAAAGCATGTGCAGGAGCTTACCCTTTGCCTTGAAGATGCGCTTGACAGACTGGCAGCAAACCATGACTGTGTTCTGGAACGCCGGGGAATGGGATTTATGCAGGGACTTGTCCTGAAAAAAGCTTGTCCTGTTGGCGAAGTGGTAAAGAAAGCTCTGTCTGAAGGGCTTCTTGTGATTTCCGCAGGGGAGAATGTGCTCAGAATCGTGCCGCCCCTTGTGATCCGGAGGGAAGATATTTGGAAGATGGAAGAGATACTGGATAAATGTCTTAAATAGTGATTTCATGGGGTATAATAAGATATACTTCAAAGTAAATTGAAATTTGTTTGAAGTGACTTTGAAGTAAAATTGAAGTTTGTTTGAAGTGAGTTCAAAATTTAAAAACAGGCTTGACAAAATTCATAAATTAGTTTAAACTAACCGTAGTTAGATTGAGACAACTTGCTGCTGCCGGATTTGTAAGAATCAGCAGCAATTCAAAAGGTCAGTGAAATGGAGAGTGTTATATGCTTATGGATTTAACGAAAGCGAGAGAAGGGGAAGAGTACATCGTAAAAGATATTATTACAGAGGACGAAGAACTGAATGCGTTTTTATTTTCTCTGGGCTGTTACAGCGGAGAGCCTATTACGGTAATCGCCCATCGAAAAGGCGGCTGTGTGGTGTCCATTAAAGACGGCAGATATAATATAGATACAGATTTGGCGCAGGCTATTTCTATATAAAGGTTTGATTGTAAAGAATCTCATAAAGGAGATTCTTTCTTTCAGACAACAGGTTAGTCGAAACTAATTTAAAAACAAAGAGGAGAGGAAATCATGAGAATTGCATTGACGGGAAATCCCAACAGTGGAAAAACAACCATGTTTAATGCGCTCACTGGAAGAAATGAGCGTGTTGGAAACTGGGCTGGCGTAACAGTGGAAAAAAAGGAGAGTCCCATTAAAAGGGGATATTTTGAAGGAGCAGAAGAGCTGACTGCAGTGGATTTACCGGGAGCCTATTCCATGTCTCCCTTTACTTCAGAAGAGAGTATTACAAGCAGTTATGTAAAAAATGAAAATCCAGATGTAATCATTAATATTGTGGACGCCACAAATCTGAGCAGAAGTCTGTTTTTTACAACGCAGCTTCTGGAACTGGGGATTCCGGTAGTGGTTGCCCTTAATAAAAGTGACATTGCAGAAAAGAAAAAAACAGAGATTGATGTGAAAAAGCTGGAGCAGAAATTAGGCTGCCCTGTCATTCGAACCATTTCCACAGCTTCCGGTCATGATGGGCTGAAAGATGTGATAAAGAAAGCAGTTTCTTTAAAAGCATGTGGACAGAAAGCGCCTTATGTGCAGGCTGAGATTAATCTTCAGGATAAGGCGGCAGTGGAGGCAGAGGACAGAAAGCGCTTCGAATTTGTAAATGGAATTGTAAAGGCGGTGGAAAAAAGGCATGTTTTTACAAGAGATAAAAATAAGCAGGATAAAATAGATTCCGTGCTTACAAATAAATTTGTGGGGCTTCCTGTTTTTGCGGCTATTATGTTTGGTGTGTTTTACATATCCCAGTCTACGGTGGGAACCTGGATTGCGGACTGGCTGGTGGGCTGGATTGAGACATTTCAGGCGTGGGTAGGAGAGCTTGTTGTAAATACAAGTCCGTTCACTCAGGCGCTTTTAGTTGATGGAATCATAGGCGGCGTAGGAGCAGTTGTCGGTTTCCTGCCGTTGGTAATGGTAATGTATTTCCTGATTGCCCTTTTGGAGGATTGCGGATATATGGCTCGTGCTACCGTTGTTCTGGATCCGATTTTTAAGAGGGTAGGTCTTTCCGGAAAATCAGTGATTCCTATGGTGATCGGTACAGGCTGTGCCATTCCGGGAATCATGGCTTGCCGTACCATTCGTAATGAAAGGGAAAGAAGAGCCACTGCCATGCTGACTCCGTTTATGCCATGCGGAGCAAAGCTTCCGGTAATTGCATTATTTGCAGGAGCGTTTTTTGCAGACGCTTCCTGGGTTGGTCCGACTATGTATCTGGTTGGTATTGCTCTGGTTTTCTTTGGCGCTTTGCTGGTAAATAAGATTACAGGGTATAAATTCCGTAAGTCCTTCTTTATTATTGAGCTTCCGGAATACAAAATCCCAAGTTTAAAACGAGCAACACTTTCCATGCTTTCACGTGGCAAAGCATATATTGTGAAGGCTGGAACCATTATTCTTGTGTGTAATACGGCAGTACAGATCATGCAGAGCTTTAACTGGCAGTTCCAGGTGGTTGAGGAAGGAATGGAGCATACTTCTATTCTGGCGTCCATCGCCTCTCCTTTTGCAGTGCTATTAATTCCTCTTGGATTTGGCGTATGGCAGCTTGCTGCTGCGGCAATTACAGGTTTTATTGCGAAAGAAAACGTAGTTGGTACGCTGGCGGTTGTTTATGGGCTTACAAATTTTATTGATACAGAGGAACTTGCGCTGATCAGTGGGGGAACGGAAGTAGCTGCAGTTATGGGACTTACGAAGGCGGCGGCTCTTGCGTATCTTATGTTCAATCTTTTTACCCCTCCCTGCTTTGCTGCTCTTGGAGCTATGAACTCTGAAATGCAGGATAAAAAATGGCTGTGGGGAGGCATTGCGTTACAGTTGAGTACAGGTTATACAGTTGCGTTTTTTGTATACCAGATTGGAACTCTGATAGCAACAGGAAAAGTGGGAAGCGGATTTATTCCGGGCTTGCTTGTGGTAGCTGCATTTGTTATGATAGTAGCAGTTATGATTCGAAAAAAAGAGAAAGAATTTAGTCGGGAGTATGGCTTACACGCATAGTAAACAGAAAGACGGTGAAAGAGAATGATAAATGTTTTGATTCTTGCAGTTATATTTGGCTACGGCGGATTTGTTCTTTACCGTATGCACAAAAAGAAAAAAGAAGGGGGCGGATGCTGTGGCTGCAGCTGTGGCGGAAGCTGCTCCGGGTGTGGAAGTGTGAAAGACAAAAAGTAATCAGATAATATAAAATTGCCTTGTTTCGGAAACGGAAAGCGTTTATGGAACAAGGTAATTTTTGTGTAATTTACACAAAATGACAGGAGATGCGCGGGTATATTACGCCCGCACATCTCTTTTTTTCAGGATATAAATACTGCACGCAGAGAAAAGAAAAAAGAAAATCACAGTAGATAAAAGGAAGGGAAGCAGTCCGCCCTGAAGGCTGTCTTCTGTTTTGTTTGAGTTCATTCCCATAAGCATAAGGGAATAAGGGAAGAAATACCCAAGCCCTTTGGTGCTGAAAAGAAAGCCCACGATACTTCCGAGAAGGGCAATGCCGATGGGAACGGAAAAGCTTCTGATGATCATGGAAAGAAGAAGCTGCAAAGCGCCGATGGCAATGGCTGCCAGGGTTCCGCGAAGAAGCCAGGTAAGGATTTCAAAAGGCGGAAATCCGGAAAATCTAACAAGCTTTCCTGTGATCAGGTAGAGAATGCCAATCCAGAGCTGAGTGAACAACGTGACTTTGAAAATAATGGCAAGTTTCCCGAAATAAACAGAAGAGACAGGAACAGGCGCAGTCATCAGAACATTCCAGTTATTGTGAAGATGCTCCATTCTCCATAAATAGGAACAGTAAAGAGCAATGAGGGGCGCGTAAAAAAAGTTTGCATAAAACAAAGTTACCTGTGTCCACAGGGAATACCACTCCTGTGTGAGAATACCGGTATTCTGGATATAGTTAAAACCTCCCATAATGGCAGGGATTACAGGAATCAAAATGCAGGCAAGAAAAATAATGGAATGTTTTAATTTTTTGTTTTCTGCCTGGATGCATCGAAGCAGCATGGTTCAGACCTCCTTTTTTTGAATCAGGGTTCTGCACAGAAAAAAGGCAGCAGTACAGAATACAAGAAACAGCAAAAATGTGGAAACCGGGAAGGGAATTTCGTAATAGGTGGAAATCCTGGTGGTTTTATCCCAGTTTAATTTCATTGTGGAAAAGACTGCAAAATAGCTCCAGAGCACAAGGCGCATAATGTTCGTCGGGAAAAACATGGAGAACAGTCCCAGAAAAGAGCCTGCAAGTCCCACCACAAGGGGAAGAATCTGGCTGCGGGAAAACAGAGATAACATTTCCTGCAGGAGAAGGAGGGCAGTTGCCACAGAAAGTTCGCTGATAAAAAACAGAAGGAGGTGTTTCCAAGGGATTTCCTGGGTAAAGCCAAATAGCTTTCCTGACAGAGGAATCAGGGCAGTCTGACCTGCAAAGAACAGGATAAGGTATTTCATTCCCATAAGAAATTTACAGTCAAAAAAATGTCCTCGTTTTTCAATAGTGAACAGGATTTTCATAGTATCGCCTTTTACTTCCATATCACAGATTCGGCTTGCCACAACAGAAACCATAAGAGGGATCAAAATGGCATTCATAATAGGATACTGATACAAAAGAGAAGAATATCCAAAAGGAAGTTCTTCCGGTTTAATTCCTTTTAAAAGAAATAAAGTCCAGAAAAATAAAAGCGTAAGGAAGGCGAGAGGAACCAGAATATTCCGTTTTCCTTTCTGTTTCATGGATTCTGCTTTTAATTCACGGGAAAGGCTCATAAGCTCACCTGCTTTCCTATTAATTGGAGGAAGATGTCTTCCAGGCTCATCTGCTGTTCGTTCAGGCGGAGAATGCCGATGCCGGACTGCACGAGGATATTTACGGCTTTTATTACCGTTGCATTATCGGTTGCCTTTAAGCAAAGTTTTTTTTCCTCGAAAGAGGCGGAAAACCCGAAGCTTAAAAGAACAGAAAGAGCAGCAGTGTCATTGTCTGTTTTGAGGATCAGGCGGGCGCGGCTGTGTTTGTGAAGAGCAGCTAAGCTGTCCTGAAAGATAAGTTCCCCCTGATTGATAATTCCCACATGAGTTGCCATCTGGTCTATTTCACTTAAAAGATGGCTGGACACAAGAACTGTCATACCATATTGTTTTGGAAGAGAGCAGACAAGCTCCCGCATTTCCTGGATTCCGGCAGGGTCAAGACCGTTTGTGGGTTCGTCCAGGAGAAGAATTTTCGGATTTCCAAGAAGAGCGGCTGCAAGTCCGAGACGCTGTTTCATTCCAAGAGAATACTGGGAAACTTTTTTGTCCTTCTGTTTTTCCATACGGACAATTTTTAAAACGTGCTGGATTTCAGACGAAGGAACATTTTTTAAGGTACAGATAATTTCAAGATTTTCCACTCCGCTTAAATGTCCGTAATAGGAAGGGGATTCAATTAAGGAGCCGGTGTTTCGCAAAACAGAAAGCCGGTTCTTTTCGTTTACCTCTTTCCCAAGAACTGTGATTTCTCCTTTTGACGGTTTGATAAGACCGAGGATCATTTTCATAGTTGTGGATTTTCCGGCGCCGTTAGGACCAAGAAACCCGTAGATGCTGCCTCCTGGAACACGTAAATCCAGATCTTTTACCACATCTTTTTTACCATATTTTTTTGACAGTGAATCTGTTGCAATGACAGTTCCCATAACTTTTTCCTCCTCTTTGTTTTGATACAGAAAGTGTAGCAGGAGAAGATTAGTTCAGACTTAACCCTTCCTTATGTTTTCCTTAAATTTTTCAGGAAAAGATGAAATTAAAAGGAAAGTTTTTTATAATAGAGAGAAATACAAAAAGAAAGAAGGAAGTTCTGTGAATATATATGACAGGAAAATATTAATGGTTGATGATAATCAGGAGCTTGTTGTGATGATACGCCGCATTCTGGAACAGAGCGGATATAAAAATGTGGTTTCGGCGTATTCTGTGTCAGAAGGATTTCGAATTTTTAAGGAAGAAAAGCCAGAGCTGGTTATTCTTGATGTGATGCTTCCAGATGGAGACGGTTTTTCGCTTTTTTGCAAAATGCGGGAGATTTCCAGTGTTCCCATCTTATTTCTCTCTGCAAAAGACGAAGATCAGGACCGGCTTTTCGGGCTTGGTCTGGGAGCAGACGATTATATTACGAAGCCGTTCCTTCCTCAGGAGCTAATTTTAAGAGTAGGAGCAATTCTAAAGAGGGCATATCAGTTTTCCGGGGAGAAAGAAGAGAATGCTTTTCGTCTTGGAGAGCGACTTATAGATTTTTCCAGAGCCTCTGTGAGCTGTCACGGGAAGGAAACATTTTTTACAGCAAAAGAACTGGCTCTTTTGAAAAAGCTTTACGAGAACAGAGGGAAAATTGTGACGTTTGACGCGCTCTGTTACGCAGCATGGGGAGATTCTTATTACGGATATGAGAATACGCTAATGGTTCATATCCGCCATCTCCGGGAAAAAATTGAGGAGGAGCCTTCAAGTCCAAAATGGATTCTTACAGTCCGCGGTTTGGGGTATCGGTTAAGTGCAGAGGAGGCAGGGGAAAAATCATGAAGAGCATGATGAAAATTATAAGGAGATACTGCATTACGGCAGGACTTATTATCTTCACACTGATTTTTGCAAACGGAGCAGCTTTTTTGTACTGGGGATATAAAAGCGCGAAGGAGTGGGGAGAGACAGAAGGGGTGCGGGCAAGCATGGAAGAAATCTGTAATGAGCTTTCTGTGAAAAATGGAAAAGCGGTTATGTCCGAGCAGGGGATTACAGCCCTTTCAGAAGAGTCGGAATTTCAGTGGTCGATGGCAATCAACCCAAAGGGAGAGGTAATCTGGAGCTGGAATCTTCCTGAGGAAATTCCCCTGTCGTATAGTCTTGCTGATGTGGCGTCATTTTCCAGATGGTACATCTGCGATTATCCGGTCCGCGTGTGGGAAAAGGGGGAAAATCTCTTTGTTTTTGCAGCGCCGAAAAATATGTATGCAAAATATGCGTGGGAGTTTCGTATTGCGGAAATTGATAAGATTCCTGGTTATATAAAGTGCGGGCTTTTTCTGAATATTTCTGTGATCATTCTCTTTATTATTGTTCTTGGCTGGCGTTTTTATAAGGCGTTAAAGCCTGTGGGCGAGGGTATTGACCGACTTTCCAGACAGGAGCCGGTACAGATCAGAGAAAAGGGAATAGCAGCGGAGATTGCAGGAAAGCTGAACAGAACCTCCGGCATTTTGCAGGAACAAAAGGAGAAGCTGGAGCAGAGAGACAGAGCGAGAACCGAGTGGATTGCAGGAGTTTCCCACGACATCAGAACGCCTCTTGCTCTTATTATGGGTTACTCGGACGAGCTTTCCAGGGAGGAGGTTCTTGGAGCGGAGGAAAAAAAGAAGGCGGAGGTGATCTGCCGCCAGAGCCTTGTGATCCGGCAGCTGATCCAGGATTTGAACTTAACTTCAAAGCTTGCCTATCATGCTCAGCCCCTTCATAAAACAGAGTTTGCCCCGGCGATTCTTCTTCGGGAATGTGTGGCAGAATTTTATAATGAAGGGCTGGAACAGAATTATGAAATAGAGGTGCTTGTCACAGAGGAAGGGGAGCAGGTAAGGCTTACCGGAGACCAGGGGCTCTGGAAGCGGGCGCTTCGAAATCTTCTGGGAAACAGTATCCGCCACAATCCCTCCGGATGTCGGATTACAGCAGCTTTAAAA
>JAUNAX010000013.1:0-3326 GCA_030527365.1 Eubacteriales bacterium | reverse complement strand
AAAATATGAGTTGACAAAGAAAGTTGTCAATGATAAAATGAGTTTGACAAGAAAAATTGTCAATATGACAAGAAAATAAGTCATTTTCTGAGGGGGGGGGTAAAATGCCGCTGGAAAATCATTTAAAGGAGTACAGGGCACATCTTGGAATCAATCAGTCAGAGATGGGAAAGCTTGCAGACGTATCACGGCAGACAATCAGCCTGATAGAAAGGGGAGATTATTCTCCGTCTGTCACTCTGGCGCTGAAGCTTGCAAAAATCTGTCATGTAACGGTGGAAGATATTTTTACTTACGTTGAGGAGGAACAAAATGGAGAGAAATAAAAAACATACATATCTGCATTACGCTTTGCTGTTTCTTCTGTTTACAGGAGGAGGCGCTGTTGTAGGTGCGGCGTTCAGTGCCAGTGGGATTGAAAATTACATTTCTGGCAGTATGGCAGCAGTGGGGGACGTGATTTTAAGAGGCGTAGGGAAAAATATGATTTTTCTGATGGTCCTTGATATTGTCATAGCTGTAATTGTGGGCGAGGCTTCTCTTTCCAGAATGAAAAAACTGTCTGTTCTTCTGGAAGAAGCAGAAGACGAAGATGCAGACCTTTTGGAATATAAAATGGAGAAAGCCGGGTCTGTGGGAATTATTGGAAGCCAGATTGCTATTGTGGCAGGAATCATTCTTGTGGCGCTTTGGTATTCAGATTTTTTCAGAAATCCGAGCAATAAGGAAGACTTTGTTTTAGTTGGAGCTGTGCTTTTAATTGCTGGTTGTTTTTACCAGGGCTTCTGGCAGGTGCGGTATGTAAAACTGATCCAGAAGATGGAGCCTACAAAAAAAGGCGATCCCACGTCCATGAAATTTCAGAAGCAATGGCTGGAAAGTTGTGATGAGGCGGAAAAAACTCTGATTTATCAGAGCAGCTACAGGACGTACTGTTTAATGTCCGCTCTGCTGCCGTTTCTCACCATAGTTACAATGCTTGGACATCTGTTTTATGAGACAGGGCTGCTTGCCATATTTGTGGTGGGATTTCTGTGGATTGCTATGGTATCTGCATACTGTTATTTTTGTACGGTAAGCAGAAAAACAAAACTGAACAGAGATTAAGGGAGGAATTGTATGAAACTGGAAGTAAGGAATCTGAAAAAATCTTTTGGGGAGAAAGAAGTTCTTCACGGGATTTCTTTTTCTGTAAAAAGCGGAAGTGCACTTGGGCTTCTGGGAAGAAATGGCGCCGGAAAAACAACTACGATCCGTATTCTTATGGACGTATTTAAGGCAACAGAAGGATCTGTGCTTCTTGATGGAAAACCTTTTGTTCCAAAAGAATACCAGATAGGGTATCTTCCCGAGGAGAGAGGGCTTTATCCAAAAAAAACAGTGAGCGAGCAGCTGATTTATATGGGAATGCTTCGTGGCTTAAGTCAGAAAACGGCCAAAGAAAGTACGGAACGTTGGCTTGAAAAGATGGGAGTTTCCCAGTATGCAAAACAGAAGCTTGAAACGCTTTCAAAGGGAAATCAGCAGAAGGTTCAGCTTGCACAGACCCTTGTGTGCGAGCCGGATATTATTATTCTGGACGAGCCTTTTTCCGGGCTTGATCCTGTCAATTCTCAGATTTTAAAGGACGTGATCAGAGAACAGATTGAAAAAGGAAAGCTTGTGATTTTTTCCAGCCACCAGATGAGCTATGTGGAGGAATTTTGCGAGGAAATTGCTATTTTAAATCATGGGGAAGTTGTTTTAAGCGGAGATCTGAAGGAGATTAAGAGGGAGTTTGGAAAAGACAGACTTGTTCTTTCCAGTCTTGAGGAGAGTCCGGCGGCGCTTTCCAGACGTCTTTCTGATACTATGCGCCATCTACTTGAGGTGGAAAAGGTACAGAAGGACAGAGTGATCATCAGAGAAAAAGAGCCTGGCAGAAAGAAGGAGATTCTGGAAGGGCTTCTTGCTCAGGACGTGGATCTGGAATATTTCGGTTTATATGAACCGTCCCTTAACGATATATTTGTGGAAAAGGCAGGTGACGAAGCATGAAACAGTTTTTAACTGTATTAAAATTCGAACTGAATAACTACCTTAAAAATAAAAGCTTTATCATTACAACGGTTGTGTTTGCCATTTTGCTGGCAGGAGTTGTCATTGTGCCTACATTTATTCCGGGACTTCTGGGAGAAAAAGATGTTGTGGAAGAGCAGGCAGAAGTAGAAGAAAATCTGGATGCTCTTGGAATTTATGCAGCAACAGATGAAGTCAAAGATCTGGACAGTCTGATGCTTCGTATGCCTGCTGACTGGAAGGTATATGAAGAGGCAGATACCCTTAAAAAGGCAGTAAAAGAGGGTGAGATAGAGGCTGGCTTTATTTTAAACGGCATCAGTGACGTCACTTATGTGGTAAATGATATGGAAATGAGTGACAGAAAATCAGACGACTTCCAGGAAGTTCTTGTACAGGAGATTAAGGAACAGAAGCTTCTTGAGGCAGGGTTTTCAGAAGCGGAAATTGAATCTATGGAGAACACGCAGATCAGTGTGACTCCGGAAATTCTTGGTAAGAACAGCGCGAAAAATTATATGTACACATATATTCTTGTGTTTATTCTTTACTTCCTGATTCTTTTCTATGGACAAATGATCGCAGTTGCAGTCACAACAGAGAAAAGCAATCGTGCTATTGAGATCCTTGTGACAAGCGTAAATCCCAACAGCCTGATTTTCGGAAAAGTGCTTGCCGGAGCAATCGCAGGTATCCTGCAGATGACAGTAATCCTTGGTGCCGGATTCGGAGCGTATCATGTGTTTAAGGACAGGTGGGGAGGAATGCTTGATTTTCTTTTCAACATCCCCGGAAAGGTACTTGTATCCTTTATTATATTCGGGATTTTAAGCTATCTTCTTTATGCTTTTATTTACGGAGCCCTTGGTGCGATGGTGTCAAAAACAGAGGATATAAGCAAAAGCTCCTCTACTATTACATTTATATATGTAGCTTCTTTCTTAATTGGAATGTTCTGTCTTTCTGACTGTAACGGGCTTCTTGCCAAGATTGCTTCCTTCATTCCGTTCACTTCCGGAAACGCTATGTTTATCCGCATTTCTATGGGAAGTGTGGCTGTGTGGGAAATTCTGGTATCAGGAGTGATTCTGGCAGTTTCCTGTGTTGTGACAGGCATTCTCGCGGCAAAGCTGTTCCGTTTTGGAACGCTTCATTATGGAAATCCGCTGAAAATCAGGAATGTACTGAAAAAGCTGAGGCAGCAGTGAGAAAACTGCATAAAAAACAAGAATACGGATATACTTTACAAAAAACAGAAACAGGAGGTG
>JAUNAX010000138.1 GCA_030527365.1 Eubacteriales bacterium | reverse complement strand
GACGGAACTGCCGCTGCAAAAACCATAGACGGGAGTAATGACAACATCATAAATATAGTCATGATCACTGCCAATATTTTTTTACCCTTCATAACTGTCCTCCTTTATTCCGTAAATAGCTCGTGCTTGTAATAGTATTGTAACTTATTTCCCATTTTTTCTCAAGTATCCTTTACAAAAAAGTTAATTTTTTGTTATTTAAGGAATTTTCGAATAAATTTTTCCTTCTTCTCGCTGTATACAGGATACCGGATAGATAAATCGGGAAATGTTCCTCTGTGAAGAATACTCTTCCTGTGAGAAAAAGTTTCAAATCCATCTTTTCCGTGATAGACGCCCATACCGCTGTTTCCCACACCTCCAAATCCCATATACGGTGTTGCAAGGTGCATCAGCGTATCGTTTACACAGCCTCCCCCGAAAGACAAGCCGGAAAGAATCTTTTCTTTTTCCTTTCTGCTGCCTGTAAAAAGGTATAAAGCCAAAGGCTTCTCCTTTTCTTCTAAAATTCTCAGAAGTTCTTCTGTATCTTCGTATTCCAGAACAGGAAGCACAGGTCCGAAAATTTCTTCTCCCATTATTTTATATTCCCATTTTACCATATCTATAATCGTGGGTGTAATCTGTATTTTCCCTTTGTCGATTTCTCCTCCCAGACGGATTCTTCCTTCACTCATAAGACCGGAGACTCTCTGAAAATGCTTTTCTGTTATCATTTTGGGATAATCCGGATTTTCAAGCGGATTCTCTCCCCAAAAATCTTTCGTCCAGTAAATCAGGAACTTTATAAGCTCCTCTTTCTTTTTCTTATGCACAAGCACATAATCCGGTGCAACACAGGTCTGTCCGCAATTTATAAATTTTCCAAACACAATACGCTTTGCAGCCATCTTGATATTTGCCGTATCGTCCACTATACAGGGACTTTTTCCTCCTAGCTCCAAGGTGACGGGAGTGAGATGAGCCGCAGCTTTTTCCATTACTGTTTTCCCCACCTCCGGACTTCCGGTAAAAAAAATGTAGTCAAAGCGCTCCTCAAGAAGCTGACAGTTTTCCTTCCTCCCGCCTTCTACCACTGTAATATATTCCGGTGGAAAGGTTTCCTGTATCATCTTCTTTAAAAGATGTGACGAAGCCGGAGCATATGCGGAAGGCTTAAGCACACAGCAGTTCCCCGCTGCAATGGCGTCACAGAGAGGTTCCAGATTTAAAAGAAACGGATAATTCCACGGAGTCATGATAAGCACCACGCCATATGGTTCATGAATCACGCTTCCATACGCCGGGAAATGTACAAGAGGCACTGGCACTCTTTTTTCTTTCATCCAGACACGTAAATGCTTCTTCACATAAGAAATCTCACTTAATGCGAGCCCGATTTCTGTCATATATGCCTCCTGCGAAGATTTATGCAGATCTTCATACAGAGCCTTCTTGATCTGACTCTCATATTTTTTTACCATTTTTTCCAGTGTTTCCAGCATTTTCCTACGAAAAGAATAAGGGCGGGTATTTCCCGCCCTGTAATATTCTCTCTGCAGTTTTACAATTTTTTCTGCATCCATTTGATCATCCCTCTACCACAAGCCAGGTTCCGTCCGGAAGCTCAAATACTTCGCTTGCATCTCTGATGTCGTCAAGTGACATACCGTCTACATCTGCCCCCAGTTCATCAAGATACTGTTTTACTTCTTTTAAAGAATCAAGAACAACTGCCATACAGTCTTCCAGAAACTCTTCCGCCTCCTCGTATGTCTCTGCAACCGGCTCGTCAAAAAGCTGTCCCTGATTTTTTAAAAATGTATAAATGCACTCCTCTGTATACATTTCAAAACACCTCCTCTGTTTTTCCTTTTGTATCTATGATTTTTCTTAACACCGGCAGAACAGCCGGCGCCTCATAAGGCGCAACAGCTTTTACGCCTGGCTTTGCGTGTGACATGGCAAAGCCGTATGTTACGCTCTGAAGCATCTCTATATCGTTGTACTCATCTCCGAAAGCCACACATTCTTCCGGCGCGACATTTAAAAGTTCCTGAAATTTCCGGATACCTTTTGCTTTATTTGTACCAAAAGGAATAAAATCCACCCAGTCAAAACCGGAAGTGACAACCGTACATCTGTCTCCAAACTTTTCTCGCCAGAAGCGAATGGATTCCTCCGTCACGCCGCCTCTTTCATATACTGCAATTTTTACACAGGGTTCTTTCATTTCCTCAAAATTCTCTACGATCTTACAACGATTTTTCACTACGTCTACCATAAGGCTTCGGTAATGCTCCGTTTTGGGCATCATATAATAAAAATCTCTTGTGGAGTAAGAAAATTCAGCTCCCTCTTTTGCATAAATCGTCTCTGTGATTTCTCTTGCAAGATTTTCCTCAAACGCAGACTCGTAAAGAAGTTCCTCATTCAGAAAAGCAAGTGCACCATTTTCGCAGATAAACGCCATATCTTCAAGAACCGGTTCAAAAAGCCGTTTCATATTTGCATACTGCCGTCCACTTGCTGCCACAAAAAGGATTCCCGTTTTTTTTAATTCTCTGATCAGGGGAAACAGCTCTTCCGGAAGTTTCTGTGCTCCATTTAAAAGAAGAGTTCCATCCAGATCACTTGCAACCAGCTTAATCATTTCTGCCACCTTTATAAATCCGCACAAGCTCTTCCGGCTTTTCTGCCACAAGGTCTGCGCCATTTTCATTTAATTCTTCTCTGTCCCGAAAGCCCCACAGAGCGCCTACTGTATACATTCCTGCAGCACGTCCTGTTTGCATATCTGTAGCCGTATCTCCCACATACATACATTCTTCCGGTTTTACGCCAAATTCCTCTGCAATCTTTAAAGGTCCTTCCGGGGACGGCTTTCTTTTAATCTCCTCACTCTGCCCCAGAACCAGATCAAAATCTTCTCCGAACATTTCTGAAATTACCTTTACAGCTGCAGGGTGCGGTTTATTAGAGCATACTGCAAGTTTCGCTCCCGCTGCTTTCAGAGCTTTAATGGTTTCCGGCATTCCCGGATAATGTGTCACCTTATACATGGGATCTTCTGTAAACATTTTTCTGTACAACCTCTGTCCCTCTTCATAATGGACAAGCTCTGTATCTCCGGCATCCTTTAAACACCGGCGAATCAGCATATTTGCTCCCTCTCCGCTATAATAACGGAAATCGTCTACTTTAAGACGGCGAAGTCCAAATTGATCCATAATCTTATTTGTAATATACGCCATAGATTCCAGCGTATCTGCCAGCGTTCCGTCCAAATCAAAAATACATGCCTTTAACATCTTTCTATCCTCTCAAATTTATTCCAAGCTTTTTTCCCTCATAAAACACCCTGGCAACAGGAAGGCCCACGACATTATGATAATCGCCACGGATTTCTTTTACATAAATGCCAAACGGTCCCTGAATCCCATAGCTCCCTGCTTTATCTGCAGGATCGCCCGTTTCTACATAAGCTTCTATTTCTTTTTCGGAAACAGGGTAAAAGGTAACATCTGTACATTCTGAAAAGCTGTGGCGCTGCCACCTTCCTTCTCTGAAAACAGCAATCGTCACTCCTGTATAAACCTGATGTGTATTTCCCTGCAGCATTCCCAGCGTTTTCCTGGAATCTGCTCTGTCGGAAGGTTTCCCCAAAATCTTTCCCTGAAAGGATACAATGGTATCTGCACCAATTACCACGGTCTCTTCCTCTTCCGGAATTGTCTCTGCCACCTGAAAAGCTTTTTCCGCAGACAGTTCCTCCACGATCCTGGAGGGCTCTGTCTCTGTAATATGCTCTTCCCCGTTTCCTGTTATAACCTGGAAATTAACTCCTGCCCACTCAAGAAGTTCACGCCTTCTCGGTGAGGCAGATGCCAGTATAATCTTGTTTTTCATGTTTTGTCTCCTTTGTTTCTACTGCTTAGTATACCCTCTCTTCTCTCTGTTCGCAACTTATTTTTCGTAACTGTAACCGGCAACTGTTTTTCCGGAAATCTCTTTTTATGAAAAGCGCATTTATACCTTTTCTTTTTCCTTAAAAAGTATTACAATAGCAGTAGGTTTTCATGAAAGGAGATTCGAATTATGGCAAAAAAGAATAATTACTGGGGACTTGTAGCTGTAGGCGCTCTTACTGCTGCAGCAGCCGGAGCTGTCGCTGCCCATCTTGTTAAAAATCACAGAAAAAATAATATGCTGGAAGATGACTTTGAGGATTTAGATGATTTAGAGGATCTTGATGATTTCGAAGAAAGGATCAAAGAAGAAAAAGAAACCTTCCAGGCATGGGATGTTCCTGTACAGGAAGAAACAGAAGAAGCTGCGCAGCCAGAGCAGGAAGAAGCTGCTCCGGAAGAAAGCACCGAGTCATCTGTTGAAGAAGACTCCGCGGAAGAAAATTCTGCTGAAACACCAGAAGATAACACTACGCCTGTTTCCGAAGAGCCGGAAGAAGAAAGCACCGAAACAGAAGAATAACAGGCTCACAGATAGCACACTTTACGCTAACTTTAATATTTTGCAGAAAAAAGATGGTCCCAATGAACCATCTTTTTTCTTTCTCGACACCACTGTAAATGCTAGTACATTAATGGCTATGCTCTTATTCTTCGTCTTCCCCCTCTTCACTTTCCACCTGTTCCGGTTCTTCATATTCTTCCTGTTCCGGTTCTACCGCTTCCACTTCTTCTGTTTCTGATTCTTCTTCTGGTATTTCCTGTGGTTCTGGTTTTGCCTGCGGTTCAGGTTTATCTTCCGGTTTCGTATTCTCCTGCACAGAAGGCCGAGAAGCGGAAGGGGACTTTGCTCCCTCACTCTCTTCTTCTGCTTCTTCGTCTTCTTCTTTTTCTTCTCTCTCTTCTTTATCTTCTTTATCTTCGTTTTCTTTCTCCGTTTCCTCCTCTTTTTCTTCCTGTTCCTTAATTAACACATCTTCCTCTTCTTTTTTATTTTCTTCAAATATTTCTGCAAAT
>JAUNAX010000137.1 GCA_030527365.1 Eubacteriales bacterium | reverse complement strand
TCTCTTACACAGACTGCAGTTCTCCACAGATGCAGCGATATGGTAAACAGAAATCTGATTCGTCGTTTTATGGGAATTTATCAGAGCAGCAGTCCGTCGTATCTTCTTATGGGAAGTATGGACGCCTGCATTGACAAGATGGGGGAAGACGGCAGAAATATGTTTATAAAATATACGGAGAATCTGGAAAAAGCAAGAAAGCGCCTGGAACAATGTAAATATATTCGCCTTGTGACGCCAAAAGCAGGAAGAGATACGAGAATACATGATTTTGACCGTTCCAAAATTATTTTATCGTCATATTACAGTTCAATCAAAGGAACAGAACTCCAGGATATTTTAAGAGAAGAATTTCACATAGAAACAGAGATGGCGTGTGAAAACTATGTTCTTGCCATGACTTCTGTGGGAGATACGGAAGAGGGATTTTTGCGTCTCTGTGAGGCTGTTGAAGAGATTGACAGACGGGAATCGTTAAAAAATACAGAAAGCTTTATGAAGGAAGAACGGGATTATATAAAAATAGGGGAGAAAAAACAGGTTATGCGGATAGCAGAAGCACTGGATTCTCCGAGTATATTCTGTCCTCTTGAGGAGAGTGTGGGAAAAATTTCAGCGGAATTTGCATATCTTTATCCTCCGGGAATTCCTATGATTACGCCTGGAGAACAGATTACTGGACTTTTTGTGCGGAATGTGAGAAGATACATGGAACAGGGAATAGTCCTGGAAGGTCTCTGTGACCGTACAAATAAGACAATATGCGTAGTGAAGGAATAGATAAAATAAAAATGGGAAAAATATTTTACATTATGGGGAAGAGCGCTTCCGGAAAGGACAGAATTTATTCCAGCCTTATAAAAAAAAGCGAGCTTGCGCTTAAAAGGCTGGTGCTTTACACCACGCGTCCGATTCGAAGCGGCGAGGAAAATGGAAGAGAGTATTTTTTTGTGACAGACAGCCATTTTTTTGAGATGGAGAAAAAAGGCTGTATCATTGAAAAAAGAGAATACCTTACCGTGGAAGGAATCTGGAGATACTTTACAGCAGACGATGGACAGATCAATCTGAAAGAATCTGATTATCTGGGTATTGGAACACTGGAATCCTACATGAAATTAAAGAAGCATTTTGGAGAAGAAAAGGTTTGTCCTGTTTATATTGAGGTGGAGGACGGAGAACGTCTTCTTAGGGCGATTGGAAGAGAAAAAATGCAGGAAAAACCAGGATATGCGGAGCTTTGCAGGAGATTTCTCGCTGACCAGGAAGATTTTTCGGAAGAGAATATTCAGAAAGCAGGAATAGGAAAAAAATTTGAAAATGTGGAATTGAATGAGTGTGTGGAAGAAATTGTAAATTATATAAAGTACATGAAGCAAAAATAGTTTTTAAAGAGAACAAAAGTATGGTATAATGAAACGTAATAAAAAGAGAGGTGATTCTTTATGGTAGGGTTTAACAACATAATCGGGCATGACGAAATTATACGTCATATGAAAAATGCAATTAAGACGGGAAAGGTTTCTCATTCATATATTCTGACAGGAGAACCCGGATCAGGTAAGAAACTTATGGCAGGTACTTTTGCCATGACGCTGCAGTGCGAGGCTGGAGGAGAAGAACCGTGCCAGAAATGTGATTCCTGTAAAAAAGCCATGGGTAAGAATCATCCGGATATTATTATGGTTTCCCATGAGAAGCCGGGTGTGATCACGATTGATGAGATTCGCGAACAGGTTATCCATGATGTATCAGTAAAACCGTATTGCAGCCCTTATAAAATTTATATTGTTCCAGATGCGCATATGATGAACCCGCAGGCGCAGAATGCACTTCTGAAAACAATCGAGGAACCGCCGGAATATGCAGTTATTATGCTTCTTACAAGTAACATAGACGGGCTGCTTCCCACAATCCGTTCCAGATGTGTGCGTCTTGATTTAAAGGTTGTAGATGACGGGCTGATTAAAGAATATCTGATGGAACATTTACATATACCGGATTATCAGGCGGAAATAGATGTATCTTTTGCACACGGGAGTATCGGAAAGGCAAAAGAAGCGGCAACATCACAGGAATTTGCAGATATGACCCAAAATGCGCTGAAGCTTTTAAAATATGCAGGAACGATGGAAGTATATGAGCTTACAGACGCAATCAGGGAGCTGGCATCAGATAAGCAGAATATAGGAGATTATCTTGACATTTTCCAGTTCTGGTTCCGTGATATTTTAATGTTTAAGGCAACAAGGGAAATAGATAATCTTGTATTCAAACAGGAAATAAACTTTATTAAGGAACAGGCAAGCGAGCGTTCTTATGAGAACATAGAAAAGATTCTGGAAGCGATCGAAAAGACAAAGGTACGTCTTCGCGCAAATGTAAATCTTGAGCTTGCACTTGAGCTTCTGTTCCTGACGATCAGGGAGAAATAAAATGACAAAGGTAGTAGGAGTAAGATTCCGTAATGTGGGGAAAATTTATTATTTTGACCCGAAGGAATACAGTGTAAAAGAAGGTGATCATGTAATTGTGGAGACAGCCCGCGGCGTAGAATACGGAAAGGTGGTGCTGACTCCGAGAAATATAAAAGAGGAAGACGTTGTGCGTCCTTTAAAAGAGGTTCTCCGTGTTGCAACAAAGGAGGATGAAGAAAGAGAGCAGCAGAACAGAGTAAAAGAAAAAGAAGCGTTTAAAATATGTCAGAAAAAAATCCGGGAGCATGAACTGGATATGAAACTTATAGACGCAGAGTACACATTTGATAACAACAAGGTTCTGTTTTATTTTACAGCAGATGGAAGAATTGACTTCCGTCAGCTTGTAAAAGATTTGGCTGCTATTTTTAAAACAAGAATCGAACTGCGCCAGATTGGGGTAAGAGACGAGACAAAGATTCTGGGAGGAATTGGAATCTGCGGAAGATGTCTCTGCTGCCACACCTATCTTTCCGAGTTTGCGCCGGTATCCATTAAAATGGCGAAGGAGCAGAATCTTTCTCTGAACCAGACTAAAATTTCAGGTGTATGCGGAAGACTGATGTGCTGTCTCAAAAATGAGCAGGAAACATATGAGGCTCTGAACAAAAAGCTTCCGGGACTTGGAGATACGGTAACAACTCCGGACGGGCTGCAGGGAACTGTGCATAGCGTAAATGTTCTGCGCCAGCTTGTAAAAGTTGTGGTGGAAGTAAATGACGAAAAAGAAATTCAGGAATTTCCTGTAGACAGTCTGAAATTCCGTCCGAGAAAAAAGAAGGTAAAAATTTCCGAGCAGGAATTAAAGGAGCTGGAAGGGCTTGAAGACAACAAATGATTTTGTAAAAGAAAACGAAAGAGTAGACGATCTTCAGAACGGGTATGATATTATCCAGGACCCGGAAAAATTCTGCTTCGGAATCGATGCAGTCCTTCTTTCCGGCTTTGCAAAAGTGAAAAAGGGAGAAAATGTACTTGATATGGGAACAGGAACGGGAATCATTCCTGTTCTTCTCTCTGCCAAGACAGAAGGAGAATTTTTCACAGGTCTGGAAATACAAAACGAGTGCGCGGAAATGGCGCAGAGAAGCGTGGCTATGAATCAGCTTGAGGACAGAGTAAAGATTGTACAGGGCGATATAAAAGAGGCTGCCGATATATTTGGGGCGGCTTCTTTTCATGTAGTTACCTGCAATCCGCCATACATGATAGGACAGCATGGACTGAAAAATCCTTATATGCCAAAAGCCATTGCCCGTCATGAGATTTTATGTACACTGGAGGATGTAATCAGCCAGGGAGCAAGGGTTTTAAAAGACAGAGGAAGATTTTACATGGTGCACAGACCGTTTCGTCTTGTGGAAATTATGAATATAATGACGAAATATAAACTGGAGCCGAAAAGAATGCGCCTTGTACATCCTTATGTGGACAGAGAGCCGAATATGGTTCTGATCGAGGCTTTAAAAGGCGGAAATTCAAGAATCCAGATAGAACCGCCTCTTGTCGTTTACGAAAAGCCGGGTGTGTATACGAAAACAATTCTGGAAATATATGGGAAGGTGTAAAAATTGAGAACAACGGGAACCTTATTTTTATGTGCAACACCCATAGGAAATCTGGAGGATATAACGCTGCGTGTTTTGAGAACCCTTCAGGAAGTGGATCTGATCGCAGCGGAAGATACAAGAAACAGTATTAAACTGCTCAATCACTTCCAGATAAAAACGCCTATGACAAGCTATCACGAATATAACAAAATAGATAAAGGACATTTTCTTGTGGAAAAAATGCTTTCAGGAGAGAATATTGCCCTTATCACTGATGCAGGAACTCCGGGAATTTCTGATCCGGGAGAAGAACTGACTGCCATGTGCTATGAGGCGGGAATCCCTGTTACGTCCCTTCCCGGACCGGCGGCGTGTATTACGGCGCTTACTCTTTCCGGGCTTCAAACAAGAAGATTTGCGTTTGAGGCGTTTCTTCCGATGGAGAAAAAAGAGAGGCAGGCAGTTCTGGAAGAACTGAAAAATGAAACAAGAACTATTATTCTTTACGAAGCCCCCCATAAGCTTGTAAAAACGCTGGAGGACTTATATAAGGCTCTTGGAAACAGAAAGATGACTCTTTGTCGTGAGCTTACCAAAAAACACGAAACAGCTTTTCAGACAACAATAGAGGAACTGATCCACTATTACAGCAAAGAAAAGCCGCTTGGAGAGTGCGTTCTCGTCATTCAGGGAAAGAGCCGACAGGAAATGGAAAAAGAAGCGCAGGCTTCCTGGGAGAGTATTCCCATAGAGGAACATATGCAGCAATATGAAGAAAAGGGCATTTCCGGAAAAGAAGCAATGAAGCTGGTAGCAAAAGACAGAGGGATAACCAAACGAGATGTTTACCAGTATCTGATAAATAAAAAATAGAATATAAGAAATAAAGAAATTCTCCGACAGAAGATAAAGAAACTGCCGGGGATTTTTTTATTTCATTGGAAAATATAAGGTTTTTG
>JAUNAX010000136.1 GCA_030527365.1 Eubacteriales bacterium | reverse complement strand
ATTTTCTTTGTCAATTTTAAAACAACAGTTTTACCACAAGCCACAACAAAAACTTCATCTGATCGTGTATAGATAACGAAATTGAGGAATATACTATACTGTATATTCCTCAAAATTATCATTTTCAATCAATAAAGGAGGCGTTTCTTATTATAAGATTATTCCTGATTGGTATTCTCTGTTTTGCTGTCGCTATCCTGGAAATCATACAATACTGCAGATTGGTGACTGTATCCAGAAAAGAAGCATACGATACCACATTTAGCACCTCTTCACAATCCGACACATCTCATCAAACTGCTGTTCCATCTCCTGCACCAGTCGGAACTGCGTGCGAGCGCGCACCAGATTGTGCTCCGGATAAGCAGTCTTAAAATACGTATCTCCCTGCAGGAAGTCCATCAAAAATCGGATTCCACATTCGAATGTCATCAGTCGTGCTCCCCACGGAAGGCTCTCCAACTCCTGTGGTGTCAGCACGTCTCTTGCCATCTCCAGATATCCTTTCACATACAGCTCATAGAGTTTGATGTCAAAATGCACTTTATCTAAATCGCGCTCATCTTCTGCCGCTGTAGATGCACCAAAGCGGATAGAATCGCCAAAATCATTGGCTGCCAGTCCCGGCATGATCGTATCTAGATCAATGATGCACAATCCTTTGCCTGTGTCTTCATCAAATAAAATATTATTCAGTTTTGTATCATTATGTGTCACCCGCAGTGGCAAAGCACCCGATTCCAGCTGACGTATCAAAACACCACAATCTTTTTCTCTAGCCAATGCGAACTCAATCTCAGGACGACACAACCTGGCACGATTCTTCACATCCCTCTGCACTGCCTGGGCAAAAGCTTCAAACCGTTTTACTGTATCGTGAAAATCCGGGATTGTCTCATGCAGACTCTCTGCCGGATATTTCCCAAGTTGTTTTAAGAAATGGCCAAAACTTCTGGCTGACTGGTAAAACTGCTCCGGACGCTCCACCATCTGATAACATACAGAATTAGCAATAAAAATCGCACAGCGCCATGGTTGTCCTTCGTCATCTTCAAAATAGGTCTCTCCGCTCTTAGTTTTAATATAAGCCAAGGTCTCCCTGTCCGGATCTCCTCCTTCCTTGCGAATCACATCTCGCAAAAACTCCGTCACTCCAAAAATATTCTCCATCACCTGGCCCGGCTCTTTGAATACATGGATGTTAATCCGTTGTAATACATACATAGGCTTCTCTGTTCCGTCTTCCAGCGGCATATATACCGCATAGGTTTCATTGATATGCCCCTCACCAAACGGCTTGACATAGCTGCACTGGGGACCGAATCCAAATGCATACAGTGCATCCTCCAACGCTCTGCTGTCCACACCTTCGATCTTTCTTCTGGTAGAGAAGATCACTTCTCCCGCCTCTACCTTCTTCTCCTGTTCGATGGTACAGTTTGCTTTTACTACACTGCCAAGTCCTACATGTGCGCCAGCACATACCACCGAATCATGATCTACAACTGCTCCACTGTTGACAAGTGCTGCACGCCCCACTCTGGTATGCGTATTGACTACCGCACGCTGCATCACGAAACATCCAGGTTCCAGAACGGCACTGGGGCTTATGACTGCCGAAGGATGTACCACTGCTGGCACCTCATAGCCTGCCTCCAGCAACTTGTCTGTCCAGAATAATCTTGTATGGTTATTCCCAAATGCCGCCACTGCCTGCTTGTATTCCTCATGTTTTGCAACATAATCGCAGCACTTTCCAATCACATCTTTTCCGAATGCTGCATCATCCAAAAATACGACTTCCTCATAGCCCAGTTGAAGTGCGGTCTCTTTCACCATCTGTCCAAATCCGCCAGCTCCAAGAATCAACAATCTTTTCATCTGTCTTTCTCCTTCTCCCTACACTTATTAACAGTATAGCAAACGACATTATAAAACTCAATCCCGCGCAAGAAATAAAAATACTACAAGATGAAAAACGGTTGGAACTACGTTCATTTTTGAATCAGACACCACAGTCATCCTGGAACGGTTTCGGAATATCCCCCAATTTGATTTATCCTGCGATCTTGATCGTATATGCGTACTGTTTCGCGAAATTTTCCGGAATCTCCAGACCTTTAATCACAACAGCCTTAGAAATCTCTTCCTCCAGGATCATAGCATAGAGATTGGTATCTTTCTTCGTAAATCTAACCTCTTTCCCATCTGTTGTTTCTCCTTCCTGTTTTTCCCAATAAGTTGTGCCATAAATTGCTTCTCCATTGACCTTTAACCACGCTCCTGTTTCCAAAAGTGGTTTTTTCTGTTCTTCCTGAATGGAACCATCTGGACGCGGACCTACATTTAATAGAAGATTTCCATTTTTACTTACAGCATCAATCAACATATAAATCACATCTTTTCCTTTTAGCATATAGGGGAAAACGCATAACAGGTTCACATGCTCTTTGAACCAGGAAAATATTTGCGGAGATTTCTCGAAGATGTCGAAATTCCAATCGACAATAATTCAGCGTTATCCTTAGTTTATTTTTATCCTCATCTTTTGCCGAAAGTAGCTTAACAGCTATTGATTTATATCCAAAAATGGAGATAACAAAAACAAGAAAAGCGGAATCACTACAGTGGATAGCTGGAATCATAATGCGGATTGTTGGAATCTGAACCGCAGAATAATCAACAAGTTGATATTCAAGATTTTATAAAAATAAGAGCAACATCTCTCTATTCAGAAAACTCTCCTTTTGTAACCCCTATTACTTTTGCTTCCCCTCGCATAATAAATTCAATTATTCTGTCTGTTATTGACGTACAGAAGTCGTATACATCGACCACAACATTCGCATACTGCTTTGATAACCATAAATCGTGTAATCCACCTTCTATTAATTTTCCAGTTGCAATACATATACATAAGGCAATTAAAATTTTACCAACAGTCATTACAAATGACATGATCCCACCTATAATTTTGGATGTCACAATGTAAACTGCAAAACTCAATATCCATAGCCTTTTTGAAAATCGCATATCCGTTGCTTGTTCCTCTATACCAACAGTATGCAGATAGATCTTTACAAAAGTATTTCCTATAGAAAGATATGCCATGGCTAATATGATCCCTATTATAATTATTGCCAATATTGCTCCATCTGTCGGATCAGATAGCCCTGTAAAAATAATGCCAAGTACCATAATGTTTAATAAGGAAAACATAATTTCTTTTGTCTGCTCTTTCACTTTTATCCCTCCACTTGCTTATCTCTGTTTAATAAGTTGTCTCCCATACCTCTATCGCCTTCAGCATATCCTTTGCCAGACATGCCTTTCCTTCATCCTCCGAGTCCAGAAAAAATGTATATACATCTGAAATATGTCCTCTCAACACTTCTACCTGTTCTATTCCTGTTCCCTATTGACCAGTTTCAAACTCATATATCGCTTGACCATAAGCTAACATGAACCACTTGAGTGCCTTGTCGTAACATTCTGTAATCTCGTCTTGCCCTACTATGGATATCCCTGTTTCTTCTATGCAGTTTACTCCTATTAGCCGCATATTTTCCGATACTTTCTGATAGGAATTTGCCTCTATTCGCTTTTCTTTCGATTTTTGGAGCAAATCCAACTGCACAAAATGATAAGGATCTCTCGCTTTTGCATCTGAAAAATAAGCGTAATATAGCCCTGCTTCCTTTGTTTTCTGGATATATGTCTTCATGTACAAGGACTCCACAGGTACCATACTTGTTTCTCTTTTACTATTTTCATATTCTCCCAATAATGCCGCCCGGCACTCTGCTCGCTCCTCTTCGTTTAATTTGCCAACCTCTCCATCATAGTAAATCGTGAGATCCTGAATGTACTTGTCTTCTGTCCAGGAAAATGCTCTTGTATTTCTAACTACTTTTATTTTCTCTTCTTTTTCTTCTTTTGATACGTCGCTGGTTTCTTCTTTGCCAGAGAATTGCTGATTCTTCAGAGTGAAGATTTTCCCTGTAGCGCTTACAGTTATTATACTACCGGAAACCATCACTAGAACCACTGCCCACATTGCCACATGTCTGATTAAAAATTTGTATATTTGCTTTATGTTCTTACGCTTGAAAAGTTTACTCACTATGCCTATAGATGTAACTCCACCACAGCCTTGAAGCAGATACACGCCTATTGACTGAATTTCTGCTAATGTCTCAAGATTCTTGATTTTCCATAGCAAGATACCAATTACACCAGACAATATGAGCGTGATATACATAGCATATCTCCGATTTCTTTTATTCCTGCCTTTCTTTGATTTCCCCACATCGCATCCCCTCTCCTTCTCTTTTGTTGACTTCTCCTAAATTTTGTTTTTTCTTTTCTTTTATTGTATTATTTTCACGCACATAAAACAATCCTTATAAATATATAATATTGTAATTCGTCATTTTATATATATGAATATTCTATTTATAAAATATATTCTTTATATGTTTTTGTATACAATCTATATATTATTTTTTCGCATTTTTCATTCGTTATAGTTTTCTTTTTTAATATTTTATGCTATGATTTAAGTATAAAAATTCAAATTCGAAAGGATTTCTCTATGGATCACACAAAAAATGACTATCATTACTATCACACCACTGTCATTCAACGAATTAAAGCTCTCATGGAACGCAAGAAAATAAGACAGACTGATTTGGTTGCCTGCACTGATATCAGTCAATCCTCATTATCAAAATTGTTAAATGAAAATGGAAATATGAGCCTTACATTGCACCACATTTTTGAGCTGTGTAGTGCACTGGGAATTGAACCTTCTGAATTACTCTCTCTTGATACAAAAATTGAGGATATACCAGACAAAACTTCGCCCCCACCTTCTGAGGCAAGTTTCTTCAACAGCAGTTATGTAAACAATCAGATTTTAATTCAAAATCCAACGCATCCGGCTTTCAATGGGCTGAAAAACAACACTTTCCATATTTATACGTTTTCAACTATTTCTTCGGAGTCTTTCTTGCGTAAGCGATGAATAACAACACGGGTATCCAAACCAGGGAACCCTAAATTGGCA
>JAUNAX010000012.1 GCA_030527365.1 Eubacteriales bacterium | reverse complement strand
TTCTCTCGGGCAAAGGCTACAGTTCTCAGTGATTTCCACAGTGATGTCCTTCTCCGCAGCCATGATCTCCGCATGTATGTCCTTCTTCATGGTGATGATGATTGCACATAGTATCCGGATTATAATTTAAGTTTCCGGAAAGGAAGGAAGCTACCTGTGCATCTGCATCTCCTGCTGCTCCTGGAAAAAGACGGATTCCTGCTTCTGCAAGAGCATTTCTTGCACCGCCGCCAATACCTCCGCAGATTAAAGTATCTACTCCTTTTTCTTTTAAGAAGCCTGCCAGTGCGCCATGACCGCTTCCATTTGTATCAACAACTTCTTCTCTTACAATTTTTCCATCTTCTGCTTCATAAATTTTAAACTGCTCTGTGTGTCCAAAATGCTGAAATACCTGTCCGTTTTCGTAAGTAACTGCAATCTTCATAGTAGAATCTCCTTTTTCTTTTTTTATATTTGTGCCAACAGTTTCCTTTGAGCAAATTTCATAATTTCCACCCTCAATGAGAAGTCCTGACGCCTCTACCACAAACCTGGCAAGCTTTTTCCGTGCTTCCACATATAAACTCTGCACAGTGGCACGTCCTACTCCCATAGAAAGCGCGCATTCCTCCTGCGTCAACCCTACATAATCAATCAGGCGGATTGTTTCATATTCCTCCACATTTAAAATAATGGGATGACTGCACTCCGGCTGACCTTTCGGACAAAAACCGGTGTTTTTCGGAAGCCCTTTTACTTTTCTCGGTTTACTTGGTCTTGGCATGTCTCTTCTCCTTTTTATTGGCATATGCTAATTATTACTATAATACAGTTATTAACATATGTCAATATATATTTTTATTTTTCTTTTCCTACATTTGACCTTCTTGACATATCCTATCTGACACTATACAATAGGCTTTGCTTAAAATCGGCACAATAAAACCAAAAGGAGACTTTATGCACAGAAAATACAAAATTGCCGCTGCCTGTACAGCTCTTATTCTTCTCCTCTCTGTTTTTTTCTTTTTTTATCAGAAGCAGCAGAATGAACGACAGGAACCTGTATCTGTCACAGGCTTTAAATTAAATACCATGATTAAAATTACGGTTTACAATAAAGTAGAACCGGAATTACTTGACGAAGCAATGGCTCTCTGCGACAAATACGAAGAACTTTTCAGCCGCACTCTTTCTACCAGTGAAATTTACAAGCTGAATCATGGAACTCTTCCGGAAAAAAATGGTTTTTTTACAGTATCTCCGGAAACAGCGGAGCTTGTAAAAAAAGGGCTTTTCTACTCAGAACTTTCCAACGGCGCGTTCGACCTTTCTCTTGCTCCTGTATCCTCCCTCTGGGATTTCACATCAGAAGAAAAAGTCATTCCTGAACCGACAGACCTGAAAGCCGCTCTTCCGCTTGTAAATTATAAAAATATAACTGTGGAAGGAAATACCATTCACTTTAAAAAAGAGGGAATGGGGCTTGATTTAGGAGCTATTGCAAAAGGATACATTGCAGACAAAATAAAAGAATTTCTTGTATCAGAAGGGGTAACAAGCGGAATTATCAACCTTGGCGGAAATGTTCTCTGTATTGGCAGTCAGCCAGACGGAACTCCCTTTAAAATCGGTATTCAAAAACCTTTTTCAGACCGGGGTGAAACTTCCATAACTATAAATGTTTCCGATAAATCAGTTGTCTCTTCCGGTATTTATGAACGGTACTTTAAAAAAGACGGTATTTTATACCACCATATTTTGAATCCCAAAACAGGTATGCCCTATGAAAATGGGCTTGTCTCTGTGACAATCCTCTCCGAACAATCTGTTGACGGAGACGCGTTGAGCACCTCCTGTTTTGCCCTTGGAGCAGAAAAAGGAATGGCGCTTGTGGAAAGTCTTGAAAATACAGAGGCGGTTTTTATTACCGAAACCGGCAAATTTCTATACAGCAGCGGTTTTCCCATTTCTAATAAGTAGAAACACAAAAAAGGAAGTATGAACTCCATCCGGAACATACTTCCTCTTTTGTTAAAAGAAAAACTTTATTTTAATAAATACTGAGAATCATATAAATGAACCCCATTGCCAGCATTTCCACTGGAAGTCCTCTGTAGGCTCTTCCTGTTCTCGCAAACCGCAGCGTCTTTTTTACAGAAATAAAGAGAACAACAGGAACAAATACTGCCCAGATAAATCCAATGGTCTCTCCAAAACTTTCCATCACAAATGGCTGTGAAAAAAGGACTGCCGGAACAACAGGAAAAAGTCCCTCTGTTCCTGTGCTTCTTTTTTTCAGAACGCCATTTGTAAACGCAAGAGAAAGTCCCGCACAAATAAATCCAAAGGTCATATCAAGAAATTTCTTTGACTGGAATTCTGCTTCCATAAGAGTATATCCGAAAATACTGCCTCCTGCACAAAATTCTCTCACTGCTGCCAGTAAAATCCAGAATCCCCAGATAATGGCGCATTCCCAGAATAAATCTCCATACTCCCCATCCATGTCTTCTTTCAGCACATGGCGGGCAGCCAGAAGTCCGATTACAAAAGTAATCAGCCATGTCTTTGTATCTACAGAAATTTCAAGAGCGGAAAATCCAAGGAGAAACGCGCTTGCGCTGATGGAACCTGTTCCAATCAGCACACACGCTTTTAAACTCCAGTCCGGAATAACCGGTTTTAAAAGGTTTTTCAGAAATTCTCCAAATACAACTGCCAGAATAATCAGAATCCCGGCACTAAAGGCTTCCTTCATCCCGGCGGAAAATAAAATAATTCCAAGGGCGAAGGCTTCTGCCGGATATTTTAATTTCATACCAAATCCTCCGCTTTCTTTATTTTACTGTCTGTAAAAATTCATATGCCTCATTAATACCTGTTACCGCCGCAGTAGAAGAAATGGTTGCACCGGATACCGCCTGCACCTCTCCTGCTTCTGCGCTCTCTGTATTTTCCTCTGCTGCTGATTCTTCTTTTGGTTCTTCTGTCTCCACACCTGCAGCCTCATTGAGACACTGTTCTGCAAGTGCTGCAAAACCACCTACAGAAATGCTGACTCCAGATACCGCATCTGTTTTTCCCTGCTCATCCATAGTAAGGAAGGTAAGATTTTGATTTTCCACAAGAGCCTCTGTCAGCGCTTTTGCCTGCTCTGCCCATGTTGGTCCATCTTCTGTCATTACATATTCCCCGCTTTCAGACAGCACACTCTTCTTGCTTCCGTCCTCTCCGATGGAATCCCAGTTTACTTCTGTAATCTTTCCGTCTTTTACCGTCATCGTAACCTGATCGGCAAATCCATTGTCATCAGTTTCTCCCTTTGCTTCATATGTGCCGTCCTGTAATACAAGCTCTTTCTCTTCCATTCCTGCTGCTTCTTTCATACACTGCTCTGCAAGTGCTGCAAAACCGCCTACAGAAATGCTGACTCCAGATACCGCATCTGTTTTTCCCTGCTCATCCATAGTAAGGAAGGTAAGATTTTGATTTTCCACAAGAGCCTCTGTCAGCGCTTTTGCCTGCTCTGCCCATGTTGGTCCATCTTCTGTCATTACATATTCCCCGCTTTCAGACAGCACACTCTTCTTGCTTCCGTCCTCTCCGATGGAATCCCAGTTTACTTCTGTAATCTTTCCGTCTTTTACCGTCATCGTAACCTGATCGGCAAATCCATTGTCATCAGTTTCTCCCTTTGCTTCATATGTGCCGTCCTGTAATACTGCACCTTCTAATTCCTTTGCACCTTCTGATTCTTTTTTCTCTGCAGGAGCTGCTTCTTCTCCATCGCTCATTCCAGGAAGATATACAGGCGCTTTCATTCCCACAAACTGTCCTGTAAACTCTTCTTCTGCAATTCTGGCTCCAAGACCTTCTGTTTCACTGTGTTCTGTAACAGAAACATTTGAGATTGTTTCTCCGTCTGCCTCAAAGGAAACGTCCATTAAAATATCGCCGCCATATCCTTTTTCTTTTACAGTAACCACATATCCGTCCTCTGTTGCAGCCGCTTTTTCAATATTCTCAGCGCCGCTTACATCAAACTCTTCTTTTACTGCTCCGCTGTCTTCCTGTGAAGTGCTTCCTGTATCAACTGCCAGTGCTCTGGAGCCTGCAATCACCCCGAAAGAAAGGGCAGTGACAACAGCCAGTGCAAGAATTCCTCTTACATTTTTATTCTTCATTTCTGCTCTCCTTATTATGCGTCTTTTCTTTTTACACCATATACATGTTTCTTATAAATCATAGACAGAAGACCTGCCACACAGTTTGCTGTTAAAATACCGAAACAGATTCCCTCCGGATAATTACTGAAAATTCGGATTGCCGCCGTAATAACACCTGCTGTCGCTGCATAGAGAAGTTTTCCTTTTCTGGAAGCAAAAGCATAATCTGTCAGCATATAGCAGCCTCCCATAATGAGACCGCCTCCGAGAAGATTCAAAAGAATATCTCCTGTAAACAGTCCGGAAGGACCAAATACAAACGTGAGAAGTACAACTGTAGAAATATAAGTAACAGCAGCTTCCGCATTTACAATTCCTTTATAACAGAGGAAACCGAAACCAACGAGAAGAAGAAGCTTGCTTGTCTCCCCCATAGCTCCCGGAATTTCTCCCAAAAACATCTGTAAATAGCTATATCCTGCTTCTGCACCGCCTTTTACAGTTCCAAGCACAGTCGCTCCTGATACAGCATCCGGATTTATGGTGTTTGGCACTACATACTGCATGACAGCCTGTGGCCATACGAGCATAATGAGAAGTCTTCCCATAAGAGCCGGGTTTACAAAGTTATTTCCAATTCCTCCAAACATCTGCTTTACAAATATAATTGCAAATATATCAGCTGCTGCAAGCGCCCATACAGGCACAGTGACCGGCATATTATAAACGATTAGAAGTCCTGTTACTACTGCGCTGAAATCACCTGCTGTTACCTGTTTTTTAGTAAGCTTCTGCCATAAATATTCTGTGAGTACACAGATTGTAACAGAAAGCCCTGCGAGATAAAGGGCGCGAATCCCAAAAAAGTACACAGCCCCGAAAAGCGCCGGGATCAGAGACAATGTCACATACATCATAATCTGCCTTGTAGTGCGCTCTGTACGAAGGTGTGGTCCGTTTATCACTCTTACATTGCTCATGATTTTTTCACCGCCCTTTCACGCATACGCTGTTTCACTATATCTCTTGCCATTCTGGTCCGCACGGAAAGCTCTCTTTTTGCCGGACAGATGTAAGAACAGCAGCCACAGGCAATACACTCACTTGCATAAAGCTCCTCGCATAAATCGTAGTCCTCGTTCATGTATGCAAATTCTATCTGATAAGGAACAAGTCCTGCCGGGCATACACTCTCGCAGCCTGCACATCGGATACACGGAGATTCTTCGTACTCTCTGTCCGGAAGAACAAGAATACCAGAGGTATTTTTTGTCACATAAAAAAGCTCCTCTTCCCCATTCCAGTCAGACGCCACACAGGGTCCTGTCATGGGACCACCTGCAATGATCCGGTTCTTTTCCACAGTCACTCCCCCTGCAAGATTCAACAACTCTCTTGCCGAAGTTCCAATAGGAACAAGATAATTTCCCGGATTTTTAACAGAGCCTGTCACTGTTACAATTCTTCTTGTCAACGGAATGCCGGCAAACGTCATATCTGCCGCTGCCTTTGCAGTTCCTATATTCGAAACAATCACTCCCGCATCTGCCGGAAGTCCTCCCATCGGTACTTCTTTGTTCAGAACTGCCTGAATCAGCTGTCTCTCTCCTCCCTGTGGATACTGAGTGGGAAGGATTTTGATTTCCACAGGTTTTTCCCCCTGCATCTGATCTTTTCCCTCTTCCAGAATCTTCTGGAGAAGTTTTGCTGCCTCCGGCTTATTATCCTCCATACAGATATACGCCTTATCTGCTCCGGAAGCCTTTAAAAGAACACGAACGCCATTGATAACAGCGAAGCTCTGTTCCAGCATCAGGCGGTAATCACATGTGAGAAACGGTTCACACTCTGCTGCATTGATCAATAACTCACTAATTTTTTTGTCTGTCTCATATTTCTTATGAGTAGGGAAACCTGCGCCTCCCATTCCTGTCAGACCACCATCGCGAATCATGGCAATCAGTTCTTCCCTTGTATATTTTTCAAGGCTCTCAAGACCTTTCTGGTAAGAATAATTCTCTTCCTTCTCCGGTCCTTCTCTTTTCATGATACAAGCTAAAATATTTCTTCCCTGGTTCTGTACTTCCCGAATGTCCACAACTTTTCCGCTCACGCTCGCGTGAAGAGGAGCTGCCATAAACGCCTCCGGACGTCCTATCTCCTGCCCTTCTGTTACCTGGTCGCCAGGTTTTACAAGAAAGCTGCATTTTCCGCCAAAAGACTGCTCGGACAAAATTGTTACTGTCTCCGGCCAGTAAACACGAACAGGCAGATTCATGGTCAGTGCCTTATCATACCCATCTGTGGGATGTACGCCTCCGGGGAAAGCATGTTTTATTTTTTTCAGCATGTCTGTTTTCCTCCATTATTTTCCCACAGCAAAATCACCAGGATTTTGCCATGTCTGTTCGTTAAATTATTGACATACCTTAATAAGATAACATATATAAGGTAGGTTTGACAAGAAGTAATTTTATTATTTATGTGCAAAGAAAAGAGTACAAATCCTCAATACCTGAATCTGTACTCTTTTTGTTCCATATATGCAAAATTTTCCTGTTTCCTATTATTGCAACGTATGTTTTAACACCTTAACAGTTTGCCATATTTTTTCCAGTGCCAGTAAGACCTTCAAAATCTTTAATGAAATCTTCAACAGCCGCAGTAATCGCCTGATTCTTTACAAGCCCCTCAATTACATCCGGTGCAATCGTCGCAGCTCCGATGCCATATTCGCAAAGCTCCAGAACCTGCTGAGAATTTTTAAAACTGGCAGCAAGAACCTGGGTTTTCAGGTTATTATTTTCAAAAATATCCTGAATCTGCTTTGTCACCTGGATTCCGTTAAATCCCATATTGTCAATCCGGTTAATGTATGGCGCCGCATAGGCAGCTCCGCATTTTGCTGCAAGAAATGCCTGCATCGGCGTATATACAGCAGTAGCTGTAACAGATATTCCTTCTTTGTGCAGTTCTTTCATTGCTTTAAATCCCTCTCTCACAGACGGAATTTTTACGAAGGTATTCTTTCCAAGCACCTCTGTAATGCGATGAGCCTCCTGTATCATTCCCTCCGCATCTCTTGAAACCGCCTGTACATGAAGTTCCCCTTCTTCTCCTATAAATTCCCGGATTTCTCTTAAAACTTCATATGGACTTCTTCCGCTTTTCGCTAAAATAGAAGGATTTGTAGTGACTCCCTCTACAGGATAAAATTCATAAATTTCCTTAATTAAATTAATATGTGCATCATCAATGATCAGTTTCATGTGTTTCTCCTTTTCTATAAGTTTTTGTTTTGTATCTTTCCCTACAAGCCAGTTCTCTGTAAATGTGTCACGACCTCAACAGTACTTTCGTTGTCCCAACAGAGTCCCTGTGTTTCCCTGTCTCTAAAATACACCGATAAACAGAACTTTTTGTGCTTCAGGAATCTTCCATCTGGCTGCTCCTGCTCGTAAATCTCCACCTGTTCTATAAAACTGTTAAGAAATTCCTTCTTCTCCAAATCAGTGAACTTATCGTATAGTTTATCAAACTATAAAAGAAATTGATAGATATTTTCTTCTGATATTTTTTGTTTCCGAATATTCAACAGTCGATTCTTTGCTTCATCTATACGGCTTTCCACACCTTCCAGACTGTATCCATCTACCTGCATAGTTGTAGATACTCTGATATATATCACATTTCATTTTTTTATTCTTTATAATCTTTCTTTCAATTTGCAGCGGATCAAAATGTCCGCCGTTGTTAATTCTACTACTTTTTCCAATTTCGGGATAAAGTTTTTCTAAAAATCCTGATTATAAATCTATCTCCTAATCTCACTTACGATATTCTCTTTTACCATCTTCCAAGCCGGGAACATTACTGCCACTACTGCAATCACTACATTCAACACCATAATTCCAATCAAAACCAGATTTGGAACATTTGAAGTCACATGTAAAAATTGAAGCACATGAACCATATAGTAATCCATCCCCCTTCTAAGAACCAGATTGTAAAGCAAGAAGATAAATACATCTGCCAACAATCCATACAAAATGCCTGTCCGCAAAATCATCTTATAAAACCCACTATCCGTGATTCCCATTGCACGTATGATACCGTATTCTCTTCTTCTGGCAAAAATGGTATGATTCATACTGTTCGCAATATGAAACAGGCTAATAATTAGCAGAATCACCGCAATACTGGAGAAAAATATCTGCTGCTGTTTTAGATAAGTTTTATGTATTTCGATTGCAGAAGTATAGTCCTGCAATACTGCCTTTGGAACATCGCGGATTATTTGCACCAACTGATTGCTAACGCTCTTTGTATCTGCGCCATCAGCCGGTGATACATTGATAAAACTATAATCTACAATTCCAAAGTTTTCTTCCATCTGTTCGTTAGTCATAATCACACTCTGAGCATTTTTCCACACTTCTGTATTCAGAAAATCTTTCTCCTGCGCCAACGGTCTGTTTACGATTGCCGCAATCTCGAACTCTTTCTCAATGTAATTTTCTTCGTCACCTCGGAATTTAAGCAGTTCATCTACATAGTTCTCTGTCTTTGGAACACGAAGAGCAATCTTATCACCCGGCTTCTTTCCGTAAAAATAGTAATTTCCCTGACCATCCATATTCGCTGTCACGATCACTTGATTATTATTTTTTATTGTTTCCGGCTGGATTTCTCCCTCCAGAATAAAATCCTGAAGCTGTTCTATCATCGCTTCATCGTAACCATACACATTATATTTGATCCGGTAATTTCCATCTTCCTGCTGATTGCAAATCCCATCATATCTCTGAATAAAATACGGCTCCTGATTCTGATATTTGAAATAATCGCGCCAATCTTCTTCTGCCAAAAACTCATTTCCGGAAAGCTGCAATTCTCCCATCGTATACTTTGTCGCATATACGTTCTTTGTTTCCGGCATATTTTTAATCTTATCTGCTACTTTCTCTGGAATCGTATCTTTTAGAGAATCAGATTTCAAAGAAATACGGTATTCCGAACCAAGTCCGTCATCTGACATCAACGAAAGTTCTGCGTGAACCTTCAAATTTTCTACCATATAAGTAGTACACAAGAAAATACAGCCACCGATTGACAAGGATAATAAAATTCCAATCACTTTCCACTTATCGGCAAACATAAATTTCCGTACTACTACATTTGCCATATTTACATTTCGCAGAGCATATATTTTCCTTCTTTTTGTAAAAGAAGTATCTCCACTCATTACTGCTTTTAGCGAATACTTCCGAAGTGAACGAACCACGATAAAGGCAACTAGCGCCAATGAAATCAGCAGAAATAGAAATCCAAATACCATTGCATCCACGGAAACAAAAAACTTTGCAGCATTCGAGCCTTCTGCCAACGTATGGTCAGCGACGGATAAACCAGTCTCTGCACCACCAATTCCTTTTCCACCGAATACACCACTAAGCTTTTGATAGACAAGACTTAATATACCATTTCCTAAAAAACACCCTAACGGATACCCAATGAAAAATAACATCCACAGTTCCAAAAGTAATGTACCGCCAATTTGCGCTTCACTGATACCTAATGTCTGCAACATTCCGTACTCAGAAGTTCTCTTCGATACAGAAATGCTAAATACACTGTATACTACAAAAAGACTGAACAGACATAACAGGAAAATCATCCCGTTATAAGCCAGATTATAGTCACTCTGCAATTTCAAAACGATATAGGTGAAGTTTCCTTCTTCATTGGTCAGACCAAACTTCACAATTTCATAAATGCTGCTTGGTGCTTCTCCGCTAAGATACTGTATTACTTCATCATTTCCGACTACTGCTTCAGATGATAATTTATGTTCCTGTAAAAAAGCATCCAACTGTTTATATAACTTCTCATATTCATTAAATCTGAGATATAAAAACCTCTGACTTCCTCGACCTTTAAATGAATCACTTACAAAAACTTCCATTTCACTGGAACTTGCCGCCCATTCGCTTTTCAGAACGCCAGTAACGATATACTCTTTTTCTCCAATGCGAAGAGAATCTCCCAGATTCCCTGAAAATCCCAGATTGCTAAGCACAAATCCATCCGCTGCAATTTCATTCTCTTTCTCCGGAAATCTTCCATCTAACAAATCTCTGTGTGCCATCTGGCGATAAGTTTCATCAGTATGGATAAAACAGATCAAAAATTCCTCTGCCACTACATCACGAATTTCCATCTTTCCACACTGTTCCAGCGTGTATCCATTCCCTTTCTCACCACTTTCTACAGAATCGAAAAGTTCCTTGTCCGTTTCTATATAATAATGCCAATCACCGTAAATGGTTTTACTGTTCGCCAAATCACTTTTCTGACTGCTGTAAATCAAGGAAGAAATCCCGGAAAGCAATGACGCTGTTAATAAAATACTCGCAAAGATTGCCAACGTCTGACTTTTATAATACCGCATATATTTCCATGCCAGTTTTAACATACGGCATCACCACCTTTTGCCAGAAATCTTTTCTGTAACAATTTGACCATCTTCGATATGAATTACTCTGTCGCAAGTCTGTGCAATGACTTCATTATGCGTTACCATGAGAATCGTCTGATTATACTTGCGACAACTCGCTTTTAATAACCCCATTACCTCAATGGTTGTGACTGAGTCCAAATTACCTGTCGGTTCATCGCAAAGCAGGATGCTCGGTTTATTTGCCAAAGCTCTGGCGATTGCAACTCTTTGCTGCTGACCGCCAGATAATTCGTTTGGATATTTCTTACGCTTTTCCCAAATCCCCAGTTCCCGTAATAATTCTTCTATATATTTGCGGTTAATATGTTTTCCACGGTCAAATGTAACCGGTAATGCCACATTATCATACACATTCAATACAGGCATCAAGCTATAATTTTGAAATACAAATCCAATATTTCTTCTACGAAAAATCGTCAGCTCTTTTCTTGAAAGAGAACCAATCTCTTTATTCTTTATGAAAATCTTTCCGCTTGTAGGATTATCCAGACCACCAATTAAATTAAGACAAGTAGATTTGCCTGAACCAGATGTTCCTACAATAGCAATAAACTCGCCTTCTTCTACTTTTAGATTAATATTCTGCAATGCTGTTATCTGATTATCTTTTTCTCCATATATTTTCTCAACATTTTGTAATTCTAAAATACTCATCCGTCAATACTCCTTTTCTTGATACATCCAGTATAACTGCTGTATCTTGCAATTTCTTTACAAACGGATGATTATTTCTTACAGTTTTGTAAGAACACAGAAAAACAACTACCTTTTCTATACTCAGAATTTACTATCATATATCCTTTTTCTTTTTCCAAAATCAGATTAGAAAGATACAATCCAATCCCGGAACCTTCCATATTCTCAACTTCTGGACTTCTATAAAATCGTTTGAATATTTTTGTCATTTCCTCCTGCCGGATGCCCCGCCCATTATCTGCAATCTGAATTTCTGTGTATAAATCATAACTTTTTACACAAATGGAGATGGTTCCTCCTCTATCGGTGTATTTAACAGCATTTTCCAACAAATTTACAAATACTTCTGTTGTCCATTTTCGATTATGATATAGTAATTTGTCCTCAAATGGCTCCAATGTAAAGTGAATTTCCTTTTTCTCCATTTTCTCATAAATCATATCTACTGCATCTAAAATCGTCTGTTTTATTCCTGTACTTTTTACCTCAAAACCATCAATATTTTGTTCCAATTTTACCATCTTCGACAAAGATTCCACAATCCAGCTCAGTTTATCAACCTGTCGCTGCATTTTTTCAGAAAACAGAGCTTTCTGCTCTGGCGTGATTTCTTCTTGACTTAAAATTTCAGCATAGAGGGAAATATTAGCAAGAGGTGTTTTTAATTGATGAGACATATTGGATACCAAGCTTTTCACCTGTTCTTTTTCTTGTTCTGCACTGCTCGCGTGTTTGTCAAGCACTTCCTGTATCTGCTTGATTTTACTGACAAGAGCAGAATATTCTCCTTCTTCCACATCAGAGGCTGCAATCATTTCCCGATTTAGCACACTGTCCAGCAAACGGTCAATCAGGCGATATGTTTTTCTTTTTTGATATATGTTATATCCAATCGACAAACACAAAAGAACTGCTAAAATTATCGTGAGCCACATTTTTTATTCCTTCCAGATATATCCGATTCCATGAACGGTTTGAATACATTTCGGCTTTGATATATCATCCTCTATCTTTGTACGAAGTCTGCTGATATTCACAGATACCGTATTGTTATCTACATATTTTCCATCACTATCCCATATCTTCTCTAAAATCTGCTCCTTAGAAAGGATATGATTCTTATTTTCAATCAAATACACCAACAGACGGTATTCCAATTTACTAAGAGAGATTTCCGAACCTCTTTTATATACCTTACAGGTACTCTGGTCTATGCTTAATGAACCTGTAACGATCCTTGTATTTTCAGATTTTTCCTGAAGAATCCGCTTCATTCTTGCTTTTAATACACCAAGCGAAAATGGTTTTGACAGGTAATCATTTACCCCTAATTCCAAAGCCTTTATCTCATCCAACTCTGTATCACGGGCTGTCAGCATAATGATTGGGATATTACTGTAACGCCGAACCTCTTTACAGAGTTCAAATCCCGTTCCATCCGGCAGGTTACAATCCAAAAAAACAATATCATAACCACCTTTTGCGATTTCTTGTAAACCTCCCTTTTTTGTCCCTATCTCTGTCACATTATATCCATCACCAGAAAAAGAGAAGGAAAGTCCTTCTCGCAAATCAACATCATCTTCAACTATTAGAATTTTATATTTTTCCATCACGTCTTTCCTTTATTACTTCATATTGGATTATATTTTTACAATTCCCTTCCATAAATCCTATTTTTCCCAGCATCTAATCCACAGCCTAAACCCTCTGACCATTTTTACAATACTTGATAGCAAACAGACCTTCTCAACCTTGCCCGTTCTTCCTACAAAGAACAGGTCAACGGCTATTTTTCGTCCCGTCTAATGCCTCAACTCCCATGCACTCGACCTTGGCAAGCTGAAAATTTTAATGGAGGTGCTACTACTTCTTCGCATTCTCTTCCAATTCCAGCATGTACTTATCAAAGTCAGACATGAACAGCCTATCTTGAATAACACGATATTTTTCAAATTCAGTTTCAGCTTTTACCTTGGCAATCTCAGCAGTGATTTTGCCTGCATCCTGAAGAACCTCTCTGTCATCAGCCATCAGGAATAAATCCAGCCGCTTTGACCAATCCTCCATCGTCATTGGAATATGACGTTCTGCACGGTCCTCTGCCAAGTCCAGATAAGCAGATACAATACGCTCCAGTGAACGCATTTCTTTCTCTGAAAGATAATTCTTCGCAATGCTCACATCGCTTTTTACAATCTTACCTTCCGGTGCTGCTGCCCATGAACCGCATAATGCATCTTGTTTTGTACCTTTGCAAAGAACTGCTTTGTTGTTTTTGCTGTTCGATCATAATCGAGAGCTGTAGCATAGATGTCTGTTATCTTCTGATAAAATCTACGCTCAGACAAACGAATTTCTCTAATCTGCTCAAGCAAACGGTCGAAGTATTCTACTGTAAGCACAGATCCACCATTTTTCAGACGTTCATCATCCATGACCCAGCCTTTGATGGTGTAGTCCTTGACAATGCCATTGGCCCACTTACGAAATTGTACAGCTCGTTCATTGTTCACCTTAAATCCAACAGCAATAATCATTTGAAGATTGTAATGCTTTGTATCACGAGTCACCTGACGTGAACCTTCGGTTTGAACTATCCGGAAATTCCGGACAGTTGCCTCTTCCTCAAGTTCTGAGTCGGAATAAATCTTCTTAATATGCTCATTAATTGTACGAACATCCACATTGTACAATGTTGCCATCATTTTCTGTGTCAGCCATATATTTTCATCCTCATAGCGCATCTCAATACTGTCCTGCTGATCACCGACAGAGGCAACATAGGTTAAGTATTCTGCTGCACTGGAACGGATGGTTACTTCGTCTTTTTTCTTTTTCAAATAGGAGCCCCCCTTTAACGTCCCAAAATCATTATTCTGCCTGTGCATCATCAGCAGCACGATCTAATGTGATATTAACAATTTGTAATTTTCCAATTGACTCATATACCTCTGCAGGCTGAATTTCTTTATCAGCCAGCTTGTTAGCGAAAAAGTTATAATTTTCAATCAGTCGTGATTTAGTGCCTTCTGCAATTAGCTTTTCCTCAACAAGGCTTATAAGAATATCTCTATCTGTTTCAGTCAGAAATAACTTATATCGTTCGTCACCACTTTCATACTCGTTTTTTAGAAGCATATTATCTATACGACAAGCATTGATTATTGTATCACTCGGATTTTTTATTGCATAATCGCGCAAAGCCAGAAGAAGCAGTGTTAAGGTAGTCATTCGCCGTTGACCGTCAATAATCATATATTTCTGAACACCTGTTGGCATTGCCTGTTCGGCAATATTAACAATAGAACCTACGAAATGACCAGCTTTGCCTTTTCTCTGCATCTCTACAATATCGTTCCAAAGTCGTTTACACTGATCTATATCCCAGCTGTAGAATCTCTGATAAACCGGAATCAAGAACTGCTTATTTCCGTTTAATATCTCATAAATATTGCCTTTACGTGCATCCATATCGCACCTCCATTATATGTTTCCATACAAGAAAACCGAGCTTTTCTCAAGGCTTCTCTGATAATACTAACCTTACAAAAAGCCCGGAAATACGCCACTTTTCAGCCTTTATTTATCTTTTCTTGACAGCAAACAGACCGTCTCAACATGCACCGTCCCACCGAACTGATCCACAGGACAAACCTTCTTAAGCTCATATCCTCTTTCGCAGAGATATTTCAAATCCCTTGCAAGTGTAGCGGAATCACAGCTTACATACACAATCCGCTTCGGCTGCATTTCTATCATTGTAGCAAGCAGGGATTCCTCGCACCCCTTTCTTGGCGGATCAACTACAATCACATCCGCATAAATACCATTCTTTTTGTATTCTGCCGGAAGAACTTCCTCTGCTTTTCCTACGAAAAACTCTACATTTTCAATGCCGTTTAACCGTGCATTATCGTTTGCATTTTCAATGGCTGCCGGAATAATTTCCACACCGCGGACAAACTTTGCCTTCTGGGCAAGAAAAAGAGAAATTGTTCCGATGCCGCAGTAAAGGTCCCATACTGTTTCTTCTCCGTGAAGCTCTGCGTACTCCAGGGCTTTGCTGTAAAGCTTTCCTGTCTGAAGAGGATTGACCTGAAAAAAGGAAAGCGGGGAAATCTGATAGGAAATATCTCCTATTTTATCTGTGATGTATGGTTTTCCCCAGAGAAGCCGAATTTCCTCTCCGAGAATCACGTTGCTGCGCTTTTTATTTACATTAATGGTAATACTTATCATTCCCGGTATTTCAAGAAGGCATTCAATAAGAAGCTCTTGTTTTGGAATAGAAGTTCCATTTAAAACAAGACAGACCATTAATTCTCCTGTAAAAAAACCATATCGAATTAAAATATGGCGCACAAGTCCCTTTCCTGTTTCTTCGTTGTAAGGTTCAATTCCGTATGCCTCCATATGTGCGATTACCCGGTCAAGGACTTCCTTATTCTGAGAGACACCAAGGGCGCAGTCACGATTTTCAATAATCGTGTGGGTCCGTCCTGCATAAAACCCTGTAATAATACGTCCTTCTTTATTTTTCCCGACAGGAAACTGCGCTTTGTTGCGGTAATGGTACGGTTCGTCCATTCCGATAATCGGCTCCATAGGAATATCTGTAAAACCGCCGATTCGCTCCAGGTGCCCGCGCACCTTTTTTTCTTTAAAAGCAAGCTGCTGCTCATAAGAAAGTGCCTGAAGCTGACAGCCGCCGCACTGACGGGCAAAGGCGCACTTTGGCTCCACTCTGTATGGAGACGGTTTTAAAATCTCCATCAATCTTCCATAGCCGTAATTTTTTTTCGCTTTCATAATTTTTGCGGTTACCCTGTCTCCGATGACTGCATCTTTGACAAAAACGGTGAAGCCATCAGCTTTTCCGATACCTTCACCGTCTACTCCGCAATCTTCAATGTCTAATGTAACAATATCGTTTTTGCGGTACTCCATCTGGATTATAAATCTCCTGTTCTTCTTATATTTGATTCAAAAAGACGATTGTAGCCAAGCCACTCCTTTTTCCCTTTATCTGCTGCAAAAATTTCTGTCAGTGTTTCCATCCGGGCATCTGTGTTGTCAGCAAGGTTCAGAGCCACAGCCTCCGCAAGTGCCGGTTTTTTCGGAGAACCATATTCCAGTTCTCCGTGATGTGCAAGAATGCAGTGAATCAACTGATTTTCCAGCTCAATCGGAAAATCAGGGATTTCTCTTGCCATATCGTGGATCATCTGGGAGCCGATCACAATATGACCGAGAAGCTGTCCTTCATCTGTATAATCATTAACTGGAAATGGAGAAAGTTCTCTTGTTTTTCCAATATCATGAAGAAGCGCTGCACTGATCAGCAAATCTCTTTTTAATAGCGGATAAGCCCCAGCCATGTAATCGCACAGTCTGGAAACGCTTAACGTATGCTCCATAAGACCTCCGATAAATCCGTGATGAACGGTCTTCGCTGCAGAATGTCCCTTAAACACCTGTAAAAACGCTTCATCTTCCACAAAAAGTTTTTTAAGAAGCGCGGACAAATATGGATTTTTCACACTATGTATCATGGAAAGAAGCTGGGCATACATATCATCTGTACTGTTTTCACTGACCGGAAGATAATCTGCCGGATCATACTCTCCCTCTCCTGCTTTGCGTGCTCTTTTAATGCTTATCTGCATTGCTCCTGCAAAACTTGTCACATCTCCCATAATATCCACATAATCAAGAGCGTCAAACTCATCAATGCCAAGGGAATTGGGATCCCAAATCTTCGCATCAATGGTGCCTGTCTTATCCTGCAGGATTACATTTTCATATGGTTTTCCGTTTTTTGTCACAGCGGAAGATTTCTGCTTACAGAGATAAATTCCGCTGATTCTGTCACCTTCGTGTAATTCATTTATAAAACGCATAATTTTCTGCCTTTCTAAGCTGGTATATTTACTGTCTGCCTTGAAACAGCCAGATATAAAACTGTACTAAATAATATAACATATTTTTCTTTTCATTGCCACAGAAATCATGTAAAATAGAATTATTGGAATTTCCCACGATTCCACAAAAGCATTACAAAGAAACAGGAGATATTATGAATCAGAAAGCATACAAAGCATTAGAATACAACAAAATCATAGAACAGCTTACAGAGAAAGCCTCCTCCCCTATGGGAAAGGAACTTTGCCGCAGGCTTTCTCCATCCACTGATATAGAAGAAATCAGAAAACTCCAGACACAGACAAAAGACGCTCTCACCCGTCTTTTTCAAAAAGGGAGTATTTCCTTTGGAAGCGTAAAAGATGTGCGTGGTTCTCTGAAGCGTCTGGAAATCGGCAGCACTCTTGGAATCCCGGAGCTTCTTTCCATATGCAGCCTTCTTGAAAATACAAACAGAGTGAAAGCGTACTCCAGAAATGACAGAAGTGACAGTCTTCCGGATTCCCTGGACGGAATGTTCCAGAATCTGGAGCCACTAACTCCGCTTTCAACAGAAATCCGCAGATGTATCCTCTCGGAAGATGAAATCAGTGACGATGCCAGCAGTACGCTCCGCCAGATTCGCCGCAGCATGAAAACCGTAAATGACAAAATCCACACGCAGCTTTCTTCTCTTGTAAATGGAGGGGCAAGGAATTATCTTCAGGACGCGGTCATTACCATGCGAAACGGCCGCTACTGCATTCCCGTAAAAGCTGAGTATAAGGGACAGGTTCCCGGCATGATCCACGACCAGTCCTCCACAGGTTCCACGCTCTTTATTGAGCCTATGGCAGTCGTAAAATTAAATAATGACATCAGAGAACTGGAGCTTCAGGAGCAGAAAGAAATCGAGGTCATTCTTGCTTCTTTAAGCGAGATGACAGCTCTTTCCAGAGAGGAAATCCTCACAGATCTGGAAATTCTTGTGCAGCTTGATTTTATTTTCGCAAGAGCCTCTCTTGCTATGGATATGAACGCCACAGAACCTATTTTTAATGAAGGGGGACGGATTCATCTTCGTAAAGCCCGTCACCCCCTTATTGATAAAAAAAAGACAGTTCCTATTGATGTCCGCCTTGGAGAAGATTTTGACCTTCTCGTTGTGACAGGACCAAATACAGGTGGAAAAACCGTTTCCTTAAAAACAGTGGGGCTTCTTACCATGATGGGACAATCCGGACTTCATATCCCTGCATATGACCGCTCCGAGCTTTCTGTTTTCCATGAAGTTTACGCAGATATTGGGGACGAACAGAGTATTGAACAGTCTTTAAGTACGTTTTCCTCCCATATGACAAATGTCGTGTCCTTCCTCAAAAAGGCTGACCGCCGCTCTCTTGTCCTTTTCGATGAGCTTGGGGCTGGAACCGATCCTACAGAAGGCGCTGCCCTTGCCATTTCCATTCTCTCCCACCTTCACGAAAGAGGAATCCGCACAATGGCAACCACCCATTACAGTGAGCTTAAAGTCTACGCGCTTTCCACTCCCGGTGTGGAAAATGCCTGCTGCGAATTTGACGTGGAAACACTCCGTCCCACCTACCGCCTGTTAATTGGTGTTCCTGGAAAAAGTAACGCCTTTGCTATTTCCTCAAAGCTCGGTCTTCCGGACTACATCATTGAGAAGGCAAAAGAACAGATAAGCGAACAGGACGAATCTTTTGAGGATATGCTTTCTTCTCTGGAGCAGAACCGCATTACTCTGGAAAAAGAACGGGAAGAAGCAGCCCGTTATAAACAGGAAATTGAAACTTTAAAATCCCTGTTGGAATCCAAACAGGAAAAACTGGACGAACGGAAAGACCGCATTATCCGCCAGGCAAATGAGGAGGCACACGCCATCTTACGAGAAGCCAAGGAATATGCGGACCAGACAATGAAATCTTTCCATAAATTCCAGAAAGATCATGTAGACACAGCGGCAATGGAACGGGAACGCCAGGCGATCCGCGAACGTATGTCAAAAGCGGAAAAAGGCATGACTCAAAAAAAAGAAGTGAAAAAGCCAAAAAAAGAACTTTCTGCAAAAGACCTTTCTCTTGGAGATTCTGTAAAGGTACTCAGCATGAATCTCACAGGAACTGTGAGCAGCCGCCCCGATTCAAAGGGCTACCTTTTTGTGCAGACAGGAATTATCCGTTCCAAAGTGCATATTTCTGACCTTGAGCTGATTGACGAGCCAGTTATCAAAACTGCCTCCATGCAGCGCACAGGAGCAGGAAAAATCCGTATGTCAAAATCTGCCAGCATTTCCACAGAAATCAATCTTCTCGGAAAAACTGTAGACGAGGCAATCGCAGAGCTTGACAAATATCTTGACGACGCCTACATCGCACATATGAAGAGTGTACGCGTTGTTCATGGAAAAGGAACCGGCGCTCTCCGAAAAGGCGTCCATAATTATCTGAAACGCCAGAAACACGTAGAATCCTTCCGACTGGGTGAATTTGGTGAAGGAGATGCCGGAGTAACCATCGTGGAGTTCAAAAAATAAGGAGGCATCATTTTTCATGGTTACAAAACAGAAAATCCTCATCGTTGATGATGATAACAATATTGCAGAGCTGATCGCCCTGTATCTTACAAAGGAATGCTTTGAAACACAAATTGTAAACGATGGAGAGCAGGCATTAAAAGAAGTGGAAACTTTCCGTCCGAACCTGATTCTTCTGGATCTTATGCTTCCCGGCATGGACGGATACCAGGTATGCCGGGAAATCCGCCATACTTCGGATGTGCCTATTATAATGCTCTCTGCAAAAGCAGAAACCTTTGATAAAGTTCTCGGGCTTGAACTCGGTGCAGACGACTACATTGTCAAGCCCTTTGACACAAAGGAGCTTGTCGCAAGGGTACGGGCTGTCCTGCGCCGTTTCCAGGTAAAACCAGCTCCTGCACCTTCCAACGAAAAATGTGTCAGCTACCCGGATCTTACCATCAATCTTACAAATTATTCTGTTACCTATATGGGGCAACAGATTGATATGCCTCCAAAAGAGCTGGAGCTTCTGTACTTCCTCGCCTCTTCTCCAAACCAGGTTTTTACAAGAGAGCAGCTTCTGGATCATATCTGGGGATATGAATACATCGGAGATACGAGAACTGTAGACGTACATATCAAGCGTCTTCGCGAAAAAATAAAAGATCACCCGAACTGGGCAATCGCCACAGTATGGGGCATTGGTTATAAGTTTGAGGTAAAATCCTGATGACACGCTCTGTTTTTACAAAAGTTTTTATGTACTATATCGCCCTTGGCTTTGTGTGTTTTTTCCTTATTGTATCTGGAGGCTCCTATCTCGTGGAACTCCGTCTGGAAGAAGACACCGTACAGGAGGTTCAAAAAGAAATCACTCATATTGCAAATCATGAATCTTTTGACCAGTTCGTTTCTTTTGACACTCTGAAATACTCTGGAAGAGCGCTGAAAGAAATTGCAGATTTTCAAAATGTCAGCATATGGATTGCCTCTTCTGACGGAGAAATCCTTTTCGATACAGCCAACAGGAAAGAACTTCCTGAACCATCAGAGGTCTTAGATACTGCTTCCCGCCTCTCCCAGGAGGGCGCATACGAAATAGGAACCTTCCACGACTGTTTTTCCTCCAAACACCTTACAGTTGTTTCTGCTATCATTCGCGGCAACGATACAAATGGATATGTATTCCTTCATTATCCCATGCAGCTTATTTATAAGGACAGAAGCGCCTTCCAGGAGGTTCTCGTTTTTATGTTCCTTCTTTTATACGGTTCAGCCATACTTCTTATCCTTCTGTACCGCTCCCGTATCCATAAGCCGCTTCAGCAGATTGTAAAGGGAGCTTCTGAATTTGGAAATGGAAATCTTTCTTATAAAATTCCCATAAAAACAGATGACGAAATGGGATACCTGGCAAATTCTCTGAATTATATGGCGGATAAATTAAACCGGAACGGCGAATATCAGAGGCGCTTTATTTCCAACGTTTCCCACGATTTCCGCTCCCCTCTTACCTCCATTAAAGGATATGTGCAGGCAATGCTGGACGGGACAATTCCTCCTGAGCTTCAGGAGAAATATTTAAAAATTATCGCCTATGAATCCGAAAGACTGGAAAAGCTTACACGAAGCCTTCTTGCTTTAAACGACCTGGACATAAAAAAACGGCTGATGCACGTACACCGCTTTGACATCAACGAAACCCTCCGTACAACAGCCGAAACCTTTGAAGGAAGTTGTACAAAACGCAATATTCAGCTCGTTCTTTATCTTACAGGAAAAGAACTTTTTGTGCGGGCAGATATGGAACAGATCCAGCAGGTTATTTATAATCTTCTTGACAATGCCTTAAAATTCAGTAATAACAACTCTTCCATTATATTGGAAACTACGGAAAAGAACGGAAAAGTCTTTGTCTCTGTCAAAGACCACGGCTCCGGGATTCCCAAAGAAAAGCTTTCCAAAATCTGGGAGCGTTTTTATAAACTGGATACATCGAGAGGAAAAGACCGGCTTGGAACAGGTCTCGGTCTCTCCATTGTGAAAGAAATCATAAACGCCCACGGGCAGAACATCAATGTGATCAGCACCGAGGGCGTTGGAACAGAATTTATATTTACACTGGAAAAAGCAAAATAATTTAACTTTCAAATGGTCCCCGCAGCATACGGTCCTCTTTTACCAGATAAATTCCTCTTGGCATGACACGTATTTCCGGAATTACAGGAAGCGCCATAAAGGACAGGGTAATAAACGGGTCGAAGCCTGCGGGGATTCCCATTTCATGGGCTTTCGGAATCATATCTTTAAGAGCTTCGTTTACCTTTTCATATCCCGCATCGCTCATAAGCCCCATTACAGGAAGTGGAAGCGTTCTGTAAACCTTTCCATTTTCCACCAGTGTATATCCTCCCTGGGTACGCACCAGCTCCTGCACTGCAAGAAGCATATCCCTGTCGTTATCTCCTATCACGATAATATTATGGGAATCATGGGAAACACTGGAAGCAATCGCCCCTCCGGAAAGGTGAAAGCCTTTTATAATTCCCACACCGATTTTTCCTGTATTTTTGTGGCGTTCCAGAACTGCAATTTTCTGATATTCCGAATCTGAAACAAAAATTCTCTCCCCGTTTTCTTCTTTCCACGGAACTTCTTCATAAGAATCCTTCGTTGTGATCTGTCCTTCCTCCATTACGATCACATGCGCTTTTTCTCCCGTATGGAGAAGGCGGAAATCACTCTCCTGCACTCTTGCCAGATGCACCGTATTTTTAAGGACAGGCGGACATGGCTTAATCTCTGGCTTTTCATCTGGTATAATTCTTTCTCCTTTATAATAAACATCTGTTACGTTTAAATCTTCCTCATTATCCAGAACAACAAAATCTGCCTGATACCCCGGAGCAATGGCTCCGATATTTTTCAGTCCGTAGCAGTTTGCCGCCTGAATGGTTGCCATTTTAAGAGCAGCAGGAAGAGACAAGCCAAGGCTTACTGCTCTTTTTACATTATAATTAATATGTCCGTCTTTTCTGATTTCTTCTATGTGCTTATCATCTGTACAGAAGCAAAAACTTTCTGTATCTGTGTGATGCTCCACAATTCCTTTTATGATTGCGTCCAGATTCCTTGCGGCGCTTCCTTCCCGTATTAGTACCTTCATTCCGTTTCTGCACTCTTCCATCGCATATTCATATGTTACGCATTCATGGTCTGTGGAAATTCCCGCAAGAGCATAAGCAGATAAATCTCCCTTTGAAAGAAACGGCGCATGACCGTCCCGCACGCGGTTCTGGAAAAGACTCAGTTTTTCATACATGGATACACTTCCCTCTATTACAGACGGCGCGTCCATCACTTCCCCCAGCCCCAGAATCCTTGGATTCTCAAGATAGCTTTTCATTTTTCCCGCTGTCAGCGTACAGCCGTTGTCATCTACATGAGTTGCCGGAACACAGGAAGGCATCATGACAAATACATTTGCCGGAACATTTTCCGTCTGATCCAGAATATAATCGATTCCGTCTGTACCGGAAACATTTGCGGACTCATGGGGATCTACAATAAAAGTCGTCGTTCCGCACTGGGCTGCCTGACGGATCAGCTCTCCCGGAGTAACAAGAGTCGATTCCAGATGAAGATGACTATCCACAAATCCGGGAACAAGAAGTTTTCCATCTATTTCAATTTCCTTTTCCCCCTGATACGTTCCGACTCCCAGTACAATGCCGTCCGCTACAGCTACATCTCCATCTATAAATTCACCTGTATGTGCCAGGAAAACGCGGGCATTTTTAAAAACAAGCTCCGCTTTTTCCATACCTCTTGCCATTTTTGAATGAATACGATATTTCTCAAGTTCCATAATACCCCTCCTTTTTATTTTTCTGATTTTTTAATCAAGTATTTTTTATTTTATATCATATTATCATTCTGTTCCCCTATTTGCAAGCACAAAATAAGGACACTCCAAAGAATGTCCCCGCTTTATTTTTTCACTATTCTTCATAATAACTGTAACGGTTTTTTCCCTTTTCCTTACTTTTATATAGAGCCAGATCTGCCTTTTTTACTGCTTCTCTGTAGCTGAAATTTTCATATTCTACAAATACGATTCCCACACTGCAGGCAAGGGAAATCTCCTGGATTTTTTCCAATTCTTCAAATAATCTCTTCATTTTTTCGTCCAGATATTTCTTTTCAGAGACATCCTGTACAAAAACAAGAAACTCATCTCCTCCCAGACGCCCCAGAAGTTCTCCTTCTGAAAAAGTCTGCTTCAATGCCTCTGCCAGAAACTTCAGCGCCTCATCTCCTTTTAAATGTCCATATCTGTCATTTATCTGTTTAAAATTATCCAGATCTAAGATTACAAGCGCTCCTTTTCCATTTTCCCCTGATTCCAGCATAAAACGCTCCACTTCATACATAAAAATATTTCTGTTATAAAGCATAGTGAGCGGATCTCTCTTTGCAGCGCTTTCCTGCTCAAGCTCCCTCTTTTTCTGTGCATCTATATCCTCCAGATATAAAAGCGCATACAGATTTTCCGTATAATGGTCATGAAATACATGAATAACCAGTTTCAGCCAGCATACCTGCCCTTTTACATATCTGCGAAAACACATCTTCCTTGTATGTACGCCTTCTCTGTACATCTTTTTCATATACGAAAGATTAAGGCACTCTCTGTATGCAGCTTCGTCCTCGGGGAAGGTAACTTCACGGACTCTCTCATCAATTTTTTTATCAATCTGCTTCCTGTTTTCTACGAGAATCTTCTTGTACTCTTTCCACAAACCACCTGCTTCCACAATATTTCTGCCTTCCACATCAATTTCCGCATAGGCGACCGTCTCTGAAATTAGGGCTTCATAAAAATCTTTTTTCTGCATATATTTCAATTCCATTGCCCGCTCCTGCTCCGCCGGCTCAATCAAAACAGCCCTTGTATTGGCATCTTTTCCCTTCTTACCCAGTCGTCCTGTCTTCAGCCTGAACCAGTCATACCTTCCATTCTTGGTGCGGAGTAATATTTCTACCCCTGACAAATCCACGGTAGTCTCTCTGTTTTCAAAAATACTGCGGAATTTTTCTGCAAAATGAGGATGCACAATCTTTCTGTCAATCCAGCATCTGGGAAATCCCTTTTCTCTGATTTCTTCTCCATCTAACATTTTTCTTTTTGTATGAAAATAAATCGTATGTTTTTTCTCATTATATTCAAATCGTTCATTTTGCAGTCCTCCAGGCAGAAAATCCGGGCGCTCCACGCCACTTACATTTCTGTGGTATCCCTCCAGACAAATCATGCCATTTTTGTCTTTTATTCGAACAGAGGTACATCTTGCAGTGATTTCTCCTCTTTCCGGGTGATTCCATGTATATTCCACCTGAACAATTTTTCCTGTTTCTATTGCATTCCGTACCCCAAGATCTACATAATTATAATATCCCTCGCTGATTCTTCCATGCCAGTATTCATAACATTCATTTGGCGGCAGCATTTTTTTCAGTCCCATAATCCGTCTCATAACCTGATCTATATACATTTCACAGTAACCCGTTTCCGGATCAATCCGTATTTCCCACAGTCCCAGATTCGTATTTTCCAGAACCTCACAGTGATTACACTGAAACGCAGCCGTTTTTTCCCTCTTCCTTTCTATTTCCCGGATTCTTAACTCCTCTTCTTTTTTCACACGGCTTTTATAGGCTTCTGACTCTTTTTCCATATAAAGCTGTTCCAGCACTTCTCCTTTACATGGTCTTTCAAAAATAAATCCCTGTAGTATATCCGGTTTTAATTCCCGAAGTGTAAAAAGTTCATTTTCCTTTTCCACTCCTTCACAGCACACTGCAATCTGGGCACTGTGGGCAATTTTAATGATATTGCTTAAAATGCGATAATCATATGTATTTTCCTGCACATCTTTTACAAAACAGCGGTCCACCTTGATTTCATCAATATCTATGCTTTTCAGATACCCCAGACTGGAATATCCTGTTCCAAAATCATCTATGGCAATTTGAATCCCATATCTTTTCCACTCATAAAAAATTTTATTAAAATAATCATAGTCCTGAAGCTGAATGCTTTCTGTCACTTCCAGTGTAAGCGCTTCCCCCGGAAGTCCGGTTTCTTTTAAAATATTCAGCACTGTATCTGTAATTTCTCTCTCCTGCAGCTGTACATAAGAAATATTAACGCTGATGCCAAAATCAGGAATCTTCTTTCTCCACTTCACACACTGCTCCGCTGCTGTTTTTAGCACCCAGTTTCCAGCTTCCCATATTAATCCGCTTTGTTCCAGAAGAGAAATAAACTGCCCCGGTCCTATTTCTCCCCATCTGGGCGAGTGGTATCGAAGAAGGGCTTCTGCTCCGTAGAGCCTGAAATCCTCTCCGTTTATTAAAGGCTGATAGCAAAGATAAAATCCTTCACACCCTTTTTGAACTGCTTCCTTTATTTCATCAATAAACTGGATTTTATTCAGATTTTTCTGATAATCTTCTGAAGAGAAAAACACAAGCTTATTTTTCCCCTCCCTTTTTGCTCTGTCAAGTGCGTCCTCTACATAAAGATAAATCGTTCCACCGTCCATGTCCGCCTTCTGTCTGTAAAAAGCTGCTCCTGCTGAAACGGTACATCTTCCTTTCAGACAGCTTCTGACTTTTTCATAAAATTCCACAATGCTTTTTTCCTCGCATTCCGGAAAAACCACAGCAAAACAATCCCCGGAAAGACGATATAACTTCCACCCGGATTTTGCCTGTTCTTCCAGAACATTTGCTGTGATTTTCAGAATATAATTGCCAAAGGTTCTGCCGTTTTTTATGTTCATAGGTTTCAGATTATCAAGTCCCAGAATCATCAGATACCCGTCGCTTTCCTTCAGGTATTTTCCCAGATCCTCTGTAAACTTATCATAATTCCAAAGCCCTGTAAGTTTATCTACCTTACGGCGCATTGCCAATTCCGAAATGCTCCCTGTCAGGATTTGTTCATTTCCATCTTTACTTTTCTGCACCGTTCCTTTACAGCAGATCCACACTTTATTTCCTTCCCTGTCTGTAAGACGATACTCTAAATTGTGGCTTTCACTTACGCCGTCTTCTACTTCCTTCAGACTTTTCTGAAGCGGTTCCAAATCCTTATCATATACAATACTTTCCCATACACTCAGGGGAAAACCTTCTGTTCCTTTATCCGGTAATCCATATTTCCTGCATATTTTACCGGTAAAATATGCCCGTCTATTTATTATATCGTAAATATACAGATAATCTTCTGTTGTCTCATCAAGAACCTGCATTGTCTGTATATATATATTTACGGTTTCTCTGATACTCATATTTTCCTTTTTCCCCTCTGTTTTTGCTTGAAATTCATCCATCTTATCTGGAATCAATCTCAGAATACCAATGCCACAATCTTACTATATATAAATTCTCTTCATAAACTTTTCGATTGTCTCCCTCACTTCTTCTACATCGAGAATACAGTCTTTCATTTTCTGTTTATACGGACGTCTTTCAATTCCCAATACATGATTTTTATAAGAAGTATCCATAAACCATTTTTCCAGGCATGGGACAAAATCCGGTGTTTCCAGTCTGCTCCCGTAATTTCAAGAAAAAATGGAAGCAGTTTCCTACTTCCAGTCAAAATTTCGAAGATGTCCTTCCAGATTCATATGGTCAAAATGGTTCTGGCGAAGCGCCTCGTAAAGCACAATCGCTACCGAATTACTTAAATTAAGAGAACGTATATCTCCAATCATTGGAATCCTCACGCAGGTTTCCTGATTCTTTACGAGAATATCTTCCGGAATCCCGGCGCTCTCTTTTCCAAACATAATATAACAATCCTCTTCATAGGAAACCTCTGTATACACATTTGGAGCTTTTGTTGTTGCATAATAAATTTTCGCTCCTGGATTTCTCGCCAGAAAATCCTCATAATCCACATATGTAGTCACATCTAAATCTTTCCAATAATCCATTCCTGCCCGCTTGATTGCTTTTTCACTTAAACTGAAGCCAAGAGGCTCAATAAGATGCAGTCTTGTACCTGTTGCCACGCAGGTTCTTCCAATATTTCCTGTGTTTGCCGGAATTTCCGGCTCATGCAGTACAATATTTAATCTTGCCATGTCGCTACTACTCCTTTTAATTCGTCCTGTAAAGGCCGCTCCAGATAACGGAAATTTTCTCCGCTGTACAGCTTTCTTGCAACTCCTTTTTCCGCCTGCCCGATAACAGCCGCCATAAACCCCAGCTTTTCCAATTTAAAGACAAGCTCCTCCCCTGATGGAGTTCCAATTAAAATTGCTCCTTTTCCATACAAACGGTATGGATTTACAGAAAAAATCTCGGAAATCTCTATTGTTTCCTGACGCATGGGAACTTTTCGTAAATCCACAGAAAGTCCCACTTCAGAAGCCTCCGCCATTTTCCAGAGCGCCGCTAAAAAGCCACCCTCCCCTATTTCATAGAGGCTGTGAGCGCCAAGCTCCACGCCCAGACTCCAGGGAGAAATCTCCTCTTTTTCTGTATCTGCCCGGTACATCTCATAAAGATTTTTTCCATCTGCCAGAAAGCCTTTTGAAAAATATTTTATAAGCTCTGCTTCTTTTTCCTGCACTATTACAGAAGTACCTTTCAGCCCTGCCGGACCCACTACCACGATTTCATCACCGGGAATAAGTCTTCCTGTTACTTCCGCCTGAAGAGCTTCCATTGCCGCTTTTCCAAGTCTCATAGCTTCCCGCCTTACAGAATCAAAGAAAGTACAGTTGGAACAACCATTGCCAGTACAAGAATCACAGCAATCACTGCTGTAACTATTTTTCTTTTCTTCGGATCAAACATACCCATATTCTTTCACCTCTTCATTAATTTTCTTTATTTCTGCATTATTTGTTAAAGGATTTCTCTTTTCATAATCAAACAGCATAACATCTCCATTCTGGAACACCTCAATATGTGCCGTCTTTGGGATTTTTTTCTCTCTTCTGTACTCCCACACCATCTTTTCATACGGCTTCTGAGACGGTGCAAAAGAAGGACGGCTCTTTAAATTTTCCCGGAGATACAAGTCAAGAAGCATCGCATCCACAGCTCTTTCCCCTGAAATCTCCTGACGCTGTTCCAAAAATTCCAGAAGAATTTCGTATCTCCTCATTCTGGAATGAGAAATGCTGTGATACCCTTTTTCTTCATAAAATTTTCCAAGCTCCTCATACAGAGAAAAAGCATCTTCAAAAAAGCTTTCCATATAATTCAGTATATTTTGGAACTGTCCACTATTATAATACACTTCCACCATACTTTCCACTGTTTTCAGCTTTAAAATCTCACCATAGGAAAGCCATTTTGTTGAAAGTACCTCATACGGCTCTTTCTCTTTGTGGCGAATCCCGTACTCCTCTGCCAGTTCTTTCATAAGAGAGCCTTTTAAAACTTTCAGAAAGCCAAGCTGAAGCTGCTCCGGTTTCAAAGCATATACCTGATTAAAGGAATTTCTAAAACTCTCGTAGTTCTCATACGGCAATCCTGCAATCAGGTCAAGATGCTGATGAATATTTCCAAAACTGTGTACTTTATTTACAATTTCTGAAAGTCTCTCAAAATCCATTGTTCTTCTGATTGCCTTTATCGTCTCCGGATTTGTAGACTGCACTCCAATTTCCAGCTGAATCAGACCGGGACGCATTTTTTCCATAAGAGACAGCTCCTCTTCTTTTAAAAGATCCGCTGAAATCTCAAAATGAAAATTTGTAACGCCATTGTCATTCTCCAGAATATATTTCCAGATTTCCATTGCATGACTGTGCTTACAGTTAAATGTCCTGTCCACAAATTTTACCTGGGGAACTTTTCTGTCAATAAAAAACTGAAGTTCTTTTTTTACAAGATCGAGATTTCGGAAGCGAAGCTTCTTGTCCACAGAAGAAAGACAGTAGCTACAGGAAAAAGGACATCCTCTGCTGCTTTCGTAATATACGATTTTATTGCGGAAATCCTCCATATTTTCATAAGCAAAAGGTACTTTACTTAAATCCATAATCTTCCGCCAGCCATTGTGCCGGATTTTTCCCCCGGAATAAAAAGCAATGCCCGAAATTTCTTCCAGACTACCTTTGTTTTCCACGTAAAATCTGCACAGCTCCCGAAAGGTTTCCTCCCCTTCCCCTACCATAACTCCGAAAAATTCCGGATTCTTTTTTAAAAAATCTTCCGCATCAAAGGAAACTTCCGGTCCCCCTGCCCAGAACACAGAATCCGGCAGGATTTTTTTCAGATCCTCCGCAATCTCTTTCACAAAAGAAATGTTCCAGATATAGCAGGAAAAGCATATAATATCCGGATTTTCCAGATAAATATCCCGGAGAATTTCGTCTTTTTGCTGATTTATGGTATATTCTTTCAGAATTATATTTTCTCTGTATTTTTCTGCGTACGCCCTGAGATTGTACACTGCAAGATTTGAGTGAATGTATTTTGCATTACACGCTGCAAGTAAAATTTTCATAAAGAAACTCCTGTTTTCTGTTGTGTTGCTTTGATTATATGCTTTCCCGGTAAAAAGGTCAATGCTGCATAGTAAAATGGCGAAGTGCTTATCGTAACACTCCGCCGAAAGCCTAATCGGTTTGAGCCTACTAAGCTTGATTAGGTCTGTTTTAATATCTTTCTTATATTTTCCTCTTGTGGAATCTTGACACTCCCCACAGCTAAAGCAGGGGGATTCTTGCTTCAACCACTACTGCAT
>JAUNAX010000011.1 GCA_030527365.1 Eubacteriales bacterium | reverse complement strand
AAAAATAAATTTTGTCAGAAAAGGAATAGCGCACATACTGCCTATTCCTTTTTTTTGTGTGCGCTACACATTTTGAAAGGATAAAAATATACAAAAAAATCCATATAAAATGCAAAAAAAACATATGTATTATATATATGATGTATGCTATCATTGTAAAAAATATGAAAATCTTAAAAAAACAAGGAGGGTTCACATGAAAAAGAAAACATTATCCACAAGTCTTTCTCTTATGACTGCAGCAGTGGTATTGTCTGCACCGGCAGCGACCGTTTATGCGGAAAATGCAGAAAGTGCAGAGAGCGTAAGTTTTTCAGGAGATGAATGGGATGGACATCCGGAAATTACAGAAGTAAATAAAGAACGTCCGAGAGCTACATTTTATCCGTATGATTCTCTGGAAACTGCCAAAACAATGAAAAAAGAAGACAGTAAATATTATAAGCTGTTAAATGGAACGTGGAAATTTAATTTTGCAAAGACATTAGAAGAAAAGCCGACAGAGTTTCAGGCGTCGGACTTTGATGACAGTAGTTGGGACGATATTCAGGTTCCAAGCAACTGGAATGTTGTGAAAAATGAAGATGGAACATTTAAGTATGAAAATCCTATGTACACGAATACTACATATCCGTGGACATATACAGAAGATTTAGAGCCTGGACAGGCAATGAAAAAAGGAAACACAGTAGGAACATACCGTACAAAATTTCAACTCGATGAAAACTGGAAAGACAGAGAAGTCTTTTTAAATTTCGAAGCGGTAGAGTCTGCTTTTTACCTTTGGGTAAATGGAAAACCAGTAGGATATAGTGAGGATTCCTTTACAAGAGCGGAATTTGATATTACTCCATACCTTCATGAAGGAGAAAATACGATTGCGGTTCAGGTTTACCGTTGGAGCGATGGAAGCTGGCTTGAGGATCAGGATTTCCTTCGCCTTCCGGGTATTTTCCGTGATGTATACCTGACAAGTAAGGACGCGGCAGAGATTCGCGATTTTAAGGTAGAGACGGATCTTGATGAAGAATATAAAAATGCAGAGTTAAGAGTTAAAACAGCTCTTCGTAAATTTAAAGATGTAGAAGGGGCAGATTATAAAATAAAAGCACAGCTGTTTGATGCAGAAGGAAAGGAAGTAAAGGTAGACGGTCTGGAAGCAGGGGTTACTTTTGACGGAGAAGAAGCAGAAGTTACTTTGAAAGGTAACGTGGAAAATCCTGCGAAATGGTCTGCTGAAAAACCCAATTTATATACACTGGGACTTTCCCTTTATAACGGAGAGGAAGAAGTGGAATCAACAGCTATTAAGATTGGATTCCGTGAAATCGAAATTGCAGATAAAGATACTACAGACGCAAGGATTCTTGTTAATGGTCAGCCTATTAGCATTCGAGGTGCAAATCGCCACGAAATAGATCCGGAACTTGGACGAGTACCAACAGAAGAGATGATGCGTAAGGATATTGAGTTAATGAAACAGAATAACCTGAATGCAGTCAGAACTTCCCATTATCCGAATGATCCTCGTTGGTATGAGCTGTGCGATGAATATGGTTTGTACGTTTTAGATGAAACAAACAATGAATCCCACGGGTTGATGGGAAAAGAAATCAACGTTCCTGGAGAAGGAGAAGATTGGAAAACAGCGCTTTTATATCGTATTGAAAATATGGTACAAAGAGATAAAAACCACCCGTCAGTTATTATTTGGTCAATGGGAAATGAGGCAGGAAGTGGCGAAAACTATAGTGCAGGCAATGATCTGATTCATGAATTAGACAGTACAAGACCGACTCATTATGAAGGCGAAAATGATTATGCAGATATTCACTCAGAAATGTACCCAAGAACAACAGCAGTAGAATATTTTGGAAAGAATTGTAAAAAGCCATTTGTACTTTGTGAATATGCGCACGCTATGGGAAATTCTGTTGGAAACTTAACGGAATACTGGGACATTATTGATAAATATCCGAATTTAATGGGCGGATTTATCTGGGATTGGGTTGACCAGTCAATTAGCACAAAGACAGCTCCGATTGTAGAATATCCGGAAGCTAGTACAAAAGATCTCCGCTACGAAGTATGGGGCAACAGAGAGGCAGAAGGTATTTCTGGAAAGGGTCTGGCTGGAAAAATGTATGTCCATGAAAATGATAAATTACGTTTAAATGGACCGTTTACTCTTGAGTTTGCAGTAAAAGAAGAAGAAAACATTGAAAACAGTACCCGCACAATGGGATTGGGCGAGGGAACGATTTCTGTTTACTCAAAAACAAATGAAGAATCTGCCTGCGGAAAATCATTAGTTGTTTCTGTCAATGCCGGTGACGGAGCAGAGATTACTGCAGAAATGCCGGAAAACTGGTTTGGTGAATGGCATAAGGTAGCAGTAGTTTATGATGGAGAAAAGGTAAAGGTTTATATTGATAACAAGTTATCAGGAGAGGCTGCATGTGTAATTCCGGAAGGAAGCTTTGAAAACGGAAATATGGTTGTAGGAGCTGTTTCCTATACAGATTCTGAAGTATTCCCTGGAACATTTGACGAAGTTCATGTAATTCCAAGAGCGCTTACAGAAGAGGAATTAAGTGAAGAACGTACGGAAGCAGAAGATGCAGCCGCATGGTTTGCGTTTGAAGATGGAAAAGAAACATCTCGTGAGCAGGAAACATATTTTGCATACGGCGGCGACTGGATGGATTCTCCAAATGCCGGAAACTTCTGCCAGAACGGTCTTGTATTCCCGGATCGTACCGCACAGCCGGAGCTTCTGGAAGTTAAGAAGGTTTATCAGAACGGAGATATTGAATGGAAGGGCGATAATACAATTTCTGTTTCTAATGAAAACTTGTTTACGAATCTCAGTGAGTATAACTTTGATTGGACATTAACAGAAGATGGATATGAAATTCAGAGTGGTACAGAAGAAATCGCTGTTGATCCGCTTGCTTCTGCAGATGTAAAACTTTCCATTAAAGATTTTGAGAAAAAACCAGGTTCTCAGTATCATCTTACTTGTGTATTCTCTTTAAAAGAAGATACAGAATGGGCAAAAGCAGGACATCATGTAATTGAAGAGCAGTTTAAACTTGATGGAAGCGGCGAGGCAGTGAAAGCCGAAGATATTTCCACACTGACAGCTTTAAATGTAGAAGATGGCGAGAAAGAATATACTGTTTCAGGAGAAAATTTCAAAGCAGTAGTGAGTAAAGAGACAGGAGCTCTTACCTCTTATGTATATGGTGAAAATGAACTTCTCGATGCTCCATTAGAGCCGAACTTCACACGTGCACTGAACGAAAATGACAGAGCTTCTTCTATGGCAGATTTTGCAGCAGAGTGGGAAAAAGCAGAAAAAACACGCACAATCGAGACAGTTGAAACGGAAACGATTGCAGATGGTGCACTTCGTATTAGCGTAAAAGGAACTCTTGGAAATGATGTTCCATATGCAACAGGATATGTGATTTACGGAAATGGCGATATTGTAGTAGAAAATCAGGTTATGCCGTCAGATTCCTATGATTTAATTCCGTTAATTGGTACAACGATGAAAGTTCCTGCAAAATACAACAACGTAACTTATTTTGGATGCGGACCGCAGGAAAACTACATTGATCGTAACACAGGTGCATTTAAAGGCATTTATGAGACAACTGCAGATGACTTATATATTCCATATGAAACACCGGGTGAAACAGGAACAAGAACAGGAGTAACATGGGTAGCTCTCACTGATGATGAGGGAAATGGTTTAATGGCGAGTGCGGAAAAAGACTTTGAGTTTAGTGCACTTCATTATACAGATGAAGAATTAAACGAAACAAGACATGCATACGAGCTTCAAAAAGACAACAGTATTTCCTTTAAAATCAATAAAGTGCAGCAGGGTGTTGCAGGAGATACAACATGGGGAGCTTGGCCTCACGATGAATATCTGGTAAAAGCAGATCACTCTTACGAATATTCATACAGACTTCATCCGGTAACAGGCTTTACAAAAGAGGCTGCAACAGAAGACAGCAAGAAAGTATATAATGATGGAACAGTAAAAGATATTCTTGTTAACGGAGTTCCGATGAAGAGCACATATCTGAAAACTGATTATAATGAATTCTTTGGAGAACGTTATGAATATACAGTAAAACTTGCAGATGAAACACTTCCGGAAATTACAGCGGTACCGGTTAATGAAGATGCAAAAATAGAGGTACAGATGCCGGAAGCTGTACCGGGAGATGTTGTAATCCACGGAACAAACAGCCTTGGCAAAGATCAGACTTATACCATTCATCTGGAAAAAGAGGAATTTGTGTATGCAAGTGATATGGAATACACAGCGTTTGTAACACCGGGAAGATCACCGATCACAAAAGAGGTTTCTTCCGGATGGGGCGAAGCTTTAAGAGATCGTTCTTTAAAGAAAACAAAACTTCATCTTTTAGATGAAAATGGAGAAGTAAAAGAGTTTGACAAAGGTATCAGTTCTTCCAAAGCCTGTGAATTTGTATTTGATATTAAAGACAAAGGCTTTAAATCTTTTGAAACTTTTGTAGGATTAAATCAGGACAACCTTCCGGAAGAAGATATATTTGTAAAATCCTATGAGTTCTATGTAGATGGTGAGCTGAAGGCATCTACAGGAGAAATGCATGCAAATACTCCGATGGAAAAAGTGACAGTAGACGTAGAGGGAGCAAGTGAATTAAAAATTGTAGCTGTCCCAGATGAACAGCCGGATATTTTTATTTATTCTAATGTTCCGTCTGTGTGGGCAGATGCAAAATTTGTTCGGTAATCTAAATACGGGAGTTAAAAGCTGACTGGCAGAGCAGCAGTCAATCAGACTGCTGCTCTGTTTTAAAATAATAAAAAAAGGACTTGCAAATAGTGGACTTCGATTGTATAATTACCATTAACAGAGAAAAGATACTCTGTGATAAGAAGATTAAAAAAATATCAGATATAAACGAAAGGAGTACACATTATGCAGAAATATGTATGTGAACCATGCGGATATGAATACGACCCGGAGGTAGGCGATCCAGATAGCGGAATCGAGCCGGGAACAGCATTTGAAGACCTTCCGGAAGATTGGGTATGCCCGATCTGCGGACTTGGTAAAGAGGAATTCGTACCGGCAGAATAATCGGCTGGTTAATAAGGTGCCGAAAGCGATACGCTTTTGACACCTTATTGTTTTATATGATAAAATAAGAATCTAAGGTTCTAAAATATCAGAAAGGACAGGATTATGAAAAAAAGGACAGCGATGCTTTTATTGGGTGCGGCTTTATCTCTTTCTCTTTTTGCCGGCTGCGGTAAGAGCAAAGAAGCGACAGAAGCAGCAAATGAGAGCGAGGCAACAGAAAAAGAGGGAACTGGTGAGACACCACCCATAGAACTCAAAAATACAGAAGAGGAAGAAGAAAAAGAAAAGGAAGAGCCGGAAGAAGAACCAAAAGGAAAAGTTGGCATTCTTCTGCCGTCTGACGAGACAGATGAAAAGTGGACAGCAGATGCGGAAATTCTGGAAGGAGAATTAAACGGGGACGGATACGATGTGGAAATCTGTTATGCGGGGGGAGATACTTCCCTTCAGGTGTCTCAGATTCAGGAATTTCTGGAAGAGGAAGTGTCTGCTCTTATTGTAGCGCCATCGGATCCTTACGGATTGGAAGATGTATTAAGCGAGGCAAAAGAAAAGACCATTCCTGTTTTTTCTTATGATACGCTTATCATGAATACAGACGCAGTAAAATATTATGTAACCTTTGACCTCAGAAAAATCGGACAGATGATTGGAGAAAATATTGTAAAGGTAAAAGAACTGGATCAGGCGAGAGAAAATCATGAATCATATAATATCGAGTTTTTGATGGGTTCTCCGGACGAAAGCCACGCCCTTTTCCTTTATAATGGAATTATGGAAGTTCTCCAGAGTTATTTTGATGACGGAACCCTTGTGAGCCAGTCACAGAAAACTTCCTTTGAGGATACGGCTGTTATGCGCTGGAGTGCGGGAACGGCAGAGACAAAGCTTGGGGAAATTCTTGACAGTTTCTATCAAAACGGAGAAACTCTTGATATTTTATGTACAGCAAGCGATGAGTTTGCATATGGAGCGCTGAGTGTTCTGGAAGGAAGAGAAATTTTGCCGGGAAGTGAAGAGATGCCGTATATTACGGGACTTGGAAGCCAGGCAGAGGTTATAAAAAAAGTGGCATCTGAGGAAATCGGATTTACTGTATTTCTTGACAGACGAACACTTGCAGAAGATTGTGCAAAAATGGTTCTTACATACCTTGGAGGAGAAAAACCGGAGGTAACTGATTATGAGCAGTATGATAATGGAAGGAAGATTATCGGTACTTATACCTGCAAAGGAGAAATTATTGATAAAGATAATTATGAGATGCTCATAGATAACGGGTATTATGAAGAAGACGAGATACAGCCGGAGCCAACAGTGACTCCAGCTCCGACAGAGGAAGCGGAACAGACTCCTACTCCTACGCCAACAGAGCAACCGGAGCCGACAGAAACGCCGGAACCAACAAAGAAGCCAACTCTGTTAAAGAAAGCAGAATAAAGCAGTATATAAAAAAGGAACTCATGTGAGTTCCTTTTTTATGCTTAATCCCGGAATGTAAGAGAAGTATCTGTCATGGAATCGATGATCGCAAGAGATTCCAGACGGATTCCCATGTCACGGATCTGTTTTCCTCCGGTCTGGAAACCTTTTTCAATTACAATTCCCGCACCTTCCAGAGTGGCACCGGATTTTTTTACAATATCAATCAATCCGAGAAGGGCGCAGCCGTTTGCAAGAAAATCGTCGATAAGAAGTACATGGTCTTCAGGACCGAGGAATTTCTTTGCAAGGATTACATCGTAAACCTTTTTATGAGTAAAGGATTCTACCTTTGTGGTGTACATTTCACCGTCCAGATTGATACTCTGGGCTTTTTTTGCAAATACAACAGGAACATCGAAATACTGCGCTACAATACAGGCAATGCCAATTCCGGAAGCTTCTATTGTAAGAATTTTAGTAATAGGACAGTCTGCGAAACGGGATTTGAATTCTTTGCCGATTTCGTTGATGAGAGTAATATCCATCTGATGGTTCAGAAAACTATCCACTTTTAAAACATTTCCCGGTTTTACTACACCGTCTTTCAGGATTCTGTCTTTTAAAAGCTGCATGATGTCTCTCCTTTTATTTTTATCATTATAATTTTTTAGATTATATCTATAATACGCTAAAATTCGTTATTATGCAATTATTTTTGACAAAAAACAGCAAAATAATTATAATGGATAAGAAGGTACAGGAAAGGATTGGAAATATGAAAGAATACGAAGTGATTTGGGAAATTTTTAATAAATGTCCACGAAACCAGATGAGAGACGTATTTGTGGAAGAAGTGGAAATAGAAGACCCGGAAGCATACATTCGCAGCAAATTTCAGGGGGACGATGTGTCTTTTGAAAAAACTGTTCTTGCAGATGGAACGGTTGTATTTGATATTCAGACTTCCCAGATAAAACAGCGCTGCTCCTTTACAGAAATATAAAGGTTTGCTATAATAAACAAGTATGCAGAAGTATACAGAGAAGCCTGCTAAAAGCAGGACGGAGGACAAAATGAGCCAGGAAAATGAAAAACATGTCCATGTTCTTGCAGATGGAACTGTTGTGGAACATTGTCATGGGGAGCACGAGCATGAGGAACACAGTCACGGTCCACACGGGCACACACACAGCCACGCCCATACAAAAGCTGTATTAAATCGGCTTTCCAGAGCAATCGGACATATGGAGTCAATCCGGAGAATGGTGGAAGATGGAAGAGACTGCAGTGAAGTGCTGATACAGCTTTCGGCAGTGAAATCAGCTATCAACAATACAGGCAAAATCATTCTGCAGGATCACATTGAACACTGCATTGTAGATGCGGTGGAAAATGGGGACAAAGAAGCAATTAAGGAGCTTGAAAAAGCGATAGACAGATTTATGAAATAAAAAGAAAAGGAGATACAGAAATGGCAAAAGAATGCAGCAGTACAACCTGCGACAAAACAAGTTGTGAGGGCTGTTCTCACAAAGAACCGAAAAGCCTTCAGGAGACAATGAATGTTTATTCAAACATAAAACACGTAATCGGCGTGGTAAGCGGAAAGGGTGGCGTAGGAAAGTCATTTGTGACAGGTTCCCTTGCCAACAGAATGGCAGCAAAAGGTTATAAAGTGGGAATCATGGACGCAGATATTACAGGTCCTTCCATTCCGAAAATGTATGGGGTGACAGGAGCTGCCGAGGCAGACGATAATGGAATTTATCCAATGGAAACAAAGAATGGTATTAAGATCATGTCCATTAATCTTTTGCTTCCTACAGAGGACACACCGGTTATCTGGAGAGGACCGATTCTTGCAAATATGGTAAAACAGTTCTGGACAGATGTTGTATGGGGCGATCTGGATTATTTATTTGTGGATATGCCTCCGGGAACAGGCGATGTTCCTCTTACGGTATTCCAGTCTCTTCCTATTGAAGGTGTAGTTGTGGTAACTTCTCCTCAGGATCTTGTAAAAATGATTGTGAAAAAAGCGTTTAACATGGCAGAGATGATGAAGGTTCCCGTACTTGGAATTGTAGAGAACTACAGCTTTGTAAAATGTCCGGATTGCGGAAAAGAGATTAAAATTTTTGGAGAGAGCAACATTGACGCCATTGCACAGGAATTGAATGCTCCTGTTCTCGGAAAAATGCCAATCGATATGGACTATGCTTCCAAAGCAGATTCCGGCGCTTTCCATGAAATTGAAAACGTATATATTGAAGCGGCAGATGCAGTAATGCCGAAATAAAAAGACAGGCAGCTTTGGGAAACCGAAGCTGCCTGTTTCCATATGATGAACTGTGAAAATACAGAACTTTACAGATGTAGTAATAAAAACTATATAACATAATAATTAATACTTGACAAAATCTTCTTCAGTGATATACTTTTGATGTAAAATAATTTGAATATCAAAATATATGGAGAGGCATTATGATTCAGTATCAAGGTTTAAAAATAGGAAAAAAATATACAAAGCTTCCGCTTATACAGGGAGGCATGGGAATCGGAATCAGTCTTGGCGGTCTGGCAGGCGCAGTGGCAGCAGAGGGAGGCGCAGGTGTAATTTCTGCTGCCCAGATTGGATTTCGGGAGCCGGATTTTGATGAAGATCCGCTGAAAGCAAATTTATGTGCAATTCATCAAGAAGTAGAAAAAGCGAGAGCGCTTTCCAAAGGCGGTGTCATAGGAATGAATATTATGACGGCAATGAACGGTTACGAAAGCTATGTAAGAGAAGCGGTAAAAGCAGGCGTAGACTTTATTGTTTCGGGAGCCGGGCTGCCTGTGGATCTGCCAGCATATACAAACGGAAGCGATGCTGCCATTGCCCCAATCGTATCTACAGAGAAATCCGCTTCTGTGATTTTAAAATACTGGGATAAAAAGTATAAAAAAATCCCGGATTTTCTCGTGGTGGAAGGTCCGAAGGCAGGAGGTCACCTTGGCTTTACAAAAGAACAGCTGAATTTTTTTACAGAGGATAAATATAAAGAAGAAGTGAAGGCAATTTTAAAACTTGTGAAAACGTATGAGGAAAAATACGGAGACAAAATCCCGGTAATCCTGGCAGGAGGAATTGACAGCAGGGAAAAAGCAGAGGAAGCTTTTTCTGTTGGTGCAGACGGAATTCAGGTGGCAACAAGATTTGTGACAACAGAAGAGTGCGATGCGGCTCCGGAATATAAAGAGGCATATATTCAGGCGAGAAAAGAGGATATTTGCATTGTAAAAAGTCCTGTGGGGATGCCGGGACGGGCGATACATAATAAATTTCTGGAAAAGGTGGAACGTGGGGAGAAAATCCTCTGCAAATGCCATAAATGTCTGCGCCGCTGTAATCCGGGAGAAATTCCTTATTGTATCACAGAGGCGCTCATACAGGCGGCAGAGGGAAATGTGGAGAATGCCCTTCTTTTTTGCGGTGCAGACGCCTGGAAAATATCAGAAATACAGACAGTTTCCCAGGTAATCAGAGAATTGTTTCCTGATTTTCCAGAAAGGTGTTCATAAAACATTTTGCAGCAGGCGACAGTGGAAGGGTATCGTGCTGTACAAGAACGATCTGTCGGAGAGGCAGGGGCGTTTTTAAGGGAACCGGAATCAGAGCAGTCTGGTGCTTTAACATATAGTCCGGCACACAGGCAATCCCAAGACCAATGCGGGCAAGGTCAAGAAGGAGGTCGTTGCTGTTTAATTCTACTTCCGGAATGAGACGTAGTCCCTGTGTCATGAAAATCTGATGGAGATATTCACTTGTAGTGCTCTTTTGAGAAAGCATGAGAATGGGAAAATCCAGAAGCTGTTTTAAATCTATGGCTTTTTCAGTAAAAGAAAAATACTCCGGGTTTGCCACAAATACATCTTCAAATTCCTGAATGACACGTATCTGTCTGTGTGTGTTTAGGCGGGAGTTTGGGGAATTGCATACGATCAGGTCAACCTGTCCCTTATCAAGAAGCTCCACACAGCCAATGGAAGTGCTGTTTGTGATTTTAATACGCACATCAGGATAGCTTTTGTGAAATTTCTGAAGAGCGTCTATCAGACAGTAACGACAGATAGTGTCGCTGGCTCCGATGCGAAGCTGTCCTGTAAGAGTATTGCCGCTTGTGAGCATGGATTCTCCCTTGTTTAACATCTGAATGGCAGGGGAGACGTGCTGCAGGAGAAGTTCGCCTTCCGGAGTAAGATGTACTTTTTTTGTACTCCGCACAAAAAGAGAGTGGTTCAGCTTTTTTTCCAGAGTTTTTACAGACTGGCTTACAGCAGACTGGGAGATGAAAAGCTGGCGGGAAGCTTCTGAGAAGCTTAAAGTTGTGGCAACATAATAAAAAACTTTGTATAATTCAAGATTAATGTCCATAAAGATTCCTTTCTGAGATAAGTAATACTAATAAAAAATATAAGATATATTAATTTTACTAATGATATTACTTATGATACTATAAAACCAGAAACGGCGCAAGCCACAGTATATACTGGTTTTAAGAAAGGAGCTTTTCATGAGCAGCGTAAGACGAGTTTATGTAGAGAAGAAACCTGCCTTTGCAGTACAGGCAAAAGAATTAAAACACGAGATCAGCAGTTATCTTGGCATTCAGAATGTGACAGCAGTTCGCGAGCTGATTCGCTATGATGTGGAAAATATTGAGGACGAAGTATTTGAGAAGGCGTGCAGAACCGTATTTGCAGAGCCGCCCGTAGATGATTTATATCTGGAGAAATTTGAAACGGCAGAAAACGCACATGTTTTTTCAGTAGAATATCTGCCGGGACAGTTTGATCAGAGAGCAGATTCCGCAGTGCAGTGCGTACAGTTTTTAAATGAAAATGCAAAACCGATCATCCGTTCCGCAACAACTTATGTAATTGAAGGAGATATTACAGAGGAAGAGCTTGCAGCAATTAAAAATCACTGCATCAACCCTGTAGATTCCCGTGAGACAGGAGCAGAAAAGCCGGAGACACTTGTGACGGTATTTGATGAGCCGGAAGATGTAAAGATTTTTGAAGGCTTCCAGGATATGCCGGAAGAGGAACTTCACGCTCTTTACAGTTCCTTAAATCTTGCAATGACATTTAAGGATTTCCTTCATATACAGAAATATTTTAAGGGAGAAGAAAAGAGAGATCCTTCTGTGACAGAAATCCGTGTTCTGGATACATACTGGTCTGACCATTGCCGTCACACAACCTTCTCCACAGAGCTTACAGATGTAAAATTCGGAGAGGGAGATTATAAAGCTCCCATTGAAAACACATACAAAGAGTATCTGGCAGACAGAGAAGTTCTTTATAAAGGACGCGATGACAAATTTGTATGCCTTATGGATCTTGCCCTCATGGCAATGAAGAAATTAAAAGCAGAGGGAAAACTTGCAGACCAGGAAGAATCCGATGAGATCAATGCCTGCAGTATTGTAGTTCCTGTAGATGTAGACGGAAAAGAAGAGGAGTGGCTCATTAACTTTAAGAATGAGACACATAACCACCCGACAGAGATCGAGCCGTTCGGTGGTGCGGCAACCTGTCTTGGCGGCGCGATCCGTGACCCGCTTTCCGGACGTACTTATGTATATCAGGCTATGCGTGTGACAGGTGCGGCTGATCCGACAGTTTCTGTAAAAGAAACATTAAAAGGTAAGCTTCCGCAGAAAAAACTGGTAAGAGGTGCAGCTCATGGCTACAGCTCCTACGGAAACCAGATCGGACTTGCAACAGGCTATGTAAAAGAAATCTATCATCCGGATTACGTTGCAAAACGTATGGAAATCGGTGCAGTTCTCGGTGCAGCTCCAAGAAGAGCTGTTGTCCGTGAAAATTCTGATCCGGGAGATATTATCATTCTTCTGGGAGGACGTACAGGACGCGATGGAATCGGCGGTGCAACCGGTTCTTCCAAAGTACACACAGAGGCTTCTATTGAAGTGTGCGGAGCGGAGGTACAGAAGGGAAATGCACCTACAGAGCGTAAAATCCAGCGTATGTTCAGAAGAGAAGAAGTCAGCCACATGATCAAAAAATGTAATGACTTTGGAGCAGGCGGCGTCTCTGTTGCAATCGGTGAGCTTGCAGCAGGACTGAAAGTAGATCTTGACAAAGTTCCGAAAAAATATGCCGGTCTTGACGGTACAGAAATTGCAATTTCCGAGTCTCAGGAACGTATGGCAGTTGTGGTAGATCCGAAAGATGTAGATACATTCCTCGGATATGCAAATGAGGAAAACCTGGAGGCAATTCCTGTTGCAGTTGTAACAGAAGAACCGCGCCTTGTTCTTTCCTGGCGAGGAAAAGAAATTGTGAATATTTCCCGTGCGTTCCTTGATACAAACGGCGCGCATCAGGAAACAGCAGTAGAAGTAGAAATTCCGAATAAAGAAGGAAATATGCTCCATGAGCGTCCGGAGGTTTCTGATGTAAAGGCAAAATGGCTGGAAACACTTGGAGACTTAAACGTATGCTCTCAGAAAGGTCTTGTGGAAATGTTTGACGGCTCCATCGGAGCGGGCAGCGTATTTATGCCTCACGGCGGTAAATATCAGCTTACAGAGACACAGACAATGGTGGCAAAAGTTCCGGTATTAAACGGAAAGACAAATACCGTTACTATGATGAGCTACGGCTTTGATCCGTATCTTTCTTCCTGGAGCCCATATCACGGAGCAGCTTATGCAGTAACAGAATCTGTTGCAAGAATCGTGGCAGCAGGCGGCGATTATAAAAAAATCCGCTTTACATTCCAGGAATATTTCCGTCGTATGACAGAAGATCCGAAGAGATGGAGCCAGCCTTTCGCAGCTCTTCTCGGCGCATATTCAGCACAGCTTGGTTTTGGACTTCCGTCCATCGGAGGAAAAGACAGTATGTCCGGTACATTTAACGAAATCGACGTACCGCCTACACTCGTTTCCTTTGCAGTAGACGTTGCAAAACTTCAGGACGTGATTACACCGGAATTTAAGAAAGCAGGCAGCAAGCTTGTATGGCTGAGAGCTCCGAGAGATGAATATGACCTTCCGGATTATCCGGCTCTTATGGAACAGTACGAGAAGCTTCACAATGACATCTTAGAAGGAAAAGTAATTTCCGCGTATGCTCTTGACCGTCATGGTATTGCAGCTGCTGTAAGTAAGATGGCATTTGGTAACGGAATGGGTGTAAAAATTGAGCATAATCTTGATGCGAGAGATTTCTTTGCACCTGGATTTGGCGATATTATCTGTGAAGTTCCGGACGGAAAAGTGGGAGAACTTTCCATTACTTATACAGTGATCGGTGAAGTGACAGAAGACAGTAAATTCTCTTATGGAAATACAGAAATCACAATGGAAGAAGCGCTTCATACATGGAAAAACACTCTGGAAAAAGTATTTAAAACAGAGTCAGGAGAAGAAAAAGAAGAAAACGCTTCTCTGGAAACAAAGCTTTATGATGCAAAAGAGATTTACGTGTGCAAAAACAAAACTGCAAAACCGAGAGTGTTTATTCCTGTATTCCCGGGAACAAACTGCGAATACGACAGCACACGTGCCTTTGAGCGTGCAGGCGCAGAAGTGGACGTAAAGGTATTTAAAAACCTGACAGCAGAGGATATTCGTGATTCTGTGGAGATTTTTGAAAAATCTATTAACCAGGCGCAGATGATCATGTTCCCAGGCGGTTTCTCAGCAGGTGATGAACCGGACGGTTCTGCGAAATTCTTTGCGACTGCATTCCAGAATGCAAAGATCAAAGAGGCAGTTATGAAGCTTCTCAATGAACGCGACGGTCTTGCACTCGGTATCTGTAATGGTTTCCAGGCTCTTATTAAGCTCGGTCTTGTTCCTTACGGTGAAATCTGCGGACAGAAGACAGATTCTCCAACACTGACATATAATACAATCGGACGTCATGTGTCTAAGATGGTTTATACAAAAGTGGTAAGCAACAAGTCTCCGTGGCTTCAGAAAGCGCAGCTTGGCGGTGTGTACTGTAACCCGGCTTCTCATGGAGAGGGACGCTTCGTTGCAAATGAAGAGTGGATCCAGAAGCTCTTTGAAAACGGACAGGTTGCAACACAGTATGTAAGCGCTGACGGAGAGCTCTTAAAGAACGAAGAGTGGAACGTAAACGGTTCTTACTTTAATATCGAGGGTATTACAAGTCCGGACGGACGTGTTCTCGGAAAAATGGCTCACAGCGAACGACGTGACAACGGAGTTGCTATTAACATTTACGGAGAGCAGGATATTCAGATTTTTGAATCCGGTGTAGAATACTTTAAATAAAAATGATAAAATATGGGGAAAGCCGTATCTGCGGCTTCCCCGTTTTCAACATCTGTAGATGTGGAATAAGAGTCGAAATAGTGTGTTTTGTTTGAAAAAAATAAATTATTCAAAAAAATAAAAAAAGGTATTGACAAAAAACGGGTTTGCGTATATACTATGAAAAGTAAGTTGAGTGTGCGCGATATGCAAAACACAAACTCGTGGCGAGATAGCTCAGTTGGCTAGAGCATACGGTTCATACCCGTAGTGTCGAGGGTTCGAATCCCCCTCTCGCTACTTAATCTTCGGAATGAAATCCGGGGGTTATATACAAGATTATGGGATCTTAGCTCAGCTGGGAGAGCATCTGCCTTACAAGCAGAGGGTCATAGGTTCGAGCCCTATAGGTCCCATACTTTTTCATAATATATGGCGAGATAGCTCAGTTGGCTAGAGCATACGGTTCATACCCGTAGTGTCGAGGGTTCGAATCCCCCTCTCGCTATTCAAGACCTTCAGTATTTCTGAAGGTCTTTTTGCATTCTATGAACACGAAAAACAGAAGGGAAAACATTATGACAAAAAAAGCAGTGTTTTTTGATGCGGACGGTACCATCTGCGATATGGAAAAAGGCGTTCCGACCAGTGCAATAGAAGCAGTTCGAAAGCTGGTGGAAAACGGACATGAGGCATGGCTTTGTACAGGGAGAAGCAGAGCGTTTGTTCCCTGGTATCTGGAGCAGATTCCGTTTACAGGAATGATTACTGCGTGCGGCGCTACCATAGAAAAAGACGGAGTGCGTCTCTTTAACAGAGAAATGACGCCGCAGGAGGCGGAACTGTCTGTAGAAGTATTAAGAAGAAACGGTCTCATTCCTGTTATGGAAGGGGCTGACTTTATGTACTATGATAAAGATGAATACACAACAGAAATTAACTGGTATACAGATCTGATTACAGAAGCTCTGGGGGAAAAATGGCGTCCCATTAAGGGAAATGAAAAGACAATGCACATTAATAAAATCAGTGCCAAGATGGTGCCCGGATGTCGTGCAGAAGAGGCATGCAGGGAATTGTCTGCCTATTATGATGTAATCCACCATGAAAGCGGCTCTCTGGCAGGCACTACAATAGAAATGATACCAAAAGGATTCAGTAAGGCTGTGGGAATTGCGGCAGTTATTAAAATCCAGAATATCCCCTGGGAAGATACCATTGTGTTTGGGGACAGCAATAATGATTTATCTATGTTTGAGTATGCGGCATATAAGGTGGCGATGGGGAACAGCTCCAAAAAGATTTTAAGTCTTGCAGACTATGTGACAGAGGATATGTTTCATTATGGAATACGAAACGGACTTGCCTACCTGGGGCTCATCTGAGATAGAAAAACATTGACTTTTATCTGTGTTTTTTTTATGATATAAGGCGTAGATTACACGCATTTTGTTTAAAAGAGGGACGTATTATGGGAAAAACATTATTGTTCGTCTTTAATCCAAAAGCAGGAAAAGGGAAGATAAAAGCCCATCTTCTTGATATTGTGGATATTTTTAATAAAGGCGGTTATGAAGTAATTATATATGCTACGCAGGGAGCGCGGGACGCCTATGAAAAGGCGAAGGAGTACGAAAGTAAAGTAGACCTGATCGTGTGCAGCGGGGGAGACGGAACTCTGGATGAGGTAGTGACGGGCATTATGGAAAAAGAAAGTTCCGTGCCTATCGGGTACATACCGGCAGGAAGTACAAATGATTTTGCAAACAGCCTGTTCATGCCGAAAAATATGGTAGAGGTAGCTTCCATGATTATGGAAGAGAAGCTGTATCACTGTGATATTGGAAAATTCAATGAAAAAACATTTGCCTATATTGCGGCATTTGGACTGTTTACCGATGTTTCCTACCAGACAGATCAGGATTTAAAAAATATTCTGGGACATGTGGCATACGTTCTGGAAGGAGCAAAACGTCTCTTTGCAATAAAATCTTATCATATGAAAGTAACGGCAGAAGAGCTTTGTGTAGAAGATGATTTTATGTTTGGAATGATTTCCAATTCCAGGTCTGTGGGAGGGTTCAAAAATCTTACGGGAAAGAATGTGGATATGAATGACGGACTGTTTGAAGTCACTCTTATTGCAAAACCGAAAAACCCTCTGGAGCTGCAGGAAATACTGACGGCAGTTCTGACGCAGGAAGATAATACAGATTTGATACATTCTTTTAAATCTGCCCACATTACCATAGAGTCTGAAGAGGAAGTTCCCTGGACTCTGGACGGAGAATTTGGAGGAAACAACCGCCTCGTGGAAATTGAAAACAGGCATGAGGCGTTAAATCTTTATCTTAAAAGCACAAAAAAGACAAACGAATAAAAAGGAGAAAACGGAATGGGAGAGTATATCAATGTGGCGGAAACCTTCGGGTGTGACGTATTTAATGATTCAGTCATGCAGGAGCGTCTTCCAAAGAAGGTCTACAAGGAGCTGAAAAAGACAATTCAGGAAGGCAAAGAGCTGTCTATGGAAATTGCCGATGTGGTAGCCCATGAAATGAAGGAATGGGCGATTGAAAAAGGAGCAACGCATTATAGCCACTGGTTTCAGCCTCTCACCGGCGTAACTGCGGAAAAGCATGACGCGTTTATTACCGCTCCTATGGAAAATGGAAAGGTGCTTATGAGCTTTTCCGGAAAAGAGCTGATAAAGGGAGAACCGGACGCTTCTTCTTTTCCGTCCGGCGGTCTTCGCGCGACTTTTGAGGCAAGAGGATATACAGCCTGGGATTGTACTTCTCCTGCGTTTGTGCGCCACGATGCAGCAGGCGGAATTCTTTGCATTCCAACAGCTTTCTGTTCTTATACAGGAGAAGCGCTGGACCAGAAAACGCCGCTTCTTCGTTCTATGGAGGCAGTGAATACACAGGCTCTTCGTCTTATTCGCCTTTTCGGAAATACCACTTCAAAAAAGGTAACTCCTTCTGTTGGAGCAGAACAGGAATACTTCCTGATCGATAAGGATAAATGGCTGCAGCGAAAAGACCTTACCTATACAGGACGGACGCTTTTTGGAGCAATGCCGCCAAAAGGACAGGAGATGGACGATCATTATCTTGGAACCATCCGTCAGAGAATTTCCGCCTATATGAAAGAGGTTAACGAGGAGTGCTGGAAGCTTGGTATTTCTGCGAAGACACAGCATAATGAGGTTGCACCTGCCCAGCACGAGCTTGCGCCGATTTATGAGGCTGCGAACGTAGCGGCAGATCACAATCAGATGATGATGAGGATTCTTAAAAAAGTGGCAAGCCGTCACGGAATGCGCTGCCTTCTTCATGAGAAACCCTTTGCAGGCGTCAATGGTTCCGGAAAGCATAATAACTGGTCTCTTACAACAGATGACGGGATCAATCTTCTGGAGCCTGGAAAAACACCCCATGAAAATATTCAGTTCCTTCTTGTTCTGACCTGTATTTTAAAAGCAGTAGACGAACACGCAGATCTTCTCCGGGAATCTGCGGCAGATGTGGGAAATGACCATCGTCTGGGAGGAAATGAGGCTCCGCCTGCAGTAATTTCCGTATTCCTGGGAGAACAGCTTGAGGACGTGCTGGAACAGCTGATCAGTACAGGTATGGCAACGCACAGCAAAAAGGGCAGTAAGCTGGAAACAGGTGTAAAAACGCTTCCTGATTTTATGAAGGATGCTACAGACAGAAACCGTACTTCTCCTTTTGCATTTACAGGAAATAAGTTTGAGTTCCGTATGGTCGGTTCAAGAGATTCCATTTCTTCCTGCAATGTTGTATTAAATACCATTGCTGCGGAAGTGTTTAAGGAGGCGTGTGACCGTCTGGAGGCAGCTCCTGATTTTGAACTTGCAGTGCATGATCTTATTAAAGAATACGCAACAGATCATCAGAGAATCGTATTTAATGGAAACGGATATGCGCCGGAATGGGAGGAGGAGGCAAAGCGCCGCGGACTTCCTATCCTTCGCTCTATGGTAGATGCGATTCCTGCGCTCACTACAGAGAAATCTGTAAAACTGTTTGAAAGCTTTGGTGTATTTACAAGAGCGGAGCTGGAATCACGTGCAGAAATCCAGTATGAGATTTATGCAAAGGCAATTAATATTGAGGCAAAAACAATGATCGACATTGCCACAAAACAGATTATTCCGGCTGTGATCAAATACACAACTGTGCTGGCGCAGTCTATTAATGAAGTAAAAGCAGTGGGAGAGATTGACACCAGCGTACAGCTTGGACTTCTGAAAGAGGCTTCAAAACTCCTGAAAGAGACAAATATTGCCATGAAAGCTCTGGGAGATCTTGTAGCAGAATTTCCATCTTATCCTGAGGGAGAGGACAGGGCAAAATTCTGCAGAAACCAGATCGTTCCTGCAATGGAAGCGCTTCGTGCGCCAGTAGACGCTCTGGAAATGATCGTAGACAAGGAAATGTGGCCAATGCCTTCTTATGGAGACCTGATTTTTGAGGTATAAGAAGTGCAGTTATCATATAAATAAGAAATCGGAACAGGGCTGTTTTCAGCCCTGTTTTCATATAAGAAAGAATGGGAGAAATCGAAGATGAAAGAACTTGAGTTTTTAGAGGAACAGGGAGTATCCTCCACGCTCATCAAAAAGGTGGAGGATTTCAGGAAGACATATCAGGTGGACGAGGAGGCGAAGCACAGAGTATCTGCGCCTTCCATGCCGTTTTACGGAAGAGAAATCCTGGAAATGGGGATTGCGGGAATCTTAAAAGGGGAAAATATTCTTCTTGCAGGACCAAAAGCGACAGGGAAAAATGTTCTGGCAGAAAATCTTGCCTTTATTTTCGGAAGACCGGTTTATAATGTGTCTTTTCATGTGAATACAAACAGCGGCGATCTGATTGGAACAGATACGTTTATAAATAATGAAGTTACCCTTAGAAAGGGGAGTATTTACCAGTGTGCAGAACATGGCGGCTTTGGTGTCCTTGATGAGATTAATATGGCGAAAAATGACGCAGTTTCTGTTTTGCACGCAACCCTTGATTACCGCCGTTCTATTGATGTGCCGGGATACGACAAAATAGAGCTTCACCCTGCCGCCCGTTTTATTGGAACGATGAATTATGGATATGCAGGAACAAGGGAGTTAAACGAAGCCCTTGTATCCAGATTTCTTGTGATTGATATGCCGCCTCAGACAGAGGAATCTCTCCATTTTATTTTCAGAAAAATGTTTCCTCATGCGAAAGAGAAGGCGGTAGAACAGTTTATCGGTATTTTTATGGATCTGCAATTAAAATGTATGAACAGTGAAATTTCCACAAAGTCCCTTGATCTTCGAGGACTTCTTGCGGCAATGAAAATCGTGGATGCAGGATTGTCTCCCTGGCTTGCCATAAAAATGGGAGTGATCAATAAAACTTTTGATACTTTTGAAAAGGAGATTGTGGAAGACGTAGTGAGCACAAGGATTCCAAAGGAATGGGGAAGGGAAGCCGTATATGACTGAAGAACTGGAAAGAGAAGAGATTTTTGAAAAAGAACTGGAGCTTCAGAACAGAATCCAAAATCTCCTCTGGACAGTAAGCGGAGATTATACTCTGGATATGAAACCAGACGTGTCTCTTTTTCTGCGCTCAAAAGCAATCGCTCTTTACGATGGGGTAAAGCAGGGAGCTTTTGCCAGATTTTATGACAAGAATCTTATGGGAATGTACCTTGTGAAAAAAATATATCTGGGAGCAGAGGAAAGAAGCCTTACTACTCTGGCGCAGCTTTGTATAGAAGAAGCCATCGGAGAGAAATTGTGTGATGAGCGTCCTGGAATTGTTTCCCTTCAAAAACAGACATATTCCGACATTTTGGATCAGGAGTTTGAGGTACTGCCCGCGTATGGAGATGTGCTTGGGAGACTTCGGATCGCGGTGCTTCGGGATAAGCTGGCAGATGGCGGTTATAAGGTGGAAGCTCCTCTTAAAAAGATACGTGATAAAGTATATAGTGCAAGAAATATAGAAGATACGAAAAGCCTGATCGCTCTTATTGACAGCCTTTATAACGAAATCATAGATAAGGATTTTGAAAAGCGTTTTGGAAATCTGGAACGTGTTATGGCAGTTACTTTTGAGGAGCTGACAGAGTTTGGCTGGGAGGATTTTCTCACAGAAGAAATGTACGAGGAAGCCCTGGAAGCATACGTGGAACAGCTTACAGAGCGTATGACGGACTTGGAAGATTCTTCTGTTACAAAAGAGATGGAAGAAAAAAGAAAGGTCAGACAGAAGATTACGGTTCTTCCTCCGGAGGTTCTGGAAAAGGCACATACTTATGTGGAATTGAATTTTGGAAAAACATATCTCACAGAGATGGAAGAAAAAAAGATAAACAGGAAAATGTGTACTGGCATTCACGGAGACTGCAGCCTTTATTTTACAGAAGGGATTCTGAAAAATCCGGTAAAGAGAAATTATCAGTATGAATATGCAAAGAGGCTGAAAAATAAGAATGTCTGGCTGTATCATGACAAGCACAGAATCGTAAAACGAAATATTTCTGTTTTAACAGAGCTTTTGAAAAAATCACTTGTTCTTCGAAGTGAGACAGAGGAAATTTTATCAGACAGAGGAACCATTCTTCCGGCGCGCCTGTGGAGAATAGGAAGAAGCGGAGAAGCCCGTGTGTTTAAAAGGGAGCTAAAAGCAGATCAGGGAGATTTTGTAGTGGACGTTCTCATCGATGCAAGCGGTTCCCAGATGGTAAGGCAGGGAGAAGTGGCGCTTCAGGCGTATATTATAAGTGAAGCTTTAAGCGCCGTGGGCATTTCAACCCGGGTGATGAGTTACTGTACTTTCTGGGACTACACCATTCTCCACAGACTCCGGGAATATGAAGATCCCAGAAGCGCCAATGAAAACATATTCAATTATGTGACCTCGTCCAATAACAGAGACGGGCTTGCTATCAAAGCGGCGGGCTTTGGGCTTCTGAAAAGAGAAGAGGAAAAGAAAATACTGATCGTGTTAAGCGACGGAAGGCCTTATGATGTGGTGATTAACCGTCCAAATGCAAAAAATCCGAAGCCATATGAGGGGGCGTATGCAGTTTCTGATACAGCAGAACAGATACGCCGCCTGCGAAACGAGGGCGTGAGTGTTCTCGGTGTCTTTGCGGGAGAAGAAAAAGATCTGGCAGCAGAGAAAAAGATTTTTGGAAAGGATTTTGCCTATATCCGGGATATTTCCAATTTTTCAAAAATTGTAGGGCGTTATCTTACAAAGCAGTTGGAGATGGATTTATAATACTGCTTGCATTTTACACTGTAATTCGCTATAATGTAAAAGGATGTACTTTTATTTCATTAAAATGTTAAAGGGAGAGGTAAAATGAACAACAACAAAGAGTTCAAACCGTATATTCCGGCAGAAAAAATAACACCGGAGTTTACAGTGACATCTATTGTGATGGGTATTATCCTTGCAGTTGTATTCGGCGCAGCCAATGCTTACCTTGGTCTTCGTGTAGGTATGACTGTATCTGCTTCCATTCCGGCAGCAGTTATCTCTATGGGCGTTATCCGTGTCATCATGAAGAAAAACTCTATTCTGGAGAGTAACATTGTCCAGACGATCGGTTCAGCCGGAGAGTCTCTGGCAGCCGGAGCTATTTTTACAATGCCTGCATTATTCCTGTGGGCAGAAGAAGGCCTTTGCGAAAAACCGGGCCTTGTTGAAATTACACTGATCGCACTTTGCGGCGGTGTTCTGGGTGTACTTTTCATGGTACCCCTTCGTAACGCGCTGATCGTAAAAGAACACGCAACTCTTCTTTACCCGGAAGGAACTGCATGTGCAGAGGTTCTTCTTGCAGGTGAGGAAGGCGGTTCCAATGCTTCTACTGTATTTACCGGTATGGGACTGGCGGCTGCATTTAAGTTTATTGTAGACGGTCTGAAGGTGATTCCTGCAGATGTTGCAGTTGCTTTTAAATCCTTTAAAGGTGAAATTGGTATGGAGGTTTACCCGGCGCTTCTCGGTGTTGGTTACATTGTAGGACCGAGAATTGCTTCCTTTATGTTTGTTGGTTCTATTGTGGGCTGGCTTGTAATTATTCCGCTTATCTGTCTCTTCGGACCGGATACTGTTATGAATTACCCGCTTGGAAACACCGCTTCCATTATGGAAATGTATACAAACGGAGGAGCTGCCGCAATCTGGAGCCAATATGTAAAATACATTGGAGCAGGAGCCATTGCAACAGGCGGAATTATTTCTCTTATTAAATCTCTGCCGCTTATCGTTTCTACTTTCCGCGATTCCATGAAGAGCATGAAGAACGGAAAAAATACAAGCACAGCAAGAACAGCTCAGGACCTTCCAATGAATATGATTCTTGTTGGAATCGTAGCGATGGTATTTATTATCTGGATTGTTCCTGCAATTCCGGTAAACCTTCTCGGAGCAGCTATGATTGTTATTTTTGGTTTCTTCTTTGCAACCGTATCTTCCCGTATGGTAGGTCTTATTGGAAGTTCTAATAACCCTGTTTCCGGTATGGCGATTGCAACACTTCTGATTGCAACATTTGCAATTAAGGCTTCTGGACAGACAGGAATTGGCGGTATGACAGGAGCCATTGCAATCGGTTCTGTTATCTGTATTGTAGCAGCTATTGCAGGCGATACATCACAGGACTTAAAAACAGGATACCTTCTTGGATCTACTCCTAAGAAACAGCAGATTGGTGAGCTGATCGGTGTTGTGGCAGCAGCTCTTGCCATCGGCGGAGTTCTTTATCTTCTTGATGCTGCATATGGATACGGCGGAGCAGACGTTCCGGCTCCACAGGCAACTCTTATGAAGATGATCGTAGAGGGAATTATGGGAGGAAATCTTCCGTGGACACTTGTATTTATCGGTGTGTTCCTTGCACTTGGACTTGAAATTCTCCATGTTCCGGTAATGCCGTTTGCAATCGGTCTTTACCTTCCAATCTATTTAAATGTAACCATTATGCTGGGCGGTGTTGTTCGCTGGGCAGTTGGAAAGAGAAAAAATGTAGATGCAAAAACAAAAGAGAAACAGGAAACAGATGGAACACTGTACTGTGCCGGTATGATCGCAGGAGAAGGCCTTGTAGGTATTGTTCTCGCAATCCTTACTCTTGCCGGAGTAAAAACTGCCATTAATGGCGTAAACTTTGGAAATATCGGCGGTATTGCCCTTATGGCTGTTATGATCCTCTGTCTGCTGAAATTCTCCATCTGGAAGAAGAAAAAAGCCTGATGAGTAAAAAAAATAAAAAAAATCAGCCGCAGATAAATTATCTTGATCTGATTCCTGAAAAGGCGCCATCTATAAAATGGCACAGGGATTTAAAAGAGAGAGTGATTCTGGAAATTGAAAATACAGGTCTGTTTAATACCATAGCTCAAAAAGTTTTCAATAAACCACGTTATACGAAAGTACATCTTGACGGGTTTGGAACTTTTATCTGGCCTCTGATCGATGGCAGACGGAGCGTAATGGATATTGCAGCCTGTGTAAAAGAAGAGTACGGGGAAAAGGCAGAGCCTCTTTATCCGAGAATCGTTCAGTATTTCCAGACGGTAGAAAGCTATCATTTTGTGCGGTTTATTAATAAGCCTGAAAAGTAAAACAGGATAGGAAGAAGGTGGGAGCAGCATTGTCTGCTCTCATTTTTTTCGTGAAATGGAGAAATTTATAAGAAATGAACAAAAAAACGTAAGTTTTTTCGCTTTTCCTCTTTTATTTTTGTTCATTTTGTATTAAAATAAAAATAGGTATGAGAACGGAAATTAAAAAATGACGGCAGTAGCATACACTTTATACAGAAAGGGATTGAATAATCATGATTTCAAATCAGGTGTTGCAAAATACACTGGAGGGCTTAAAGGAAATCTCCAGAACGGAATTTTGTATCATTGATACAGAGGGAAAATTATTAGCCACTACATTTCCAGACTTTGAGGTTCAGGTAACGGATATTCAGGCGTTTGCAGGTTCACAGGCAGACAGCCAGCTTGTGAAAGGGTATCAGTATTTTAAGGTATGTGACGATTATCGTCTGGAATATATCCTTGTGGCACACGGTGAAGACGAAGACACATATATGGTCGGAAAGCTGGCTGCATTTCAGATCCAGAATCTGATAGTAGCTTATAAGGAACGTTTTGATAAGGACAGCTTTATAAAGAATCTTCTTCTGGACAACCTTCTTCTTGTGGATATTTATAACAGGGCAAAGAAGCTTCATATTGATGCAGATGTACGCCGTGTTGTTATGATGCTTGAGATGGAGCAGGAAAAAGAGCACAGTTCTATTGAAATTGTAAAAAGCGCCTTTGGCAGCAAGAGCCAGGATTTCATCACAGCAGTAGATGAGAGAAGCGTAATCATTGTAAAAGAACTGGAAGACGGAGAAGGATATGAAGAGATGGATCAGCTTGCCCATGCAATCTTGGATACCCTGGGCATGAACGATGGAACAATTCATATGGCATACGGAACGATCGTGCGTGAGCTGAAGGAAGTTTCCAGATCTTATAAAGAAGCAAGAATGGCGCTTGATGTAGGTAAGATTTTCTTCTCGGACAGAGAAGTGATCGCATACAGTTCGCTGGGAATCGGACGTCTGATTTATCAGCTTCCTATTCCGCTTTGCAAAATGTTCATCAAAGAAATTTTCGACGGCAAGTCTCCGGATGATTTTGACGAGGAAACACTTGTGACAATCGACAAATTCTTCGAGAACAGCCTGAATGTATCTGAGACATCAAGACAGCTTTACATTCACAGAAATACACTTGTGTACCGCCTTGACAAGCTGCAGAAAAGTACAGGACTGGATCTTCGTGTATTTGAGGATGCCATTACCTTTAAGATCGCACTTATGGTTGTCCGCTATATGAAGTATATGGAGTCTCTGGAATATTAAAAAATGGAAGAAGCAAGGACTCTTCTTCTTTCTGAAAGAGGATTTTCAGATTTGTATCTCTGTTACTGCGGACAGTCCAGATGTATGCCTCTTCATAATTACGGACCTGCAGTTCGCCCCAATTATATTATTCATTATATTACAGAGGGGAAAGGCTGTTTTTACGAAGGGGGAAACCGGTATGAGCTGGAAGCAGGACAGGGCTTTTTGATCGTGCCGGGACAGCAAACCTTTTATCAGGCAGATCAGGAAGACCCCTGGACGTATCTCTGGGTTGGCTTTGACGGCAGGAATGCAGAGCGTTACTTAAAAGAAATAGGTCTTACTTCAGAAAAACCGATTTATCGCTGTGCAAATGGGAAGGTTTTGCAGGAAATCGTAGGAGAAATGCTTGAGAAGCAAAAAGCTTCTTTTTCCGGACAGTTATTTTTAGAAGGGCTTCTTTACCGTTTCTTTGCAGCTCTCTCAGAGAATATCGAGATGCCGGCTCTTTCCAGGCAGGAAAGTGAAAATCTTTATGTAAAAAGAGCAATGGAATTTATCCGAAACAATTATTTTGAGGATATTAAGGTAACAGATATTGCGGATTATGTATGTGTAAACAGAAGTTATCTTTATACGTTGTTTCAGAACGGGATTCATATGTCCCCAAGCAGGTATTTGACAGAGGTTCGTATGAGCCAGGCGGAAAAACTTCTTCTTATGACGGATTTTTCTATAGAGGTGGTTGCCCGTTCCTGTGGGTACGGAGATTCTCTTTCATTTACGAGAACTTTTAAGGAGCATTTCAAAATGCCGCCTTCTCAGTACAGAAAAGAAAAAAGAAAAGAACAAATCTAACATTTTACATGGTATATTTAACATCTCCTTCTTTTGGAAGGAGATGTATTTTTTTATAATACGGATATAGAGATATGCTGAAAACAGCAGATGGGAGGATTTTTATGAGTATTATTTTTCACGAAAGCACATCCGTATTTCATTTATATAATGAAGAAATCAGTTACATTATGATGGTTTTGAAAAACGGACATATGGGGCAGCTTTATTTTGGAAAACGGATTCACGACAAAGAGGATTTTACCTATCTTTTTGAAAATTATTCCCGCGCTATGGGTTCTCATGTTTTTGAAGGGGAAAAAAGTCTTTCTCTTGAACATACAAAACAGGAATATGGTGTGTATGGAAATACAGATTACAGACAACCGGCAGTGGAGGTGCTGCAGAATAACGGAAGCCGGATTTCTGATTTTAAATATCAGGGTTTTTCTGTTGTTCAGGGAAAACCAAAACTTTCCGGTCTTCCGGCAACATATACAGAAGAGGACGGGGAGGCAGAAACACTTTTTCTTACATTAAAAGATCCGGTTACAGGACTTCTTTTAAAGCTTTCCTATACTATTTTTGCAAGAGGCGGCGTGATCGCAAGAAATGCGTATTTTGAAAATGAAGGAGAGGAAAGTCTTCACCTTACAACAGCTATGAGCCTTTGTATGGATCTGCCGGATTACGATTATGAATGGATTCAGTTTTCCGGCGCATGGTCAAGAGAGCGTCATGAAAAGATAAGAAAGCTGGAGCAGGGGATTCAGTCTGTTGGAAGCAGAAGAGGACATTCCTCTCATGAACACAATCCTTTTGTGATTTTAAAACGCCCCACGGCAGATGAGTTTCAGGGAGAAGCCATAGGCTTCAGTCTTGTTTACAGCGGAAATTTTCTTGCTCAGGCAGAAGTAGATACGCATGGCTCTACAAGAATGCTTATGGGAATCCATCCGGACGGCTTTGACTGGAAAATGGAAAAAGGCGAGAGCTTTCAGACGCCTGAGGCAGTGATGGTATACACAGATAAGGGATTAAATCATTTAAGTCAGACTTATCACAAATTGTATCAGCGCCGTCTCGCAAGAGGATACTGGAGAGATAAGGCACGCCCGATCCTTATTAATAACTGGGAAGCTACTTATTTTGATTTTACAGAAGAGCGCATTGTGGAAATTGCAAAGAAAGCAAAAGAATGTGGCGTGGAGCTTTTTGTCCTGGACGATGGCTGGTTTGGACAGAGAAGCTCCGATCAGGCAGGACTTGGAGACTGGGTGGCAAACAGGAAACGCCTTCCGCAGGGAATTGAAGGACTGGCAGAGCGCATCAGCAGTCTGGGAATGAAATTCGGTCTCTGGTTTGAGCCGGAGATGGTAAATAAAGATTCTGATTTATACAGAGCACATCCAGATTGGATTTTACAGACCCCAGGCAGAACAAATTCTCACGGAAGATTTCAGCACGTTCTTGATTTTTCCAGAAAAGAAGTGGTAGACGCTATTTATGAGATGATGAGCAACATTCTTGGAAATGCAAAAATTTCCTATGTGAAATGGGATATGAATCGAAGCATTACTGAGTGTTTCAGTGCAGCGCTTCCCGCTGACAGACAGGGAGAAGTATTTCACAGATATATTCTTGGGGTATATGATCTGTATGAGCGTCTTACTTCAAGATTTCCGGAGATATTGTTTGAATCCTGTGCAAGCGGAGGAGCAAGATTTGATCCCGGAATTTTATATTATGCACCCCAGGGTTGGACAAGCGACGACACAGATGCAGTGGAACGCCTGAAAATCCAGTATGGAACCTCTTATTGTTATCCGGTAAGCTCTATGGGAAGCCATGTATCTGTTTCTCCCAATCATCAGCTTAACAGAGAGACGCCTCTTTATACAAGAGCGAACGTAGCCTATTTCGGTACTTTCGGATATGAGCTTGATTTAAATAAGCTGACAGAGGAAGAGCAGGAGGAAGTAAAAAAACAGATTGCCTTTATGAAGGAATACAGAGAGCTGTTTCAGTTTGGTACATTTTACCGTCTCAGCAGTCCTTTTGAAAATAATGTGACAGCGTGGATGTCTGTAAGCGAGGATAAGAAAACAGCGATTGTAGGCTGGTATCGTGTTCTGAATTCTGTAAATAGCAGCTATACACGGCTAAAACTCTGCGGATTGTTGGAAGATGCGGAGTATACCATAGAGGGACAGAAGGGCGCTTTTTTTGGAGATGAGCTTATGAATCTTGGTATTCTCACAAGCGATGCTACAGCAGGGGAAGCGCAGGAAGGACAGGTTAAGGGATGTGATTTTGATTCCAGGCTGTATATTCTGAAGGCAAAATAAAAAGAAAGGGATTTCCTGTTTTCATTTAAAATTCTTTGTGCTATAATGAGTCCGCAAGTTGGATATAAAAAACAGTTGCAATTTATCACGGAATATATTACAATAATGTTACGAAAAGATAAAATTAATGTTTCTGCGTAATATGATTTTGTGAAAACAACAGAATCACAGGATAAAACAGGAGGTTCCAATGATAGATTTAGAAGATGTAAGTAAATCATACGGGCCGGGTCTTCCGGCAGTGAATCATGTAAACTTACATGTGGATAAGGGAGAGTTTGTGTTTGTGGTAGGAAGCAGTGGATCCGGTAAATCCACCCTGATTAAACTGCTTATGAAAGAGCTTGATTCCACATCAGGCGCGATTACGGTAAGCGGAGAGCGTCTGGAAGGAATGCGCCACAGAAGAGTTGCGAAATACAGAAGAAAACTTGGCGTTGTGTTCCAGGATTTCCGTCTTTTAAAAGACAGGGACGTATATGAAAATGTAGCGTTTGCCCAGCGTGTGATCGGAAGGCCTACCCGTGTCATAAGAAAGCGAGTGCCGGAGGTCTTACAGGAGGTAGGGCTTGCAGGAAAGTATAAATCTTATCCAGATGAGCTTTCCGGAGGAGAGCAGCAGAGAGTTGCCCTTGCAAGAGCTCTGGTAAACCGGCCGGATATTCTTCTGGCAGATGAGCCTACAGGAAACCTTGACCCGAAAACTTCAGAGGAGATTATGGCGCTTCTGGAGCAGATTAATGAGAGAGGAACTACGGTTCTTGTTGTTACCCACAATAAGGAGATTGTAAACTCCATGAAAAAACGTGTTCTCACCATGCACGACGGTGTAATTGTAAGTGATGAGAAAGAAGGAGGGTATCATGAGGCCTAGTACATTATGGTTTAATCTGAAGCAGGGAATTAAAAATATTAAGCGAAACTGGATGTTCTCCATTGCTTCTGTTCTTACAATGGCAGCCTGTATTTTCCTTTTCGGTGTTTTTTATTCTATCGTTACAAACGTAAATCAGGCAACTCATAAAATGGAAAAAGAAATTCCGATTACCGTATTTTTTGATGAGGAAGCAAGCGAAGAGGATATAAAGAAAATCGGAGAATTGATAAAGGCGCGACCTGAGGTAGAACGTGTAGATTATGAATCAGCTGATGAAGCCTGGGAAAAATTCAGTAAGAAATATTTTGAAGGCTCAGAAGCTGCAGAGGGATTTAAAGATGATAATCCTCTTGTAAATTCCTCAAATTATCAGATATATATGAATGATATTGCAAAACAGGGAGAGCTGGTAGCTTATGTGGAAAGTCTTGATCATGTAAGAGAGGTTGAGCAGTCACAGAAAGCCGCAGAGACGCTGGCATCTTTAAGCCGTCTTGTATCTTATGCTTCTATTGTTATCATTGCAGTGCTTCTTTTGATTTCTATTTTCCTTATCAGCAATACCATTTCCGTAGGTATTTCTGTAAGAAAAGAAGAAATTGGAATTATGAAGTATATAGGCGCAACAGATGCGTTTGTACGTCTTCCCTTTGTTCTGGAAGGTGTTGTACTTGGAATTATCGGTGCTGCGATTCCGTTAATCGGTCTGTTCTTTGTATATAATTCTACTGTACAGTACATATTTACAAAATTCAATGTACTTACAATGATTGTAGATTTCATTCCGGTTATGGAAATTTACCGTACACTGCTTCCAATCGGTCTTGCCCTTGGAATCGGTATCGGTCTTGTGGGAAGTTTTTTAACAACAAGAAAGCACTTGAAGGTGTGAGAGAAATAAGATAAAATAAATACAGAAGAAAAGCTGCTGGAATACGGCAGCTTTTTTTACTTTACAAGTGGAGTGAAAAATATGGACAGACAATTCTGGAAAGGGGCGGCAGCAGGAGGCGCTGTTGTCGCGGCAGTCATGCTG